>DASZMK010000131.1:0-66776 GCA_035551855.1 Solirubrobacteraceae bacterium
TGGAAGTCGTCCCACACGCTGACAGCGAAAGCGCGGTCAGCCCGACGGCCACCGCGAGCTTCGCAGAGGGCATGAGGCAAGAGGGTAGTGGATGATGTGGCGTCTGGTGATCGCGTTCGCTGCCCTCTCAGGACCGTTGCCAAAGGCCGGCGTTATCGTCGTCGCGCTGCTGGCAGCGCTCGTTCTGCTGACGCCCGATCGGCGCGCGTGCGCGGTCTCGATGCCGGCCGCGCTCGTCGTCGCCTCCGTGCTGCTGCTGGCCGACATCTGGGACTCGCCTCGGTTGGGGGTGGTGCACCGGCATCCGCTCGAGGCGGTGGTGGGGGCGGTGCTTGCCGTCGGCGTGCTGATCGCCGCCGCAGCCGTGCTCGCCCGCCGCCCGCGACTCGTCGCGCCCCTGGCCGTGCTGGCGCTCCCATTTCGCGTTCCCATCAAGGCCGGCGGCACGACGTCGAACTTGCTGGTCCCCCTGTATCTGGTCGTGGCCGTGGGGGCACTGGCCTCGGCCTTCGCGGCGTGGCGGGCCCCGAGGCCGGACGCTCCAGAGCCGGGTCAACGGCCGCGCTGGGTCCCGCCGGCCGGCGCCACCGACCTGGTCGGCTGGGCCGAGCGCCTGCTCGCGCTGTACGTCGTCCTGTACGCCGTCCAGGCGACCTACTCGCCGGACTTCGTCAAGGCCCTGCAGAACATGGTCTTCTTCTATGTCCCGTTCGCGCTGCTCTACCGGCTCCTGCGCGATCTTCCGTGGACGTCGCGCGCGCTGCGCACCTGCCTGCGGGTGACGGTGGTGCTCGCCGTGATCTTCTCGATCGTCGGGTTCTACGAGTACGCGACCAAGACAATCCTGCTTAACCCAAAGCTCGTCGTCCAAAACGATCAGCACACGTATTTCACCGTCAACTCCTTCTTCTTCGACCCGGACATCTTCGGTCGCTACCTCGCCGTGGGCATGATCCTGCTGGCGGTGGGGCTCATCTACAACCGTCCGCGCCGCGAGCAGTCGACGGTCAGCGTCGTCCTGGCGATCCTCTGGGCCTGCCTGGTGCTGACCCTCTCCCGCTCCAGCCTCGGAGCCCTGCTGGTGGGGATGGCCGTGCTCGCGGCTCTGCGCTGGAAGCCGTCGCGCGCGCTCGTGGTCGCGGTGGCGGTGGTGGCCATCGGCGCCGTGGCGATCGTGGCATCGCCGCGGACGTTCGGGCTCAACCAGGGCCTCAACGGCGCGTCGAGCGGGCGCGGGGGCCTGGTCAGCGGTGGGCTGTCGCTGTTCGCCGACCGCCCGGTCTGGGGCTTTGGCTCGGGCTCGTTCTCCACCGAATACGTCCGCCACCACCGCCACACCGTCTCCGCCCTCTCGGACTCGCACACCATCCCCATCACCATCGCCGCCGAGCAGGGGTTGATCGGCGAGATCGCGTACCTGGCATTGGTCCTGGTCGCGATCGCCGCTCTCGTCCGGGGGGCGCGCGGTGATCCGGTGCGCTCGGCTGTCGCGGCCGCGTTCGTGGCGCTCATGTTCCACACGCTCCTGTATGCCGACTTCCTCGAGGATCCGACCACGTGGGTGCTGCTCGCGATTGGGCTGGCGTTGGCCCGGGCACCCGGCGGCGTGCCCGCGCTGAGCGACGAGGAGCCGGCCGTCAGTCCCGTGATGGCCCGGGCGGTCGCCCGGTCCTGAGCGCGCCCGGTCCGTCCGCCTGACCCTCCGCCTGCCGTCGCTGCACCGGATTCCAGCGTGCCCAATCATGCGCCGCCGGGATGATTCGTCACCCCGCGCACGCACAGCCCCCAGTTTGCGCCAGATCATCCAGCACGATCCTGATTTGGCACGTGGTGCAGGTCCGCGCCGCAAGCTCGGGCGACAGGCTCCGATCGTCTACAGCGGCGTCGTGTAGGCCCCGCTGATCCCCCCGTCCACCAGGAACTCCGCCGCGTTGACATACGACGACTCGTCGGAGGCCAGGAACAGAACGGCGTTGGCGATCTCCTCGGCCCGGGCGAAGCGTCCCATCGGCACGTGGACCATCCGCCGCTGGGCCTCGGCCGGCTCGGCGGCATAGAGCTCGCGCAGCAGCGGAGTGTCCACCGGACCCGGGCAGAGCGCGTTGACACGAACACCGCGGTTGGCGAACTCGACGCCGAGCTCGCGCGACAGGGCGAGCACCCCGCCCTTGGACGCGGTGTAGGAGATCTGCGACGTCGCCGAGCCCATGACCGCGACGAACGACGCCGTGTTGATGACCGAGCCGCGGGTGGGTGCCTCGTTCTCCAGCAGGTGGGGGATGCCGTGCTTGCAGCACAGGAACACGCTGCGCAGGTTCGTCGCCTGCACCCGCTCCCAGGCCTCCAACGACGTCTCGACCACCGAGGCGTCATCCGTCGGCGAGATGCCGGCGTTGTTGAACAGGACGTCGATCCGTCCCATCTCCCGGCGCACGCGCGCGTACAGCTCGCCGACCCGGGCCTCGTCGGTGAGGTCGGCGGTCAGCGACAGCTCGCCGACGGAGTGCTCGCGGACATCAACGCCGACCACCCGCGCGCCCTCGCGCTCGAACACGGACGCGGTCGCGCCGCCGATGCCCCCGGCGGCGCCCGTGACGACGCAGACCTTCCCGGACAACCTCACGCTGACCGCCTCCGCTCGCAATCCGGGCTCGCTTGCATGTCGGCGGCGTGAGTCATCCGGCTCAGATGGCGTAGAAGATCGACTTGACCTCGGTGTAGGCGTCGAGCGCCTGGGGCCCCAGCTCGCGCCCGTAGCCGGACTGCTTGAAGCCGCCGAAGGGCGTCGACACCCGGACCGACGTGTTGGAGTTGATCGACAGCACGCCGGCGTCGAGGGCCCGGGCCACGCGCAGCGCGCGCCCGCCGTCGCCGCTCCAGATCGAGCCGGACAGCCCGTAGATCGTGTCGTTGGCCAACCGGATCGCCTCCTGTTCGTCGCCGAACGGGATCACGACCGCCACCGGTCCGAAGATCTCCTCGCGCGCCGCCCGCGCCCGCGGGTCGACGGGGCACAGCACCGTGGGGGCAAACCAGAAGCCGGGCCCGTCCGGCGCGCTCCCCCGGAAGGCCACCGGCGCAGCGTCGGAGAGGTAGGAGCTGACGGTCTCTCGCTGACCCGCCGAGATCAACGGGCCCATCTGGGTCGACTCGTCAAGCGGATCGCCGACACGAATCGACGTCACGGCCCGCTCCAGCTCGGCCATGAAGTCGTCCAGCGCCGGAGCCTGCACCAGGATGCGCGACCGGGCGCAGCAGTCCTGGCCGGCGTTGCCGAACACGGCGCCGGGCGCGGCCGCGCCAGCCGCCGCCAGGTCGGCATCGGCGAAGATGATGTTCGGCGACTTGCCGCCGAGCTCCAGGGTCACCCGCTTGATCGTCGCCGCCGCGCCCGCAGCGACCGACCGTCCAACCGAGGTCGACCCGGTGAACGCGATCTTCGCCACGCCCGGATGTTCCACCAGCCGCGCGCCGCATGTCGATCCCGGGCCGACGACGACGTTCAACACGCCCTCCGGCAGCCCGGCCTCAACGGCGATCTCGGCGAAGCGCAGCGCGCTCAGCGGCGTCAGCTCCGCCGGCTTCAGAACCACCGTGTTGCCCGCTGCCAGCGCCGGTCCCAGCTTCCACGCCGCGATCGTCAGCGGGAAGTTCCACGGCACGATCAACCCCACCACACCCAGCGGCTCGCGCACAGTCCAGGCCTGCCCGCCGGGGACCGGGATGGTGTCGCCGAGCAGCCGCTCCGGCGACCCGGAGTAGTAGCCGAACACCTGCGCCACCATGTCCATCTCACCGCGGGCATCCTCGATCGGCTTGCCGGCGTTGCGCGCCTCGATCCGCGCCAGCTCCTCGCGATGTGACGTCACCGCGTCGCCGATCCGCCGCAGCAGCACCGCGCGATCAGATGGCGTCACCGCCCGCCAGGCCGGGAACGCGGCGGCAGCACGCGCCACGGCCCGGTCGACCTCGGCCGCGCCGGCGCGCGGGATCTCGCCGAGTACCGCCTCGGTCGCGGGCTCGACGACCTCCAGGACCCCGTCAGGCAATCTCGGGCTCCGGGTTGGCCACCGTGATCCCGTCATCGGCGAACTCGATGTTGCGAATCGGCCCCTTGAACGTCCGGCGGGCGGACAGCAGGTACCAGAGCGTGACTGACAGCATGACCGCGATCGTCACCAGCGGGGCGTAGTTGACCGAGCTCCAGCTGAAGCTCTTGCCGAAGTACACACCCGCCGGCGAGGTCGGCAGGCAGAAGATGATCACGCACAGCGTCACCCACGTGACCGCGATGGGGTTGATCCACCTGTAGTGTCCGCGCAGCGTCCACGGCCCCGGGGTGAAGTCATCCCCCTTGCGCCAGCGCAGGAACACCGGGATCGTGTACGCGATGTAGAGACCGATCACGGCGATCGACGTCACCGCGAAGAACGCCACCGGGTACCCGGCGGAGTTGGGGAAGTACGCGGGGATGGTGACGACCAGCGCGCACAGGCACACGAACAGCACCGCGTAGGTCGGTGTGCCGTTGCCGCCCAGGCGCCGCCAGAGGTTGTGGCCCGGGATGGCGCCGTCCCGGGAGAACGCGAACGTCATCCGCGAGGCGCTCGTCACGCACGCCATCCCGCAGAAGAGCTGCCCGATCGTCGAGATCAGGATGACCGCCTTCGCCGCCGCCGAGCCCAGTGCCGTGGTGATGATCGACAGCGCCGGGAATCCGGCGCTGCTGATCGCGCTGATGTCCTTGCTCTGCACCGCGAACGTCAGGGCCAGCAGGAGGATCCAGCCGATCGCCGCGGAGTAGAACACCGACCGCCACACGCCCTTGGGCGCCGACTCGTCGGCCCCGTGAGTTTCCTCGGACACGTGCGCCGAGGCGTCATAGCCGGTGATCGTGTACATCGTCAGGAGGAAGCCGAGCGGCAGCACGTAGAACCAGTACATGCCGTGGCTGAAGCTGCCGTAGCTGCGGTGGGTGAACACGTACGACAGGCTGGCATGGTGACTGGGCACCGCCACCAGCAGGATCACGATCACGGCCACGCCGATCACGTGCCACCACACCGAGACGCCGTTGAAGATCGACACCAGATGGCCGGAGAAGACGTTGATGAGTCCGTGGAGGACGAGGATCACCGCGAACAGGGCGAACACCACGTGAGCGTTGTAGTGCACATTGGTCGACGCAAAGTTGAAGATGAAGTGCACGTTGTAGAGACCCAGCAGGTACTGGAGGAAGCTGGCAGCGGCATAGTCGACAGAGGCGACGACGGCGATCAATCCCACCAGGTTGAACCAGCCGGTGAACCACCCCCAGCCGGCGCCCCCGAGGCGGGACGCCCAGAAGTAGATGCCACCGGCGGTGGGGAATGCCGATGCCAGTTCTGACATCGAGACCGCGACGCACAGGATCAGCAGGCTGATCACCGGCCAGCCGATCGAGACCGCCACCGGTCC
Source organism: Solirubrobacteraceae bacterium (assembly GCA_035551855.1). Classification (GTDB taxonomy): domain Bacteria; phylum Actinomycetota; class Thermoleophilia; order Solirubrobacterales; family Solirubrobacteraceae; genus Palsa-465. The sequence goes on from DASZMK010000131.1 coordinate 5,458, forward strand.
GCCGTTGTTGAAGGCCTGACCGTAACTGGTGAAGCAGCCGGCGAGGACCGAGATGATCGAGAACGAGATGGCGAAGTTGGAAAAACTGCTCCAGCCACGCTTGAGCTCCTGCTTGTAGCCCAGCTCAGCGAGGCGTCGCTCGTCCGTGGACAGAGACTCGGTACCTGAGCTCATCCGGCCCTCCTGAGGAAAAGGTCTAGGGATCCGTCCTTCAAGGGCGCGAAACATACGCCCGCACTGCCACCCTCGTCAAGGGCGATCGATGTCAGGTCGCCGAACCTGGCTCCGGGAGCAGGCCGGCGAGCACATACTCCGTCCCGCGCAGGTGCTCGGTCATGACCCGCGCGGCCGTCGCCTCGTCGTGCAGGCGGATCGCCGCCAACACCCGGCGGTGCTGGTAGTTGGCGTTGTCCAGCACCTCAGGCGGGTGGGCGATGTGGTGGATGAGGTTGCTCATCGCCCCCTGAGTCTCCGTCATCAGCTTGACGAGGTGTTGGTTACCGGTCAGTTCGGCCAGGCCGACGTGGAAGCGGACGTCGATCTGCCGGTAGGCGGGGAAGTCGTCCAGCGTGTCGTCGATGGCCACGAGCAGCTCCTCGAGCGCGTCGACCATCGGCTGCCGGGCCCGTTCGGCGGCCAGCACGGCAATCCCCAGCTCCACCGTCATCCGGCTGTCGCAGACATCGCGCCAGCCGGCCAGCACCTCAGCCGAGGGTGGCTCCGCCGGGGGTTGGGGATCCGCGACGAACGTGCCGCCGCCGCGTCCCCGAGTGGCATGCAGGTGTCCGCTCTGCCCCAGTGCGACGAGGGCTTGGCGCAGGGTGGACCGGGCGATCCCGAGCCGGGCGCACAGCTCGCGCTCGGCCGGCAGCCGCGTGCCCGGAGTCAGCAGCCCCAGCTTGATCGCGGTGCCCAGGCGCTCCACCGTCTCCTCGAACGCCGTCTGCGATTGGACGGGGGCGAAGACGGCCTCGAGCGAGCCGGTCATCGCGTGCTACACGGCGGCATCCGCCATCACCTCACCTCTCACTCAGAGTCGTTCAAAGCCGCGGACCCGCTCCCAATCGGTGACCGCCGCCTCGAATGCTGCCAGCTCCACGTCGGCGGCGTGCACGTAATGCTCCACGACCTCCTCTCCGAACGCGTCGCGGGCCACATCGCTGGATGCGAACAGGTCGCGCGCCTCTCGCAGCGTCCGCGGGAGCCGCGGCCTGTCGGTCGCGCGGTAGGCATTGCCCTCACAGGGCGGTTCGAGCGGCAGCTCGTTCTCCACGCCGTGCAGACCGGCGGCGACGATCGCGCTCAGAGCCATGTACGGATTGAGGTCTGAGCCCCCCGCGCGGTTCTCGAAGCGCAGCCCGGCACCGTGGCCGACGACCCGCAGCGCGCACGTGCGGTTGTCCGGCGCCCACGCGATGGTGGTCGGCGCGAACGAGCCCTCGGCGTAGCGCTTGTAGGAGTTGACGTTCGGCGCCAGGAGCAGCGTCAGCTCACGCAGGCACGCCAGCTGGCCGGCCAGGAACGACTCGAACACGCCGCGCTCGCGCGCGAAGACCATTCCCTGCTCGTCGGCGAGTGAGAAGTGGATGTGGCACGAGCTCCCCTCGCGCTCGTCGAACTTCGCCATGAAGCTGATCGCCATCCCCTCCTGGGCGGCGATCTCCTTGGCGCCGTTCTTGTAGATCACGTGGTTGTCGGCGGTCCGCAGCGCGTCGGCGTACAGGAAGTTGATCTCGTGCTGGCCGAGGTTGCACTCCCCCTTGGAGTTCTCGACGGCCATTCCGGCCAGCTCCATGCAGTTGCGGATCCGGCGGATCAGGGGCTCGACCCGGGCGGTTCCCAGCAGCGAGTAGTCGATGTTGTAGAGGTTGGCCGGCTCCAGCTCCCGGTAGCCCTTGTGCCAGGCCGACTCGTAGGTCTCGCGGAACAGCATGAGCTCGAGCTCGGTGCTGGCGTTGGCGCTCCACCCCCGTCGCGCGAGCCGCTCCAGCTGGCGGGTGAGCACCTGTCGCGGAGAGGCCACCACCGGCGCTCCATCCTCCCAGTGCAGATCGCACACGCATATCGCCGTTCCCTCCTGCCAGGGCACGGGGCGCAGCGTGGCCATGTCCGGGCGCATTGCGAAGTCCCCGTAGCCGCGCTCCCACGACGACATTCGGTATCCGTCCACGGTGTTCATCTCGACGTCGACGGCGAGCAGGTAGTTGCAGCCCTCCGCGCCCTGCTCGGCGACCACGTCGACGAAGTGGCGTGCGGTCAGGCGCTTGCCCTGGAGGCGTCCCTGCATGTCGCACAGCGCCAGCAGCACAGTGTCGATCTCTCCCGCGTCGACGCGCAGGCGCAGCTCGTCGAGGTTCACGCACGCCTCCCCGGCCAAGTCAGATCCGGCCTCACAAGGCGAAGGTATAGAAATCAAGCCATAAACGCCAGCGCACCGCCCCCCGCCGACAACCTTTCCTTTGCCGTCGAGAAGGGCTAGGATCGCCATGTTGTGACGTGGGGATTCGTGTGGCTGATGCTGGCGCTGAAGTTGCCGCTTGCCGCGCTCATCTACATCGTGTGGTGGGCGGTCAAGCAGGAGCCTGATGAGTCGTCGTCCGACGACGACGGCGGCATCAAGCGTCATCGCCCCCACCCGCGTGAGCCGTTCCCCCGCCGGCCCCGGCGGGGCCCGCACGGCGACCCGGCGCCCCAGCCGCCGGCGCGGGTGCGGACCACGCGGGCCCGGGCACGCACCTACGGCCACTGAGGAGCGCGCCGGCGACCTCCGTCGCTGTCAGACTTCGCGGTCATGGAGAACGGCGACCACATCCGGGCCGACGCCGTCTCGGTCCTGTCCGATGGCACCATCGTGCGCCTCGTCGAGGAGGGACGCATCCGGATCGATCCCTGGGACCCCGGCCTGGTCCAGCCCGCCAGCGTCGACCTGCGCCTGGGCGACTCCTTCCGCGTGTTCCACAACCACCGGGCGTCGGCCATCGATCTGCGCCACCCGCCGGAGAACCTGACCGAGGAGGTGGTCGTTCCGGAGGGCGAGTCGTTCGTCATCCATCCCGGGGAGTTCTGCCTGGGACGGACGCTCGAGTGGGTCGAGCTCCCGGAGGACATCGTGGCCCGCATCGAGGGCAAGTCGAGCCTCGGCCGGCTGGGGTTGATCGTCCACGCGACCGCCGGCTTCTGCGACCCCGGCTGGCGCGGCACGCTCACGCTGGAGCTCAACAACCTGACGCGCGTCCCCATCAAGCTCTATCCCGGCCTCGAGATCGCCCAGCTGTCGTTCATGACGCTCGACCGCCCCGCGCTGCGGCCGTACGGGAGCCCGGACCTCGGCAGTCACTATCAGGGACAGCGAGCGGCAACGGCGAGCCGCTATCGATCGGCCGCTGGACGGGGCCGTTTGGGGTAGGCTCGGGCTGATGTCCCGCCTGCTCACCGCCGCCGAGCGCTGATGTCCCTCCTGCTCGCTGCCGCGGAGAGCTCGAAGACCTCCTTCTACATCCTCGGTGGGGCGCTCGCGCTGTGGGCGGTGATCCTCGCCGGGCTCGGTTTGAGCCGGCCGGATTTCCCGGGCGGCCAGGGCGGCGTACGCGGGGTGATGGGCCTGACGCTGGTCATGGTCATCCTGGCCATCGGCGCCGCCATCCTCACCTCGTAGGCGCGTCGCATCTCCCGGCGGCGTGCCTGCCCCGGATTGTGGTGCAACGCGTCCCGGCGGCGTTTCCCCGCCGTGTCGCTGACGGGAGGCTGACAATTGTGAACATCGTGTGTGCCGGCCGTGAGCGTGGCGTTAGGGCGTCGCGCAGAGTGAGAAAGGACTTACAACCACTTCACCCTCGAGTGATGTTGTTGGTCTAGAAGTCAGACCGTGGTGCAACTCCGCCCTCCAGCCCGCCGAACCGCCCAGGCTGAGGGTCGGGACCTCCAGACGGGCCCGCAGGACCGCCAAGGCTGAGATCACGTGCGGATCGCCCTGGTCAGCGAGGTGTTCCTCCCGGCGGTCGATGGAGTCGTGACGCGGCTGAGGCGGACGCTCGAGGAGCTCCCCCGCGCCGGCGATGAGGTACTGATGATCGCCCCGGCCGGCGGGCCGGAGAGCTACGCGGGCGTCCCGGTCCTCGGCGTCCGCGGGCTCCGGGTGCCGCTGTATCCCGACGGCGAGGGGTATCCCCCCAAACGGGTTGCGCTGCCCGGACCGGCGCTGAGCCGCGCCCTGCGCGCCTATCGGCCGGATGTGGTCCACGCGATCCAACCCGTGCTCCTCGGCGTCGGGGCGGTGGCCTACGCCCGCCGCAACCGCGTGCCGCTGGTGGCCTCCTACCACGCACACCTCCCCTCGTACGCCAAGCTGTATCGGCTCGGCTGGCTGGAGTCCGGCGGCTGGCGGTACCTGCGCGGCCTGCACAACTGCGCTCAGGTCAACCTCGCCACCTCGTGCGCCACGCTCGCCGAGCTTCAGGCACAGCGGGTCGAGCGACTCGCGCTCTGGCCCTACGGCGTCGATCTCGAGCGCTTTCATCCCGGCCACGCCAGCGCTGGGTGGCGCGAGCGGCTCAGCCAGGGCCACCCGGAGCGGCTCGTCCTCCTGTACGTCGGCCGCCTGGCCAAGGAGAAGACCGTCGAGCGGCTCGTCGAGGCGGTGCGCGGCCGCCCTGACGTGGCGCTGGCGATCGTCGGGGACGGCCCCCTGCGCTCCCAGCTCGAGCGGCGCTTCCGGGCGACGAACACGACGTTCCTGGGCTTCCTGGGCGGCCCGGACCTGGCCCGCGCCTACGCCTCGGCCGATCTGTTCGTGCTCCCCTCCCAGACCGAGACGCTGGGCATGGTGACCCTGGAGGCGCACGCCGCCGGTCTCCCGGTGATCGCCGCCGACAGCCCGGCAGCGCGCGAGCTGGTTCGCCACGGGATCGACGGGCTGCGTTATGACCCGGCCGTCCCGGGCGCGCTCGCCGGCGCGGTCAGCCTCCTGTCCGCGGATCCGGCCCTGGGGGCGAGGATGGGCAAGAACGCGCTCGCGGCCGTGAGCGGCGCGACCTGGAGGCACGCCACCCAGATCCTGCGCCAGCACTACGTGCAGGCCTGCGAGCGGGTCCGCCCGCGACCGGCGGTCGAGCCTGCGCAGCCCGCCGCCGGACTTGCCGCGGTCGTCGCGGAGCCCGTCGATCCGCCTCGGGAGGCCGTGTGAGCATGGCAGCGCCCACGACTGCCCACTCGGACGAGCGGTCCGGGCACGCCCAGCGGGCCGGACGCCCACGGACATGGCGCCGGCAGGTGGGTACGACGGTGACGGCGGTCCTCCTCGCCGCCCTGGTCGTGCTCGCGCTGACCAAGATCAACCTCGCCGACGTCGGCCACGCCATAGCGGCCGTCAACGGATGGTGGGTGGCGGCGGCGGCTCTGCTCATGGCCGCCGCCTTCTTCGCCCGCTCGGAGTCGTGGTACACGGCGATCCGCGAGGCGCTGCCCGGCGAGCGGATCAGCCGTTCCGTGGTGACCCGGACGCTGCTGATCGGCATGGCGGGATCCTCCGTCGCCCCGGGGCGGCTGGGGGAGGCCGCGCGGGCCTGGCTGATCGCGCGGCGAGCCGGCCGGCTTCGTGACGCCCTCGCCACGGTGATCGGCACCCTCCTGTCGCAGACGCTGCTCAACCTCCTCGCGCTCGTGATCCTGTCCGTCGTCGCGCTGGCCGGCAGCGCCATTCCGGGCGCCCGCACCGAGTCGATCATCCTGACCGCCCTGGTGCCCGCGATCTGCGTCGCCGCCCTCATCGGCGGGCCCGCCCTGCTTGCACGCAGCCGGACGCCCCATGACGGCCGCCTGGGTCGTATCGCCGAGTGGATTCACTCTCAGCTGGTCGACGTCCGTCAGGGGCTCGCCGTGTTCCGCCGGCCGGGCCCGGCGTTCCACTCCGGCGGCTTTCAGCTGTTGGCCTGGGGGCTGCAGTGGGGAGCGGGCTATGCGGCCCTCCTCGCGTTCGGCCTGCAGCAGAGGGCGGGCATCGCCGCCGCAGCGGCCGTGCTCGTCGCCGTCAACATCACCGCGATCCTCCCCGTGACCCCCTCCAGCGTCGGCGTCTTTCAGGCGGCCTGCATCGCGGTGCTTGCCCCGTTTGGCATCCATGCCGGCGAAGGGCTCGCCTACGGGCTCGTCCTCCAGGCGGTGGAGATCGGCTGCGCCCTGGCGATGGGCCTCCCGTCGCTGCTGGTCGAGGGGGTCTCCATCGCCGAGCTCCGGGCCCACGCCGGAACGCCCCGGCGAGCGCCGGCCCGCCGCCGGCCGGGGGTGGGGGGCGAGCGCGGCGCGGGTAATAGAGTCTGAGGACAGGTCGGCCGCGCCCCCTCACCACGCGGCGGTCTCCCCCCGGTAACCGCATCACAGGAGTGCTATGAGCACCGACACCCAGCAATCGACGGACGGCGGCGTAGCGACCTCCTCCGGCGACACCCTCACCGTCACGGACAACCGAACCGGCCAGCGGTACGAGATCCCGATCGAGGACAACACGATCCGGGCCACCGAACTGCGCAAGATCAAGACGTCAGACGACGACTTCGGCCTGATGACCTACGACCCGGCCTACATGGCGACGGCGTCATGTCGCTCGGCGATCACGTTCATCGATGGCGACAAGGGCATCCTCGAGTACCGCGGCTATCCGATCGAGCAGCTGGCGGAGAAATCCAGCTACCTGGAGGTCGCCTACCTCCTGATCCACGGCGAGCTGCCGACGAAGCAGCAGCTGGAGGAGTGGGATCACCTGATCACCATCCACACCTTCGTGCACGAGAACGTCAAGGAGTTCATGCAGGGCTTCCGCTACGACGCCCACCCCATGGGGATGCTCCTGGCGTCGGTCGGGGCCCTGTCGACGTTCTATCCGGAGGCGGCGGCGATCAAGGATCCGGAGGCCCGCTACATCCAGGTCATCCGGCTGCTGGCCAAGATGCCGACGCTCGCCGCGTTCTCCTATCGGCACAACCGCGGTATGCCGTACGTGTATCCGGACAATGACCTGAGCTATGCCGGCAACTTCCTGTCGATGATCTACAAGGTCGCCGAGCTCAAGTACCAGCCGGACCCGCGGCTCGAGCACGCCCTCGACGTCCTGTTCATCCTCCACGCCGACCACGAGCAGAACTGCTCGACGAGCGCGGTGCGAAGCGTCGGCTCCTCACAGGTGGATCCGTACTCGGCGGTGGCGGCGGGCGTGGCTGCGCTGTACGGGCCCCTGCACGGTGGCGCCAACGAGGCGGTGCTGCGGATGCTGCGCCGGATCGAGACCAAGGAGAACGTCCCGGACTTCATCAAGGGCGTCAAGGAGGGCAATGAGCGCCTGATGGGCTTCGGTCACCGCGTCTACAAGAACTTCGATCCGCGGGCGAAGATCATCAAGACTGCGACCGAGGAGGTGTTCGAGGTGACGGGCAAGAACCCGCTGCTCGACATCGCCACGGAGCTCGAGAAGATCGCGCTCGAGGATGAGTACTTCATCAACCGCAAGCTGTACCCGAATGTCGACTTCTACTCCGGGTTGATCTACGAGGCGCTTGGGATGCCGGTCGAGATGTTCCCGGTCCTGTTCGCCATCGGCCGCACCAGCGGGTGGATCGCCCAGTGGCTGGAGATGATCGATGATCCGGAGCAGAAGATCGCCCGGCCGCGCCAGATCTACACGGGCGGCCGGGGGCTCGACTACGTGCCGATCGACCAGCGTTCGTAAGGCGCGACGCCGGGACTGGGCGAGGGCCGCCGCACGGGCAGCGCCCTCGCCCATGGTCCGTGACGGCCCCCACATAAACACTTCTCACCGGGACCTATGTTTGAAGGGTGGATCTCTGCGCTCTTCCAGACGGACGCGTCGTCACCATCCGGCCCATCCGGCCGGATGACCGGGAGCGGCTCCAGCTCTCCCACGCCCGGCTGTCCGAACTGTCTCGCTATCGGCGCTTCATGTCCTCCAAGCCCGTTCTGACCGCCTCGGACGCCAGCTACCTGGTCGATATCGACGGCCGCAGCCACTACGCGCTGGTGGCGACGGTCGCGGAGCCGGCGGGCGAGGCGATCATCGCGGTCGCCAGGTATGTCCGGTTGTCCGCCGACTCCGATGTCGCCGAGTTCGCCGTCGTCGTCGGTGACGCCTGGCAGCGCCAGGGGCTGGGCGCCGAGCTCCTGGGACGGCTTGCCGACGCGGCGGTGACGCGGGGCGTCGACCGCTTCTACGCCACGATTCTCGCCGACAACGTCGCGATCCGCCGCCTGATCGACCGGCTCGCCGACGGGCCGGTCAACCGGCGGCGCGAGGGCAACGTGCTGGAACTCGATTTCCCCCTGCCGACCCGCGGTGACGTTGAGCCGCCCAGCCGTGGCGCTCCTGCGATGATCGCCGCGTGCGCTGGAAGCTGACTGAGCGTGCCGGCCCCCGGGTGCAGCGCGCCTCATTCGACGACCTGACACAGGCGCTCGAGGCGCTCGAGGCCCGCGGACGCGAGCTGTCGCAGTCGGCTCCCGGTGAGGCGCTCGACGCGAAGTTCCGCCGCTTCGAGCCGGAGCAGCGGGTGATCGCCCGTCTCGAGCTGGCCGGGCCGGAACGCCTGGTGCCGAGCGTTCGCGCCGGCGTCGACGTCCGCGGCGACGGCTCGGTCGAGGCCTTTCGCGGGCGCGTGCGGCGCGAGGTGGTCAGCCCCCGGCGCGGGGAGAGCGCGTACGGGGCGCTGCGCCGGGCGCTGGCGGAACGCTGATCCGGGGCACGGGCGGCGACCGCTGACGCCGGCACGGGCGACCAGCGACGCCGGATCACAGGACGAGCGTCTGCCCGTGGTGGCGCAGCCACCGGGCATGCTCGCGGTACTCCGGGCACCGGCGGGCGACCAGGGCCCAGAAGCGAGGCGAGTGGTCCATGATCTGCAGGTGGCACACCTCGTGCCAGATGACGTAGTCGAGCACCGCCTCCGGGGCCAGCAGGAGGCGCCAGTTGAAGCTCATGGCTCCGCTGCGCGAGCAGCTGGCCCAGCGCGTGCGCTGGCCGCGGATCGTCAGGGTCGTGTACGACGTGCCCGCAATCGCGCACACGTGGTCCAACCGGGGGGCGATCTCGTCACGCGCCGCCCGCCGGTACCAGCGCTCGAGCGCCGGCACGCGCTGCGCACCCGCTGGGGCCAGGAGGACATCGCCCCGGCGGTGGACCCGCGTCCGGCCGGGTTGGGCGTGCACGTGAAGGAGCCGGCCGAGATAGGGCACCCCCTCGCCGCGCGCCGCCACCGTCTCCTCGGCGCGCCGCCGCTCCTGGATGCGCCGCCGGATCCACGGCTCCAGTTCCCGGACCGCGACCGCCGCCTCGCGCTCGGGCGCTCGCCGGGGCAGCACGACCTCGACGCCGCCGGCATCGACCGTCACCCGCACGCGACGGGCGCGTTCGGAGCGTCTGATTCGGTAGGCGATCTCGGTCATGGTGGGGTGAGCGGCCGGCGTTCGTGAGCACTGGCGCGGCCGGCGTTCGTGAGCACTGGCGCGGCCGGCAGGAGGCAGAGTACGGTCCAGTCCTGACATGCCCTCGTTCCCTGATCTGAGCGAGCCCCTGGGCGGACCGGTCGCCGCGCTCAGGGTCGCGGCCGAGCGCGACATCCCGGAGACGCTCATCGCCCATCAGGACGACCCGGACATGTATGTCCGGATCGGGCTGGAGCGTCCACCCAGCGGCGCCGAGCTGGGCCGGCGGATCGAGGGCGGTGTTGCCGACCGCGCCTCCGGCGCCGCCGTCTGGCTGACGATCATGGTGGCGGGCGGCGACGAGTGCTGCGGGGGGCTCGACGTCCACGAGGTCGACTGGGACCACCTGCGCGCCGACGTCGGCATCTGGGTGGCCCCGCATCGGCGGGGGCAGGGGATCGCCACGGACGCGCTCCGGCTCGGCGGCCGGTGGCTGCTCGAGACGTGCGGGCTCAAGCGCGTCCAGCTGCTCGCCGAGCCGGACAATGGCGCGATGCGCCGGGCCGCGCGCAACGCCGGCTTCGACGAGGAGGGGATCCTGCGCGCCTATCTGCGCGAGCGCGGCCAGCGGGTCGACGTCGTCATGATCTCCCTGATCTCCCAGGACCTGGAGCGCGCCCGGTGATGGCCCCCGGACGGGATCAGGAACGACAATGGCGGGTGCCGTTACCGGCGGGGATCCGGCACCCGTTCGAGGTCTACGTCAACGGGGTCCGCCAGGAGCTCGGCACCGACTACCACGTTTCGGAGGGGGAGCTCGTCTTCGGACGCGAGCTGGTGCGCTCGAAGCTGAGCGGTTGGGCGTGGCTGCTCGGCTTCTGGGGGATCGGCACCTATAAGCGCAACGACGACGTGGACGTGCGCTACGAGCTCCACGGCCAGCCCATGGTGGCCCACGCCCTGGACATCAAGCCGCCGCCGTAGTGGGGCGGCCGGGGCCGCGCGGGCCGGGCCGGGTGGGGCGGCCGGGCCGGGTGGCCGCGCCGGGCGGCCCAGGGGGCGTCCTCAGGCCGCGATCCGGACGATCTCGCGCGCCATCAATCCGTCGGCGGCCCCGCCGCTGCGGGCCACCCAGGGGCGCAGCACCCGCAGCGCGGAGAGGATGGCGCGGGTCGCGTGCGAGCGGTTGAGCGTGTAGAAGTGGACCCCCGGTGCGCCGCGCGCCAGGAGCTCCGCGCATTGCAGCGTGGCATAGGAGACCCCCAGCGCCGTGACCGCTTCCGGGTCATGCGACCGCCACTCGAGCGCCTCGAGCAGGGCCTGCGGGATCGTCGCTCCGCACATCCCCGTGATGGTCTTGATCTGACGCAGATCGGTAATCGGCATCACGCCGGGCAGGATCGGCACCGTGATGCCGGCGGCACGCGCCTGGTCGACGAACCGGAAGTACAGCTCGTTGTCGAAGAACAGCTGGGTGATCAGAAACGACACGCCGCTCTGCACCTTCTCGTTGAGGAAGTGCAGGTCATGGGCAAGATCCGGGGCCTCCGGGTGGACCTCCGGAAAGCACGCGCCCCCGACGCAGGCGTCATACCCGGCGCTGATCATCTGGGCCAGCTCGGTCGAGTAGCTCAGCCCGCCCGGGTGGGGCTTCCAGTCGCTCTCGCCGCGCGGGGGATCGCCCCGCAGGGCCAGGATGTTCTCGATACCGGCATCACGCATCTCGTCGAGCACCCCGCCCAGCTCCTCGCGCGTCGAGCCGACGCAGCTCAGGTGGGCCATCGCCTCGATCCCCAGCTCCTGCTTGATCCACTTGGTCAGCTCGAGCGTCCGGTCGCGGCAGCCTCCGCCGGCCCCGTACGTCACCGACACGAACGCCGGATCGAGCTGGCGCAGCGACTCCAGGGCCAGGCCCAGGACCCGCTCGCCGGCATCGCTCTTCGGCGGAAAGAACTCGAACGAGAAGATCGGCTCGTCCGCCTGCTCGATGATCCGGTCGATTCGCATGACCGGCAGCGTACCAACCTTGACACGCTCGTGTCAAGGTTATCGCCGGTGCTTTCCGGTGCTTCCCGGGGGCGCTCCTGGTGCTTCCCGGGTGCGCTCCTGGTGCACCGGATCTCCGCGGGCACCCTCGTCATCGCCAGATGGTCTCCCTCGCCCGCTCCGGTGCCCGGAAACGGCGCAATGGAGGAGGGACCCACCGGGGCTCCCGTTACTCCGGAATGCAGCGTGCACGCTGCGCCAAATTGCGCACCGCCGGGATGATTTGGCACCACATGCACGCTCCACCTCGAGAATGCGCCAGATGTCTGGGGCCGGCCCGGATTTGGCGCAGGGTGCATGGCCGTGGTCCGGATTCCGCCGCCGGCGGCGCTTCGACCCCTCCTTCGTTGCCGATGTTCGTCTGCCGGCGATGGCTCCGGGTCACGAACGGCGCATCGAAGGGAGGGCGAGCGGCTGGGAGCGGTCCGGAGGCGGACGGGGCTCCGGCGGCCGTCCACCGGGGCTCCCGTTACTCCGGAATACAGCATGCGACGTGCGCCAAATCGCGCACCCCCCGGATGATCTGGCACCAGGCGCACGCTGAGCCCTGACAATGCGCCAGATCTCCGGGGCCGGCCCGGATTTGGCGCGTCATGCATGGTCGCCGACCGGGGCCCCCGGATTATGGTCGCCGGCCGGGGCCCCGCCTTCCGCCGCCGGCGGCGCTCCGAACCCCCCTCTTCGTTGCCAGAGGTTCGTCCCTCGCCCCCTCACCGGGGAAATCCCGGCGCCGTCCAGCGCAGCCAGGCGCCCCCGCAACGCGCCCCCGCAGGGCACCCCGCCTCAAACCGCCCGCCACACCTCCGGCCCGCCGTCGCGCTCCGCCCGCACCCGCCCGCCCCGCTCCAGGTGCCGCAGGTAGCACAACGTCTCGGACAGCCACCACTGGGCATTGCGGACGTCAAGGGCCTGGCCGTGCACCGCCGGGGCGATCCGGACGGCCGTCAGCGGCTCGTCCCGGACGACGGTCAGCACCGCGTCCAGCCGCTCGGCCACCAGCGCGCGATTGCCCGCGATGTGACCGTGAACGTCGACGAACGGCTTCCCGTGGCCGGACAGCGCGAGCCGGGCATCGAGGCTGTCGACGCGGTCCAGCGAGGCCAGGAACTCGCCGACCGGGTCATCGGACAGGCCGTAGTCGTAGTACAGGGAGATCCGGCCCAGCACGTGGTCGCCGGAGATCAGCAGCCGGCGCTCGGCCTGGAACAGGCAGATGTGCGAGGGGGCGTGCCCGGGCGTCTCGTGCACCGTCCACGTCCCCAGGTCGGTCTCGACCCGGTCGCCGGTGCTCAGCACTCGGTGGGGCGCCATCGCGCGGGCCACGCCGGAGGGAATCTCCCGAGCGCGCTCGGCGTACTCGGCGAGCGCCCGCTCCGAGACGCCGCTCTGGCGCCCCACCTCCAGCCGGCGAGCCAGGGCAGCGCCGGGGTCTTCGGCGGAGGCGGCGTGGGCCGGATCGGTGTGCATCCACAGCTCGCAGCCGGCCATCTCGGTGACCGGCGCCGCCTGGCCCCAGTGATCGGAATGGGCGTGGGTGCACACGACCAGGCGCACCTGCTCGAGCCGGAGGTTGACCTGATCCAGCGCCCGCTCGAGCTGCGTCAGCGACCCGGGCTCGTGCATCCCCGTGTCGACGAGCACGATCCCGGATCCGGAGGCGATCGCCCACGCGTTGCAGTGGGGCACGCCCGGCCAGGGGAGGGGGAGCCGGAGGCGCCACAGCCCGGGGAGCACGCGCTCGCCCCGGCCCAGCTCCTTGTGGCGCGTGGTGGGTGGCATCGCCCCGCACGATATTGGCGACGCGTAGACTGCGACGCGTCGATGGCCACGACCTCTGAGATCGCCAAGCGCTACTTCGCGGCCCTCTCCGCCCATGACCTGGAGGCCGCGGTGGCCTGCTGGCGGCCGGGCAGCATCGACCGGTTCGTGGGCGGCGAGGAGCTGATCGCTCCAGATGGGATTCGCCAGTACTTCTCCATGCTGTTCGCCGCGTTTCCGGACTTCGAGTTCGAGGTCCTGGAGCTGACCACCGGCCGCAACCGGACGGCCGTGCACTGGCGGGCGCGCGCCACGTTCGCCGGTCCCGGCACGTTCCAGGGCTTCATCCCCAACAACGCCCGGATGGAGCTCGAGGGCTGTGACGTCGTCACCGTCGAGGACGACCTGATCGTCCACAACGACGCCTACCTCGACAGCGGTGACGTCGCCCGGCAGCTCGGGCTGCTGCCGCCGGTGGGCTCGCCGGCCGAGGCGCGGCTGACCAAGCTCGCCAACGCCCGCACCCGCATCATGAATGCGGTGCACGGGGTCGAGACCGAGCAGGTCGCCGCCGGCGTGTGGGTCGTGCGCGGCGGGTTCCCGACCAAGACGATGAACGTGTACCTGATCCAGGGTGACGGGGGCGTCACCGTCTTCGACGCCGGCATCTCCGCGATGGGCCACGCTCTGCGCGCGGTCTGCGCGCGCCTGGGCGGCGTCACCCGCGTCGTTCTCGGCCACGCCGACTCTGATCACCGCGGAGCCGCCCCCGCTCTCGGTCTGCCCGTGTACTGCCATGCCGCCGACCGGGTCGCGGCCGAGTCAGACTCCGCCTTCCGCGACTACTGGCACCTGGAGAGGCTCGCGCCCTATGCGCGCGCCGTCTACCCGCGGCTGCTCACGTCCTGGGACGGCGGCGCCGTGACCGTCGCCGGAACCCTCGCCGAAGGTGACCAGGTCGCCGGCTTCGACGTCGTCGAGCTCCCGGGCCACGCTCCGGGGCTGATTGGGCTGTTCCGCGCCGCCGACCGCCTCGCCCTCGTCTCCGACTGCTTCTACACGCTGGATCCCCAGACCGGGCGCAAGGGACCGCCGCGGGTTCCGCATCCGGCCTTCGACGCGAATCTGGAGCAGACCCGCGCCTCCATCCGCAAGCTCGCCGCGCTCGAGCCGGTGGCGGCCTGGGCCGGTCACGCCGATCCGGTGACCGGCGACGTGCGAGCCCAGCTGGAACGCGTCGCCGACGCGCCTGTGTAGCGGCGTGGGACGGCGCAACCGTCAGCGAACCAAGCTCACGGCTCCCACGAGCGACTACCGCGACGCCGAGGGCAACGCGCTGTCCCTGCGCGGCTCGTTGCCGCCGGCGGCGCGGCGCGAGTACGCCGAGGTTCTCGCCGGAGGTCTGCACCGCGAGGACGCGCGCCAGCGGGCCACCGAGATCCTGTTCGAACGGCTGGCCGTCTCGTGGACGATCGCGGGGGTCACGACCGATCGCCAGAAGGAGCTGCTCGGCCGTTACCGCATGGCCACCGGGCCGGAGCGCGAGTTCGTGCTGCGGTCGCTGCGCGAGCATGCCGCCGAGCACTTCTCGGAGCTGGAGACGCCCTGACCCCATCTCTCCTTGACCACGACGCCTTCGCCGCCCTGCTCTGCGACTGGTGCATGCGGGTTGCTCCCGGCGAGCGGGTCGCCGTCTACTCGACGACCCTCGCCGAGGAGCTGGCCCTGGCCGTCAGCGCCGCCGTGCTGGAGCGCGATGCCTGGCCGTACGTCCGCCTGGAGCCACCCCGGCTCGGATCCGACTTCTACCGCCATGCGCGTGACCGCCACCGCTCCGAAGCCCCGCCGATCGACCTGGCGGTGACCGCCGCCCTCGACGCGTTCGTCCGTATCGACGCTCCGGCCAACACGACTGAGCTCGCCGATATCGATCCCGCGCTCGTCGCGGCGGTGGCGGCGGCGCGACGACCGCTCCAGGAGGCGTCGCTACGGCTTCGCTGGACCGGAACACTGCTACCGACTCCCGCACTGGCCCAGCAGGCGGGCATGGCGACCACCGAGTACACCGCGTTCGTGACCCGGGCTCTGTTCCTCGACCAGCCGGACCCGGTGCGTGCCTGGACCGATCTCAGCACCGGTCAGGCACGTCTGGTAGAGCGGCTGAGCGCCGCCGCCGAGATCCGGATCGAGGCGGCCGGCACCGACCTGAGCCTCGGCGTCGCCGGGCGCACCTGGGTCAACTCCGATGGCCGGCACAACATGCCCAGCGGGGAGGTCTTCACCGGACCGCACGAGGACTCGGCCAACGGCACGGTCCGCTTCACCGTCCCCACCGGGCCGCGCGGGGTCACGGTCACCGGGGTCGAGCTCGAGTTCCGTCACGGCGAGGTCGTCCACGCCACGGCGCAGCAGGGGGACGCGTATCTGCAGGCGGCTCTGCAGACCGACGCCGGCGCGCGCTATCTCGGCGAGCTGGGCATCGGCACCAACGCCGGCATCGACCGGCCCACCGGCCATATTCTGCTCGACGAGAAGATGGCCGGGACCGTGCACCTCGCGCTCGGCCGCTCCTATCCGCAGACGGGCGGGCGGAACGAGTCGGCGCTGCACTGGGACCTCATCTGCGACCTGCGTCAGGGCGGCCGGCTCAGCGCCGACGGCGAGGTCGTCGTGCAGGATGGCGTGGTGCGCGTGTGAGCGCTCACATCTCAACGAGGCGTTAACCAGTAGCGCCGCCCGGTGAAGTAGCGTCAAGGCATATGCGCCGCACCAAGATCGTCGCCACCATCGGACCCGCGTCGCGCGAGCCGCAGACGCTTGAGCGGATGGTCGAGGCCGGGCTGGATGTCGCCCGCCTGAACTTCTCACACGGCGACCGCGACCTGCACGCCGAGAACGCCGCACGGGTCCGGGCCGCGTCTGCCGCGGTGGGGCGCCCGGTAGCGATCCTCCAGGACCTGCCGGGTCCCAAGCTCCGCATCGGGGCGCTCAAGGACGACATCGCCGAGCTCAAGCCGGGCGAGCGCCTCGTGCTCACCGGCGGCTCCACCGAGCCCGGCGACGGCGAGCGCATGTCGGTCTCCTGGGCCGGGCTGGCGGAGGCGGTCGATCCCCATGACGTCATCTACCTCTCCGACGGCGCCATCCGCCTGCGCGTCCAGGCGGTGCGGACCGCCGACTGCGAGGTCGAGACGCTCGTCGAGGTCGGCGGCTCGGTCGCCTCTCGACAGGGACTGAACATCCCCGGGTCCACCCGCGGGCTGGCCGCGGTCCCGGAAGAGGACCTCGACATGCTCCGCTTCGGAGAGTCGATCGGCGTCGACGTGGTGGCGCTCTCGTTCGTGCGGACGGCCGACGACATCGAGACTGTGCGCCGGCACACCCGCCTGCCGCTCGTCGCCAAGATCGAGAAGCCCCAGGCGGTCGACGAGGCCGAGGCGATCATCCGAGCCGCCGACACCGTGATGGTCGCCCGCGGCGACCTCGGCATCGAGCTGCCGATCGAGGACGTGCCGATCGTTCAGAAGCAGCTGCTGCGGATCGCCGGGCGGCTCGCCCGCCCGTCGATCACGGCGACCCAGATGCTCGACTCGATGGTCTCCTCCTCGCGCCCCACCCGCGCGGAGGCCACCGACGTCGCCAACGCGATCCTGGACGGGACCGATGCGGTCATGCTCTCCCAGGAGACGGCGATCGGCGCCTACCCGGTCGAGGCGGTGGCGATGATGGCGTCGATCGCCGAACGGACCGAGAGCGTGCTGCCGTACAACGAGTGGAACGAGCAGCGGGTACGCCGGGATGCCCGGGACCCCGCCTACACGATCGCCTACAGCGCCTGCGCCGCCGCCCGGGACCTGGGGCTCGCCGCGCTCGTCGTGCCCACGCTCTCCGGCCGCTCGGTGCGTCTGATCTCCGCCCACCGCCCCACGGTGCCGATCTACGCGTTGTCGCCGGGACGCGAGACCGTCCGGCGTTGCAACTTCATGTGGGGCGTGCAGGCGGCGTCGATGCGCCGCCATGAGGTGACCGAGGAGCTGATCGCCGACGCCGCCCGCCGCGCAGTCGAGCTCGGCTGGGTGCAGCCCGGTCAGCGAATCGGCATCACCGCCGGGCTGCCCAGCGGCCGGCCGGGGACGACCAGCCTCTTCCAGGTCCAAGAGGTCTAGCTCCAGCCGCAACGGTTCGGAGCGCCGCCCACTCGGCGGCGCGCGCGAGCGCCGCCCCCGGGCGATCGGTGCCGTCGCCGCCGGCGGTCAGGCGGCCTGCTGGGCGTAGAACTCGGCCTCCTGCTCGCCGAGCTCGGTCGCCGGGGGGTCGCCGTAGAACCACTCGCGGGCGATCCGATGGAAGTTGTTGCGCGCGTGCAGCTGGGCGATCACGGCCAGGGTCAGCACCTCCATCCGCCGGCCGAAGATGTGGTCGGGCGGCGCGGACTCATGGCGCAGCTGGCCGAAGTACTCCGAGCGCGGATCGCTCATATCGATCAGGACCTGGGTGGCGTAGTCCGGAGTCAGCTCGATCTCGCGGTCGCACGTGTACCAGGACGTGGCGGCGCGGAAGTGGGCGAGCACGCGATCCGGGTTGAACTTGTCCGGGTCCGGGAAGAAGCCGACGTCGGTGCCCAGGCGCATGATGGTGTCCGTGTCACCCTCGATGATCGCGCGCGCCACCTGGATCTCCAGGTCGACCGTGCCGGGCGGCATCCGCTTGAAGAGGCCGAAGTCGAAGAAGGCCATCCGCCCGTCGTCGAGCAGCTGCGAGTTGCCCGGGTGGGGATCGCCGGAGAACTGGCCGTGGCGATACAGGCAGCCGAAGTAGAACCGGTAGATGATCTCGCCGATCCGGTCGCGGTCCTCCTGGGGGTAGTCCTTGAGCTCCTCGAAGCCGGTGCCGTGGACGAACTCGGACACCATCACGCGCTCGCGGGCGAGTGAGCTGACCACGTCCGGGACGACGATGAACGGGTGGCCGCGGAAGATCCGCGCCAGCGTGCGCTGATTCTGGGCCTCGAGCTCGTAGTCGAGCTCCTCGTAGATCCGCGAGCGGATCTCCTCGCCGATCGCCTGGGGGTCCATCCCGGGGGCGATCCGCTTGACCAGCCGCAGGATCAGCCCCAGGTTCTGCATGTCGGCCCGGACCGCGGCCGCCACGCCCGGGTACTGGACCTTGACCGCCACCTCTCGTCCGTCCGTCAAGCGCGCCCGGTACACCTGTCCGATGGATGCGGCGGCGATCGGCTCCTCGTCGAACTCGTCGAAGACGTCCTTCAACCGCTCGCCGAGCTCCTCCTCGATCACCTTGCGCATGTCGCGGAAGGTGACCGTGGGCGCGGCATCGCGCAGGACTGCGAGCTTGCGCTGGAACTCGTCGCGGTACTCCTCGGGCACCATGCCGACGTCCAGGAACGAGAGCACCTGGCCGACCTTCATCGCCGCGCCCTTCATCGTCCCGAGCGCCTCCACGATCTGCTCGGCGGCCTCGACCTGGCGGCGCTCGAGCGCCACCTGGCGGCCCTCCGACGACCGCGCCACATTGGCGGCGCGCGTGCCGGCCTCACGCAGGGCCTGACCGGCCGCCAGGCTGCCGATCCTGGCCGTGCGGCTGACCCGCGAGGTCGGGATCTTGTCTCCCTTGGCCATCAGTGGCCGCCCCGGCCGGGCGTGTACGGCAAGGCGCGGGCCACTACTCGCCCCGGCTGACCTGGGAGCCGGGGACGATGTCGTCGGCTCCATCAGGCCAGCGCACCCACGCCTTGTGGCCGCCGTCGTAGTCGTCGCCGAGCAGGATCAGCGTGGCCGGCCTGCCCAGCGCGGTGCACGGCGCCTGACCCTCCGGATCGATTCCGCGCCAGATGCGCACGAATCGGTTGTGCTCCAGCTCGTCGGCGACGGTCGTCGGATCCGTATGGCCGGGGTGAATCCGGGTCGCCGATGGCAGCGCGAGCAGGTTGTCCATGATCGAGCGTCTCAGGTCGTCGTACGTGGTGTGACCCGGGGCCCGCACCCCGCCGACCGACCCCTTGAACAGCGTGTCGCCGGTGAACACGTCCGTGCCGTCGACCAACAGCGAAAGCATGCCGGCGGTGTGGCCGGGGGTGTGGATCGGCTCCACCACCAGCGCTCCGCTCTCGATCCTCTGCCCCGGCTCCATCGTGCCGGTCGCCGCGGGCACCTGTTCGCGCTCGAGCGGGTGGATGAGCACGGGTACGTCCGGAAACCGCCGCCGGACCTCGTCGAGCTCCGCGACGTGGTCGTGGTGGTGATGGGTGAGCAGCACATGGGTGAGGGTGAGCTGCCCCCGTTGCAGGTACTCGAGCAGGGGGGCCACAGGGCCTCCCGCGTCAACCATCACCGCGCTGCCGCCGACCTCGTCGGCCACGACATACGTGTTCGACAACCACGGGTCGCTCATCGAACGCTCGACGATCATTGGCACAGAGCCTAGCCACTCGCGCGCGATGGTCACCGGGTACCCTTCAGGCAAGATGAGCCTGATCCACACGTGCTACCGGATTCTGGACATCGACCGGTCGGTCGCCTTCTACGAGGCTCTCGGATTCCAGGAGATGCGCCGGGCGCCGATCCGCGACGAGGCCGTCAACGTCTTCATGGGGCTGCTGGACGACGGCCCGGAGCCGCGGCTCGAGCTCACGCACAACTTCGACCAGACCGAGCCGTACGACATCGGCACCGGCTACGGGCACATCGCGATCACCACTCCGGACCTCGACCGCACTCTCGCACAGCTCGCCGAGCAGGGAATCGAGCCCGAGCGCCCGCCGTACACGGTGCGGGAGGGCGGCAATCGCCTGTGCTTCGTCCGTGATCCGGATGGGTATCGCATCGAGCTGATCGAACGAGGCTGAGGGGAGGCGCCGGACATGGTCGACACCGCCACGATGGGGAAGCTGCTGGAGCGCTTCGCGCAGGGCGTGGCCGCCCACGACCGAGAGAACCCGGACCACAACAGCTGGGGGATCGGGATGGCGCACTTCGACATCGAGCGCCTCGGGCTTGAGGAGGGCGAGGAGATCCTGCCCGGCATCGTGCTTCAGGCCGACGGCGGCGTCACCGGCAACTTCCGGGTCCTGTGCGACGGTCAGCACGACGGGGCCGGCGAGATGGAGGAGGAAGAGACCGTGGACGCGGTCGCCTCCGAGGAGATCGCCGAGCCCGTCTACGTCGATGGCCCCGCGGAGCCGATCCGGCCGCCGCTTTAGGGGGAATCGCCCACGCGATTCCCTTGCGAGATTCGCTGACGCGAATCGCGGGGCGTGGCTAGACGATCCAGGGGATCCCGGCGTGGGTGGCGACCTGGTCGGCCAGCCACTGCACCGTCGGGCACGACAGCCCGTGACGCTCGCCGGCACGCAGCACCGCGCCGGCGATGGCGTCCAGCTCCGGCTCGCGGCCGGCCGCGACGTCGCGCTGCATCGAGGACCCCAGCTCGGCGGGGGCGGCCGCCAGCTCCGCGACCGTGTCGGCGGGGTCCAGCCCGGCGCCGTCGGCGTTGGCGACACGCACGGTCTCGTTGATCGCTCCCTCCAGCGCAGAGCGCCAGCGCGGGTCTGACCGCACGAAGCCGATCGCCCGGTCGCTGGCGCTCGTCGTCAGCGCCAGCGGGCACAGGCGGGCCAGCTTGGACCACATGACGGTGGCCTCTCCGGCGCCGGTGCGGACCGCGATCCCCGCGCGCTCCAGGATCGCGGCCGCCCTCTCCACCGCGACCGGCTGGGCCGACGCCACAGCCAGGTCGACCCGGCAGCCCGGGCTCGTCTGAACGATCTCGCCGGCCGCCGGCCGGTCGGACTCGATCCGGATCACCGCCGCCGCCACCCGCTCGTCGCCGAAGCGCTCGCGCAGCACATCCAGGTGCTCGAGCCCGTTGAGGAGCGGGATCACCACCCGCGGCACGCCAACGATCCGCTCCAGCCCGGCATCCAGCCCCGTCGCCTTGGTGGCCACGAACAGGATGTCGATCTCGTCGGCCAGCTCGGTCACCACCGCCGGGCGCGCCTCGAACTCGCCCAGGACGACGCTGCGGATGCGCAGCCCGCGGTCGCCGAGCGTGGCCGCCGTCGCCTCGCGCGCCACCACCGTCACGTTCTCGCCGGAACGATCCAGCGCCGCGGCGACGAACCCGCCGACACCGCCGGCTCCCAGCACCGCGACCCGTGTCACCGTCGCCGGGGCGGGTGGGCTCCAGCTCAGCGGCGGATCTTGTTCCACGCCGCCCGGGCCTGCCTGAGCGCCTTGAGGACCTGGACGCGGGCCTCCTCGGCCGCCTGGGCGGCCTGGAGCGCCTGCTGCTTGGCGGTCGCTCCCGCCGCGAGCAGGTTGAAGGACCACAGTCCCGTCTCCAGCAGACGAGCGGCTCGGTCGAGGTCGTCGTTGACGGCCCGGCGCAGCTCGTCCCCGCGCAGTCCCTCCCTGATGTGCCGGATCTGAGACTCGAAGGACACCTCGGTCAATCCGGCCAGGGCCCGGCCGGCGATCATCGGCTCCGGGGCGTTGGGATCGACCTGGGCGAGCGCCGCCAGCTCGTCACGGGCCACGGCGGCCAGCCGGTCGTGCAGCTCCAGCCACGCCGCCCGCAGCGCCGGCGTGCGATCGAGCATGTCCTGGAACGCGGGGAGGAAGGCGACGAGCTCGTCCGGCGCCTCGTAGTACTGCCCCGTGTCGTCCTTGATGGCCCGGACCACGGCCTCGGTCAGCGATTCCCCGGGCCGGCGCTCGCGCAAGGCCGCGGCCATGCGCTCCACACCCTCGTCGGCGTTGTCGAGGACCATCGCCTCCTTTGTGGGGAAGTAGTTGTAGACCGTCTTCTCCGAGACGCCGACCCGGTCCGCGACCTCGGACACCTTGACGTTGTCGAAGCCGCGAGTGGCGAACAGGGTGGTGGCGGCGTCGGAGATCAGCTGGCGGGTCAGCCGGCGCTTGCGGTCGCGCAGGCCCTCCTCCGGATGGGCGCGGCGGTACCAGGCCTCCTGGGTTCGCCGGAAGGTCCGCATCACGTCGGCGATCTGGTCGCCCATCTCATCGGCGATGAGGCGATCGAGGATCTCATCGCGCCGGGCACCCTCGACAAGCTCGTCGTCGCCGCCCGGCGGCCGCGGCTCGCCCGTCGCCGGCTCGGTCTGGGAGACGTCCTCCATCACCCCCGCAATCCTACCGTCAGAAGTTCACTTGCAGAATACTTTCAGTGGCTGTAGATTTACGGTCCATGACCAAATCTGCCGTGGAAACCGCGAGCCTGACCAAGCGCTTCGGCAGCTTCGTCGCCGTCTCGAGCCTCGACTTCGAGGTCGAGGTGGGAACTGTCGTGGCCCTGCTGGGGCCCAACGGCGCCGGGAAGACGACGATCGTGCGGATGCTGGCCACGCTGCTGAGACCGGATGCCGGGACCGCCCGGGTCGCCGGGTACGACGTGGTGCGCGACGCCGCACGGGTGCGTGAGCTGATCTCGCTGACCGGGCAGTTCGCCGCGCTCGACAAGAACCTGACGGCGCGGGAGAACCTGATCCTCATGGCCCGCCTGCGCGACCGAAGCTCGCCGGCGGCTCGCCGCATCGCCGACGAGCTGATCGAACGGCTCGACGTCGGCCCGTTCCGTGACCGTCTGGTCAAGAACCTGTCCGGTGGCGAGCGGCGCCGTGTCGACCTCGCGGCGGGGTTGATCGACCGCCCGCACCTGCTCGTGCTCGACGAGCCGACCACGGGGCTGGACCCGCGCAGCCGCCAGGTCGTCTGGTCGACGATCCGGGAGCTCGTCGCCGAGGGGGTCACCCTGCTGCTGACCACTCAGTATCTCGAGGAGGCCGACGCCCTCGCCGATCGCCTGGTGCTCATCGATCATGGGCGCGCCGTGGCCGCGGGCACGCCGGCTCAGCTCAAGACGCAGGTGGGCCAGCAGCGCGTCGACGTGGTCGCGGCCGACTCGGCGGCTTACGAGCGCCTGCTCGGCGTGCTGCGGGGCGGGTTCGAGATCACCCCGCTGCGCGAGCAGCGAACGATCTCGGTGCCCGCGCCGGATGAGGCCGGTGACCTCGCCCGGGTTGCGGCCGCCGTGTCGGCCTCCGGGATCGGCGTCGACGAGATCGCCCTGCGCCGTCCCACACTGGATGACGCGTTCCTCGCACTCACCGGCCACATCGCGGGCGAACCGGCGCCGGAGGCGGAGGAGGTGGCCGCGTGAGCGCCGTCACCGGCACCGCCCCGCGCCGCACCGGACCGCTCGAATTCGTGCGGGACACCCTGCTTTTGACCGGGCGCAGCCTGCGGGCGATCCCGCGCGTGCCGGAGCGGCTGCTCGACGTGACGATCCAGCCGATCATGTTCATCCTGCTGTTCCTCTACGTGTTCGGCTCGGCGATCCACGTGTCGGGGATCAGTTACAAGGACTACCTGTTCCCCGGGATCATCGGCCAGTCGCTGGCGTTCGGGGTCATCGGCGCGGGGGCGGCGACGTCCGCCGACATGGCCGAAGGGGTGATCGACCGCTTTCGCTCCATGCCGATCAGCCGCCTGTCGGTCATCAGCGGCCAGGTCATCGGCCAGTTCTGTGAGCAGGTTCTCGGACTCGCGATCATCGCCGTCGTCGGTCTGGCCCTGGGGTGGAGCCCTCATGTCACGCCGATTCACGCGATCGAACTGGTCGTGCTGACGGTGCTCGCCCTGATCGCGTTCACCTGGTGCGGGGTGCTCTTCGGGATGCTGGTCCGCTCGCCGGATGCCGTCCAGGGTATGGGGTTCATCGTGATCATGCCGCTGACGTTCATGGCCGGAACGTTCGTGCCGATCGCCGGAATGGACGCGATCCCGCGAGCGATCGCCGAGTGGGATCCGATCTCGGCACTCGTGGCGACCGTCCGGTCGCTGACCACGCCGGGATTCCACACCGGCGGCTCGTGGCAGCTCGACCACCCGGAGATCGCCATGGCCCTCTGGTGCATGGTGCTCATGGCGGTGTGCGTGCCGCTGGCGTTGCGCCGGTTCAACCGCACCCTTGCTCAATGACCGAGCGCCCGGGGGGCTGAGCCCCTGAGTCCCAGTCCCTGAGGCGCCGGGATCGGCTCTCACTCGCGCGGCCTGACCCGGCTACGGTGTAGGCGATGACACTCCCGCCGGGCATCCTCGCGAGCGGTCCGTGGCGGCCGGAGGACATCGATGCGCAATGGGGGCAGGAGCCGTTCGCTCCTCCCTCGGCGGTGAGCGACGAGGCCGACCGCGCGCTGGCTGAGCTGCGCGATCGTGGCTCCCCCAGCCACGACGGGCTGGCCGGCCGGCTGCGTGGCTTCAGCGTCGAGGACGGACGGCTCCGGCTCGAGTGCGAGCCGATCCGGTGGGCGCTGCGTCTGCTGGAGCGGGATGCCATGCAGAGCCTGTCGGCGCTGTGCATCGTGCGCTCGGCGGATGGCTGCTGGCTGGCCGGGCGTCGCGCCGCCTGGCTGGCGACCTGGGCCCGGCGGTGGGCGCTGGGCGCCGCCGGATCGGTCGAGGTCGGCGAGAACCCGGCCGACACGCTGGTCCGCGAGCTGACCGAGGAGTGGTCGGTGACGGCGGACCGGCTCAGCGTGGAGGCGCTGGTGAAGCTGCCGAGCGGGCTCGTCTCGCTGGTGGGGATGGCGTGGCTGGCCGAGGGGGCGGCGGTGACTCCGGACTCCGAGCACGACGAGTTCACGTGGTGGCCGGCTGACGTGGCGCAATGGCCGGCGCATGCGGACGCCCCGTTGCGCCGCATCGCCGAACTGCTCTCGACCACGGCCTGATGCCCCCCGTCTTTCGCCGGGTCGTCACGTTCCGCCGGCTGGAGGTGGCGTCGTTCACCCATTCGCTCATCTACCTGGCGCTGCTGCTGTGCGCGTTCGCCCTCGGCAACCCGCAGCCGGCGACGTTCATCCTCGGCCTGGCCCACGGAACGGTCTGGATCGTGATGTCGCTCGTGTGCATCGCGGCGGCCCGGGCGAGGGTGATCCCGTTCTGGCTGGCGGTCACGGTCGCCGTGATCGGTGGGCTGGGCCCATTCGCCGGCTCGATCGGCTTTGTCCTCGCCGACCGTCAGCGCCGGCAAGACGTCGTGCACGGGCCCGGCGAGCCGAGCCGAGCCCCGGCTTCGCAGTAGAGTGATGGGAAGACTTAAGCGATGGCGGTAGACACAGGCACTGTTCAAGTTGTCATGCCCGCGATGGGCGACTCGGTGGCCGAGGGCACCGTGCTCGAGTGGCACAAGCAGGAGGGCGACGCCGTCGCCGTCGACGAGACGATCGTCGAGATCTCCACCGATAAGGTCGACGCCGAGGTCCCTTCGCCGGTCCGGGGCACGATCGTCAAGCGTCACGTGGCCGAAGGCGACCCGGTCGCTGTGGGCGCGCTCCTGGCTGAGATCGCCACGGGTTCAAACGGCTCCATCCCGGACGCTCCGAACGGGACTCTTGCCGCGCCCCTGGCCAATCCGGTCTCCGGGGAATCGCCGGCGGTCACCGCGCAGGAGGCAGCCGCCGGCGCCGGCAACGAGGCCGAGCAGCTCGAGGCCGCCGAGCAGGCCGCAGGTCAGATGGTCGACATCGTCACCCCCACGGGCGGCGAGTCGGTGACCGAGGGCACCGTCCTCGAGTGGGCGGTCAAGGTCGGTGACACCGTTTCGGACGGCGACACGGTCGTGGAGATCTCGACCGACAAGGTCGACATGGAGCTTCCGGCTCCCGTCTCCGGCACGGTCGCCGAGATTCTCGCCCAGGAGGGTGAGACCGTCACCGTGGGTCAGGTCATCGGCCGGATCAGCGCCGACGCCGGCCCCAGCCGGGCGGCCGCTCCGGGCTCGAGCAACGGTGGTGCCCAGGCCGCGCCGGCGGGGACCGGCGGGACCGCCGCCGCCGCGCCGGCCGGCAACGGCGCCAACGCCTCGCCGGTGGCTCGCCGGGTCGCCGCCGCCGAGGGGATCGATCTCACCGGCGTCCACGGATCGGCACGCCGTGGCCGGATCACCAAGTCCGACGTCCTCGCGGCCGGCGCCAACGGAGGGGCGGCGACCGTAGCTCCCGCGGGTGCGGAGCTGATCAGGGGCGGCGGTGCGGCGCTGGCGCGCTACATGGAGCAGAGCCTCGAGATCCCGACGGCAACCTCGTTCCGCACCCTCACCGTGACCGTCCTCGACGAGCGGCGCAAGCAGCTCAAGGCCGCCGGCCGGCGCGTCTCCTTCACGCACCTGATCGCGTACGCGATCGCGCGGGTCGGCACCGACGAGATGCCGGTGATGGCCCATCACTTCGCGCAGATCGATTCCAGGCCCCACCGCGTCGACGACGGCGCCGTGAACCTCGGCCTCGCCGTCGATGTCGAGAAGAAGGACGGCAGCCGGACGCTGATGGTGCCGATCATCCGCGACGCGGGACGCCTCAGCTTCAAGCAGTTCCTCGACGCCTACAACGGGCTCGTGGACAAGGCCCGGACCAACAGCCTGGGCGCCGATGACCTGCAGGGGGCCAACATCTCGCTGACGAATCCGGGAGGCATCGGCACCGTCGCCTCCGTCCCCCGCCTGATGGCCGGACAGGGCACGATCGTGGCCACCGGATCGATCGGCTATCCGGTCGGGCTCGAGCGGATCGGCGCCATGATCGGCGCCGAGAAGGTCATGACGATGACCTCCACCTACGACCACCGGATCATCCAGGGCGCGGAATCCGGCCGCTTCCTGCAGCGCATCGAGGCGCTCCTCCAGGGTGCGGAGGGCTTCTACGCGACGGTCTTCGAGGATCTGGGCGTCGAGCTTCCGCCGCTTCCGCCGCCACCGGCGCCCGCCGCCGCCGCCGCCGCCGCCGCCGCGAGCGTCAGCGCGCCCACCCCGGGCGCCGCCGAGTCGACGACCGTCCACGACGAGGAGCTGATGCAGGCCGTGCAGGCCGCGACGTCGCTCCTCAAGGCCCACCGCACCCATGGTCACCTTGCCGCTCGTCTTGACCCGCTCGGCCGCGAGCCGGAGGGCGATCCCTCACTTGATCCGGTTCCGCTCGGCCTGACTCCGGAGCTCATGGCGCAGATCCCCGCTCGGGTCCTGCGCATGTACGTCCCCGGCGCCACGCTCGCCGACGCGCTCCCGCACCTGCGCGAGACCTATTGCGGCACGATCGCCTACGAGATCGAGCACATCGCGTCGCACCGCCAGCGGCTCTGGTTGCGCGAGGCGATCGAGTCCGGCAAGTTCCGCAAGCCGCTCACGACCGAGGAGCAGAAGGCGCTGCTCAAGCGGCTGACCGAGGTCGACGCCTTCGAGCGCTTCATGCACAAGGCCTACCTCGGCCAGAAGCAGTTCTCCGTCGAGGGGCTGGACATGACCGTGCCGATGCTCGACGAGCTGACGCAGCTGTCGGCGACCCGGGGGGCGCGGGAGGTCGTGATCGGCACGGCCCACCGCGGGCGCCTCAACGTGCTGGCGCACAACCTGGGC
Source organism: Solirubrobacteraceae bacterium (assembly GCA_035551855.1). GTDB lineage: Bacteria > Actinomycetota > Thermoleophilia > Solirubrobacterales > Solirubrobacteraceae > Palsa-465. The sequence goes on from DASZMK010000131.1 coordinate 33,130, forward strand.
CGCTCGTACGACTCCATCTTCGCCGAGTTTGAGGGGTCCTCCACGCTCGAGCCGATCACCACGCTGCCCCAGGGCGGCACCGGCGACGTCAAGTACCACCACGGGGCGCAGGGCTCCTATCAACTGGCCGGCGGCGAGTCGATCATCGTCCGGCTGGAGTCCAACCCGTCCCACCTGGAGTTCGTGGCCCCCGTCGCCGCCGGCGCCACCCGCGCCGCGCAGACAACCCGCCAGGGCCCGCACGCCCACCAGGACACCAACGCCGCCAAGCCCGTCATCCTGCACGGCGACGCCGCCTTCCCGGGCCAGGGCGTGGTGGCCGAGACGCTGAACCTCCAGGCGCTCGACGGCTACACCGTCGGCGGCACGGTTCACATCATCCAGAACAACCAGGTCGGCTTCACCACCGATCCGGACGACGCCCGCTCCACGACGTACGCCTCGGATCTGGCCAAGGGCTTCGACGTGCCGATCATCCACGTCAACGCCGACGATGTCGCCGCCTGCATCAGTGCCGTGCGGCTCGCGTTCGCCTTCCGCCAGGAGTTCGGCCACGATGTGCTGATCGACCTGATCGGCTACCGGCGCTTCGGCCACAACGAGGCCGACGAGCCGGCGTATACGCAGCCTGAGATGTACCAGGTGATCAAGAGGCACCCGTCCGTCCGCGAGCTGTTCGCCCGCCAGCTGGTCGATCAGGGGGTCGTCTCCGAGCAGGAGTCGACCGAGATGACCGACGAGGTCTGGGCCGTGCTCTCAGACGCCCATCAGGAGCTCAAGGAGCGGATCGCCGCCGCCAAGGAGGTCGAGCATGCCACCGGCGAATACCAGCTCGATCGCACCCCGTCGCCGGAGGTCAAGACGGCCGTCGCCGAAGATCGTCTCAGGGTGCTCAACGAGGAGCTGCTGGGGGTCCCGGACGGGTTCACGGTGCATCCGAAGCTCGTGCGCCAGCTCGAGCAGCGCCGCGAGGCGGTGACGACCGGTGAGGGCATCGTCTGGGCCCATGCCGAGGCGCTGGCGTTCGCGTCGCTGCTGACCGAGGGGATCCCCATCCGCCTGACCGGCCAGGACACCGAGCGCGGCACCTTCAGCCAGCGCCATCTGGTCCTCCATGACCCCAAGACCGGGCAGGAGCACTGCGCCATGCAGCACCTGCCGGGGGCGCTCGCCCCCATGGAGCTCCACAACAGCCCGCTGTCGGAGATGGCGTGCGTCGGGTTCGAGTACGGCTACTCGCAGGAGGGGCCGGAGACGCTGGTGCTGTGGGAGGCGCAGTTCGGCGACTTCGTCAACGGCGCCCAGGTGATCATCGACCAGTTCATCTCCTCCGGGCTGGCCAAGTGGGGCCAGACGTCCCGGCTGACGCTCCTGCTCCCGCACGCGTACGAGGGATCCGGCCCGGAGCACTCCTCCGCGCGGCTCGAGCGCTTCCTGCAGCTCGCCGCCGAGGGCAACATCCGTGTCGCCAACCTGACGACACCCGGCCAGTACTTCCATCTGCTCCGCCGCCAGGCGCGGATCGCCAAGCAGCGCCCGCTCGTGATCATGACGCCCAAGAGCCTGTTGCGCCTGCCCCAGGCGGCCAGCCGGGTCCAGGACCTCGTCGAGGGCCGTTTCCGGCCGGTGCTCGCCGACCCGGGCGTCGATCCGGCCGGCGTGACCCGGCTCGCGCTGTGCACGGGAAAGATCTACTACGACCTCGTCGGCTCCAAAGCCCGCGAGGGGGGACGTGCCGACGGGGTGGCGATCGGCCGGGTCGAGCTGCTGTACCCGTTCCCGCAGGCCGAGCTGATGGAGCTGGTGTCCATGTATCCCCACCTCCGCGAGGTCGTCTGGGTCCAGGAGGAGCCGCGCAACATGGGAGCGCGCGCCTTCATGTCGCCCCGCCTGCTGCAGGTGCTGCCGGAAGAGCTGCAGTTCGGCTACATCGGCCGGCCGGAGCGCGCCGCGTCCGGAGAGGGCTATCCGATCGCCCACGCCACCGAGCAGCAGCGGATCGTGTCCACCGCGCTTGATCTGTCCGAGCCGGTCTCGCAGTACCCGCGGAAGCTTCCAGGCGAGCGCTGATCCGGCCTCGCACCGGGGCCGACCATCTGGCAGTCTGACATGATGCGATTTCGCAGAGACGGTTCCCGGCGTGACAACTCACGGCGCCACCTGACGCCGAGCCTGGGGGTCCACGACATGGCGATCGACCTCGGGACCGCCAACACGCTGGTGTACGTCGGGGGTCGCGGGATCGTCGTCTCCGAGCCGTCGGTCGTCGCCTCCGACGTCGACACCGGCCTCGTCCACGCCGTCGGCGCCGACGCCGAGCGGATGATCGGCCGGACTCCGGCCTCGATCTCGGCAACCCGGCCGCTGCGCCACGGCGTCATCGCCGACTTCGAGGTCACCGAGGAGATGCTGCGCTACTTCATCCGCAAGGTGATCGACCGGCGGATGGCCCATCCGCGCCTGATCGTGTGTGCCCCGTCCGGCGTCACCGAGGTGGAGAAACGGGCAGTCGAGGAGGCGTCGCTGGCGGCCGGTGCGCGGCGGGTGCACCTGATCGAGGAGCCGATCGCCGCGGCGATCGGCGCCGGGCTGGCGATCGAGGAGCCGGTGGGCCGGATGGTCGTCGACGTCGGCGGGGGCACGAGCGAGATGGCGGTCATCTCCCTGGGGGGAATCGTCATCTCGCGCTCCGTGCGCGTCGGCGGCTATGAGATGGACGAGGCGATCGCCCACTACATCCGGTCGGTCTATCACCTGGCGATCGGCTCCCGGACGGCCGAGGCGATCAAGATCGAGCTCGGATCGGCGGTTCCGCAGCGGGAGGAGCTGGTGACCGAGGTGCGGGGGCGCCATCTCGCCACCGGCCTGCCCACTGCCGTCCAGCTGCGCTCCGAGGAGGTCCGGACGGCGATTGCCGGCCCGTTGCGCGAGATCCTCCGCGCGATCCGTGACACGCTGGAGCAGACGCCGCCGGAGCTCGCCTCGGACGTCGCGCGGGACGGGATCCTGCTGGCCGGTGGCGGAACGCTCATCCGCGGGTTTGACGAGATGGTCGCCGCGGAGACGGGGATGCCCGTCTACCGCGCCGAGTCGCCGCTGACCTGCGTCGCCGTCGGGTCAGGCCAAGCGCTCGACCATCTGGATCAGCTGACCCTCGTCACGCGGCAGCTCGGCCGGGCCCCCACGACGCCGGACTGGCGCACGGCCCAGTCGTAGCCGGTTCACCGCGGCGCTGACCGCGCAGCCGGCGAGCAGGATGAGGAAGGGGTCGACCGGCTCGCGGAAGCGCGGGGTCTCCACGTTGATGACGACGATCGATAGCCACCACAGGACGGGCATCAGCCACAGCCACCACGGCGCCCGCCGAAACGTGCGGGTGAACAGCCCGGCGATCGCCAGCAGGCACAGGGCATAGAACGAGTACACGCCGATGGAGGCCCACGGCTCGCGGATGTTGAGCGCCGATGTCGATGCACGCCAGGCGAAGGTTCCCTCCAGCTCCAGCATCCGCAGCGTGTTGTCGGCGGCGACCTGCAGTGGCGCCAGCGGATGGGCGTTGATGTAGTCCAGGGCCTGCGTGGTCAGCTTGTTGGAGAGCTGCACCTCGGTGTCGCGGCTCGAGTGGCGGGCCAGGTAGCGCAGCTGCGGAACATGGCTGAACAGGTGCCACTTGTACGGCACCCGGGGATCGTGGGCCGAAACCGGGTTGTAGGTGCCGGCCAGCGTGATCCCGGTCTCGTCGGAGATGGGAACGAAGCTGTGCAGCTCGACGGCGTTGCGGATCGTCCACGGCACGATCATCAGGCAGGCGAGCACCACCAGCAGGAGCGGCGCGCCGAGCGCCCGCAGACGCGGGTGCGTCCGGTCCGCGCCAAGGCGCGCGCGCGCGATGCCCCAGGCGCCGATGCCGAGCGGGATCAGCCAGAGGATCGCGTTCTGGTGGGTCAGCGTCGCCAGGCCGGCAAGGACACCGGTGGCGGCGATCCAGGCGTACGCCCGCCCCCGCCCGGCCCGCAGCATCGCCCACGCGGCCCCCAGCCCCAGCGCCGTCGCCAGGTCCTCGGCGGCCAGGATCCCCGACGTCTCGATGAAGACGGGGTAGAACGCCGCCAGCGCCAGGGCCGCGAGCGCGGCTCCCTCACCGAACGCCTCGAGCGCGACGAGGCCGATCAGGGCGACGGAGATCGTCCCGGTCACCGCCATCTCGATCCGCTCTCCCGGCACCGCCGGCTTGCCCCCGCTCTGATGCCCGTCGAGCACGTCGGCGATCGCCAGGTAGTAGGGGAAGGCGGGCGGGAAGTAGGCCGTCGGGCCGCGCGAGCCGCCGGCTCCGGATTTGGGAGCCGTCCCCGTGTGGTAGTCGCCGTACCTCGCGATCATGCTCGCCATGCGGTTGTAGGTCCCGGCATCGTTGATGGCGTGGTAGGACTCCCCGGCGACGTAACCCAGGCGGACGCCGAGCGCTGCGAGCAGCAGCGCGCCGACCACCAGCGCCTTGACCCCGGGGCGGCGCGTCAGTGGATTCCGACGATGCCGGCGCATACCCAGTTCGATGCCCCGGCGCCACCGTTCCAGATCCGCGACGCCACGGCGTCCTGCTCAGCCTTCGGCGCCAGGTAGGCGGCGGGGCCGGTCCCGCCGAACAGCTTCCAGGTCGCGGGCATGATCTGGTAGTAGCCCGAGGCGCCGGCGCTGTTGGGCGGAAGGTTCTGGCCGCCGGATTCGCACAGCACGACCGCGTACGGGATCGCCCAGCCGCCGGACGGCGCGAGCGCTCCGGCCGACCCGCTGCCGGACGAGGGCGCCGTTGAAGCCGGGGCCGCCGGGGCGGCCGCGGCCGCCCGTTGAGCGGCCGCAGCCGCCGCCGCCGCGGCGCGTGCCGCCGCCGCCGCCTGGGCGGCCTCGACGGCCGAGATCCGATGGCGGAGGCCGGCGACATGGGCCTGGGCGGCGCTGAGAGCCGACTGCTGAGCGGCCCGGGCGCCGCGCATGGCCGTCTGCTTGGTGGCCAGCAGCGCGTTCATGCCCGCCAGCGCCCGCGCCTGGGTCTCAGCGCCCTGCGTCATCTGCCGGTCGGTCGCCTCCAGCGCGGCGAGCCGGCGCGCCGCCTGGTCGGCCTGCGCCCGCGCCGCGCGCGTGAACGAGATAATCGCCTGCTGGCGATGCTCGGCCATGCCGAGGTAGTTGAGCTGGTCGAGCAGGTTCGTGAACCCGTTGGCCTCGAGGACGACCGAGATCAGGTCAGGCTGGTTGCCCTCGTAGTTGGAGACGAGCTGCGCCCGCAGGATCGACTTGGCGAGCGCCAGCCGGCGCTCCAGTCTGACGAGCTGCGCCCGCTCGACGCGCAGCGACGTCTGGGTCTGGGCGAGCTTGACCCGGTCGCCGGCCAGCGCCCGGCTGACCGCCGCCTCCCGGTCCTGAACGAGGCTGATCTGCGAGCCGAGCGACGCGATCACCCCGTTCAGCGAGCTGATGCTCGAGCCGAGGCTCTGCGCTCTCGCCTCCGACTGCCCCAGCGCGGAATGCAGCTGCCCCAGGCTCGGTGTGGCCGCCGACGTCCCGGACGGCACCAGAGCCAGAGCCGCGGCCGTCAGCAGGGCGGCGAGGGTGATCGCGACGGCGACGACGCGGGGGAGAGCTGTGCGGCGGCAGGTGCTCAAGGGGTTCGCCCGCGCTTCGAGGATTTCGCCCCATTAGCTGGGGCATCCGCGGTCGCGGCGACCATAGCAAGACGGGGGGGCTGAGCACGTGTTCTGCGCCAGATCACTTCCCCCCTGTCCGGATTTGGCACGTCAGGCCTGGTCCCGGCGTCGGAACGAGACCCTGCACGCGCGGTTGCACCTGAACCGCGGACGCCCTGCCTAGAGTCGGTGGTCCAGGCCAGAAGCGAAACGAAGGGTGGTGGCGAGATGTCGCGCGCAGTCCGGTTTGACGAGTACGGCGGGGTGGATGTCCTGAATGTCGTCGACGTCGATCCACCCACGCCCGGCCCCGGGCAGCTGCTGGTGCGGGTCAAGGCGGCCGGCATCAACCCGGGAGAGGCCAAGATCCGCGAGGGTGAGATGCACGAGCGCTTCCCGTCGACGTTCCCGTCCGGAGAGGGCAGTGATCTCGCCGGCGTGGTGGAGCAGGCCGGCGACGGCGTCACCGATTTCTCGCTCGGCGATGAGGTTCTGGGCTTCACCCACAACCGCGCCAGCCACGCCGAGCACGTGGTGGTGGAGGCCGACAACGTCACGCGCAAGCCGCCGAACGTCTCCTGGGAGGCGGCCGGCTCGCTGTACGTGGTCGGTGCCACGGCGTACGCCGCCGTCCGCGCCGTCGGCCTCACGCCGGGGGAGACGGTCGTTGTCGCTGGAGCCGCGGGCGGGGTGGGATCGGTCGCGGTCCAGTTGGCCAAGCGGAACGGCGCCCGCGTGATCGGCCTGGCCAGCGATCCCAACCACCGGTGGCTCCGCGACCACGGAGTGATGCCGGTGAGCTACGGAGAGGGCGTGGCAGAGCGGATCCGCGAGGCGGCCGGCGGCGCCGTGGACGCCTTTATCGACACCGTCGGCGGAGGCTACGTGGAGTTCGCCCTCGAGCTGGGGGTCGCGCCGGAGCGGGTCGAGACGATCATCGACTTCGCCGCCGCCCGCAAGCATGGGACCAAGATGGCGGGGAGCATGGACGCCAGCAACGCCGTGGTGCTGACCGAGCTGGCGGACCTGATCGACCGGGGCGAGCTTGAGATCCCCATCGCCGGCGTCTATCCGCTTGACCAGGTGCGCGACGCCTTCCGCGAGGTGGAGGGGGGGCATACGCACGGGAAGATCGTGCTGGTGCCGTAGGTGTGCAGCCCGGTCATTGACCGAGAGGTGACGAGGCGGCGGGGGGGCGGGCTGGGTCCAGGGTGAGGTCGCGGCGGGCGCGGTTGAGCGCCACCGAGGCGCCGACGCTGCGGCAGAGCAGGAGATAGGTGAGGGTCATTCCGATGACGGGCAGCAGGAGCATGAACACGCCGACGGCGCCGTTGAGGACGTCGATGATGCTGCCGATGCGAGCGCCGAACGTGACGCCATGGATCTGCAACATCATCGACTTCCAGGCGCGGCGAAGATAGCCGGGAGTATTGATGACGACGACGACGGCCATCGCGCTCAGCGCGACGACGGTCGTCAGCACCCAGATGGTGACGGCGGCGCGGGCCCAGCTCTTGAGCTCGGTGACGCGCGGGTCCCGACGCCGGCGGGGGAGCAGGCTCTTGATCACGGGCGTGATTCGCGCGAACAGGTCTGACACCCCAAATCAGGTCGCTGACGATGTGGTAGCCGTCGAGGCGCATCCACGGGACGAACTGCTCGAGCATCAGGATCTGTTGGCTGATGACCACGATCAGGAGGGGCTTGTATCCCGTGGCCAGAAAGGCTCCGGCCACAGCGAGCGCAAACAGCGCGTTGAAGTACACACCACCGAGGTCGACGCGCAGGCGACCCGCCTTGGTCAGGCGGTAGGAGTCGGTGACGTCGGTGTAGAAGACCGGCCATACCAGGTAGATGCCGATTCCGATGCGGCCCGGTCGCGCTCCGCCGTAGCGGCACGCGGCGGCGGGCCCGCACTCGTGAAAGGCCAGCGACAGAACCGTCACGTCGAGCAACGCGAGCAATACGCAGCTCCAGCTGAGCCCCCGCGCTCGCGGCGATGCCGGCGAGGTCGCGCCCGTCCATGAAGCTTGCAATCACGTAGAGCAGTCGCGAGAGCTGGACCATCTGGCCGTCGCAGCGACGGATGAGGTAAGGGGGCTCGCGTAGGCCGGATCCGGCCGCTCGGCCCACGAGCTCGGTTTCCTCCAGCAGCCGTGGCCAACTGGCCCGGATGGGCTCGTCAGTGTCTCGGGCGCTGATTAGCGTCTGCTCGCTCATCGATGCTCACCACGCTCCTGGCGCTCGATCGCCGGTACCGGGGCCGGCACTGGCTTTCCGGCCTCGGTGGCGGGGGACGCGAATGGGGTGACCGCCCCCAAGGCCACCCCGTCGCCCTGCGTTCGACCTAGCAAGAACTAGTTGCCGGCGGCGGCGTAGTTGTTGCCCGCGGCGCTGTTGCCGAAGAGCGAGACCGCGACGCTGTTCCCGTTCGCACTGACGAGGCTGTAGTTGTCGTTGCCGTTGCCGTTCCCGGCAGCTGCGATGTTGTACGAGTGCGACGCGGTGGGCTGGTCGTAGCGGCTGCCGCCCATCCAGCTCCCGCCCATCAGCTCGCGGGCCGGCAGTTGCTCTGCCAGCTGCGTGTCGAGATCATGAATTGTCACTTCGTGCATCCCTATCTCCTTGGTTGTCTGTGGGGACGAGGCGTGGGCCCCTATGTCTCGCCCGGCACATTGTGCGATGCACTCACAGCGTGTCGCGGATGGGAATGCTGGGTGGGGGAACTTCGCGCGCCTCGATTGGGGGTTTTTCTGCCCATGACCTCCTGTTGGCGGAGCTGGTGCGCGGCGGCGACGGCGTCGCGGCGGGAGTGCACCCCCAGATGTCAAAACAGTGTCTATTTACTCTGTAACCTTGCCGATCGAATGCCTGTTTCTGCCACTGCAAAGCGGGCATTGGCCTGATCGTTGATCAACCGGTGGAGTGCCAACCCTCTGGTTCTCAGGCGGCTCAACATGGGCCAACAACCGCGCACCTGAGCGACCAGGACAAGCGGCCCGTGGCCATTTCACCCGCCGTTTCTGGAGCCGACGTCGCGCGCACGGACTCGGCCTGCGATCGCCACATCGGCGCGTGCCGCGGTGCGCGGGCGACTACGTTCGACGATTGACGCGCGCGGCTGGCGGTCGCTCGACGGTGGTCGTGGGACGCGGCTCGCCGGCAGTCGGCGCACGAGTGCCCACCGGAAGGACGAGGCGCCGTCGCCCGCGTGACGGAGAGCATCCGGAGTCGGCGGACCATGTGGGGGGCGGTTGCTTGCCACCGCAAATCGCGGGACATGACATGCTGGTGAACGTGGAGCGGCACACCCCTTCAGGCGACCTGATTCTCATCCGGGTGCGCGAGACGCCGGCCGGTTTCGTGCGGACGTATCGCGACGTGTCACCGGGGGCCCCGCGGCGTGCCGGGGCCGTGCTGCACGCGTGCGATGACCCGACGGTGCCATGGCATCGAATCGTCAGGGCCGACGGTTCACTGGCGAAGGGCCCCCGCCAGCGCCGGCTGCTGGAGCGTGAGGGGGTGCCCTTCCGGGGCGACAAGGTCGTCATGCGGATTGCGCGGCTGCCGGAATGATGTGGCTCCAGCGCACCATCAGGCTGCAGCCGCGGCCGCGCGGCTTTCACCTGATCACGCGGGATGTGCTGCAGGAGCTTCCGGAATTGGGTGACGTCGATACCGGCATGCTGCACCTGCTCATCCAGCACACGTCAGCGTCGCTGACGCTCTCTGAGAATGCCTCGCCTGACGTCCGGCTCGACCTCGAGACATGGTTCAGCAAGGCCGTGCCTGAGGGGGCGTCCTACTGGACTCACACGCTCGAGGGTGACGATGACATGCCGGCGCATGTCAAGGCAGCGCTGCTCGGCCCGTCGCTCACGCTGCCCATCGCCGCGGGGCGCCCGGCGCTGGGGACGTGGCAGGGCATCTACCTGTGCGAGCACCGCGACCGTGGCGGCTCGCGCTCGCTCGTCGCCACCGCCTGGGGCGAGCGCTCTCAGGAGTGAGCGGGCCGGCGGGGTGCGGCAGGGAGCGGCTCTCCCGCAGAGCCGTTACCGCCCCTTCCACACCGGGGGGCGCTTCTCCGCGAACGCGGTCGCGCCCTCGCGCGCGTCCTCCGAGTCCATGACCGGTCCGGCGATCTCCCCCTGCCGCGTGAAGAATTCGGCGTCCGGCCAGTCGACGGACTCCTTGAGGATGCGCTTGCTCGCCGCCAGCGCGAGCGGGCCATTCTGCGCGATCGCCGTCGCCAGCCCAAGTGCCGTCTCCAGCGCCGTGCCTGGATCGGCCAGGCGGTTGACCAGCCCCAGCTCGTAGCCACGCTCGGCGGTGATGGGATCGCCGGTGAGCGCCATCTCCATCGCGATGTTGCGCGGCAGCACGCGCGGGAGGCGCAGCAGCCCGCCGCCGGCCGCGACCAGTGACCGCTTGACCTCCGGGATGCCGAGCCGCGCGCCCCGAGCGGCGACGATCAGATCGCAGGACAACGCCACCTCCAGACCGCCCGCCACCGCGAACCCCTCGACGGCCGCGATCAGCGGCTTGAGCGAGGCGCGCTGGGTGATCCCGGCGAAGCCGCGATCTCCGGCGTACGGCCGCTCCCCGGTGACGAACGCCTTGAGGTCCATCCCGGAGCAGAAGCCCTTGCCGGCGCCCGTGATGACGCCGATGGACAGCCCGGCACCGGCATCGAGCTCGTCAAGTGCGGCCGCGATACCCGCGGCGACGGCCGCGTTGACGGCATTGCGCTGCTCCGGTCGGTTGACGGTGATGAGGAGTATGCGCTCCCGGCGCTCTGTGAGGACGGCCTGCTCGGTATCGGTCATGCCGCGAACAATCTCAGGTCCGGCTCGCGCTCGCCGCGCAGGACGGCCAGGTCGACCTCGACGCACTCGATGTCCCGGGCTTCCGCCAGAACCCTCGCCTGAGGCTTGATCGCCTGCGCGACCAGGACGCCACGGCAGAGCTCGAACTCCGGATCGCGCCGGATCCGCTCCAGGTACCGCGCCAGCTGCTCGACCGCCTCGATGCCCGCCACGCGCTTGATCTCGACCGCCACCCAGCAATCGGACGCGTCCCGGCACATCAGGTCGACCGGGCCGATATCGGTCGGCCATTCCCGCCGGACGAGGCGAAAGCCCTCCCCGCACCACGCCGGGGTCTCCGCCAACAGCTCCTGGAGATGAGCCTCGACTCCGTCCTTGGCAAGCGCCACGTCGCCATCCGGGGGCTCCATCTCATGCGTGACGTCCGACAGGACCTCGTGCAGCTCGATCTCGACGCGGTCCTCGCTCGCCCCGGCGCGCCGGCGGACCACGATCCGGCCCGCCGCCTCATCGATCACCGTGGGCGGCGTCATCCAGTTGAGAGGCTTGACGCTCTGGCTCCCGTGGTCGGCCCAGACCATGAAGGTCCCGTCGGCCTTGAACATCAGCAGCCGGGTGGCCTGCGACAGGCGCGTCTTCAGGCGACCTGAGTACTCGACGGAGCAGGAAGCGACGATGAGGCGCATCGACCAAACCCTACGGCGGCCGGCAGACGTCTGGCGGCTCGGCTTGCACCTGACGAGTTCGTCGCCTCCTATCATCTGGGAGGGCCATGCGCAGCCAGCTCAGACCACTGTTCGACCGGGTCGTGATCAAGGAGCTTGATCCTGATCGCATCCGCCGCTCCGGCCTCTTGGTCCCGCCCGGGTCCGACGAGCCACCGCCCCAGCACGGCATCGTGCTCGCGGTCGGGCCCGGCCTGGACTGGTGGGATCACGTCGGCGTCCGGATGCCCGTCAAACCGGGTGACCACGCCGTCTTCCCGGCGTCCGCGGGGGCGTGGGTGGAGGTCGACGAGGAGCGGCTGCTCGTGTGCCGTGTCGGCGAGTTACTGGGAGTCCTGGAGCAGATCGAGAAGTGCCCGGCGTGCGGTGGCCGGCCGCTGGCGCCTCAGGAGTCCTGCCCGGTCTGCGGGCGCGAAGGATCGCCCGCGCCGTCGTAGGCTGCGGCCGGCCCGCCGGCGACGGATCTGGCGGAAACCTAGGCGGCGCTGCGTTCGGACAGGCCGCGGGGCCTCGCCGCCTGGACGCGCTCGAGCAGCTGGGACACCTCGGCGTCCTCCCCCAGCGAGAGCGCCATCCGGCAGACCTCGCCGCATTCCGCCAGTCGGTCGGTGCGCGCCAGCGCGTGCGCGTAGGTTGACCAGGCTCGCGACGAGTTCGGCTCGATCTGCGTCGCCGCATGGGCCGCCGACACCTCGGCGCCGACGTCGCCGGCCAGGTGGTGGGCGAGGGCCAGGTCGAGGAGCCCGTCGACGCTCGGTCCGACCAGCCGCGCTCGTTCCAGGGCGCTGATGGCGCCGGAGCGGTCGTTGAGCCGCAGCCGCAGCCGCCCCAGCCGCTCCCACGCCGACGAGTCGGCCGGTGCTCGGTTCGCGGCCCGGATGGCGGCCTCGGCGGCCAGATCCACCGCTCCCATGTCCTCATAGATGCGGGAGGCGAAGCGCTCCGGGGTGGGGCGGTCGGTGTCCACGCGGGCCCAGTCGCGCACCGTCCGCGCCGCCGCCGGGAGGTTGCCGGCCTGCCAGAACGCCGCCGTGAGCAGACGGAGCACCGCTGCGTTCTCCGGCTCGGCGTCGCGGGCATAGACCAGCCGCTTGGCCGCCAGCTCGGCGTCGCCCTCGGCGAGGGCGTGCTGGGCGGCGGTCATGAACCGCTGGACACGGTCGGCGGCGGGATCCGGCTTGGAGAAGTCGACGAACTGCAGCGATCCGGCGGGGACGGTCCGGATTCCGACGGCGAACATGACGCGCGCCCACTGCTGCGAGCTCTCCTCATCGCCGGAGAAGTAGATGCCGCTCACGGTGCCCACGCCCCACTCCGGGTACGAGATGCACCGGGCGTACCGATGCACAACCGAGTGATCCGGGACCCGGGAGCCGAACGGATCATGCTTGGCGCGGTCAGCGGCCGTCTCCTTGGCCCGCTGCTCCTCCTCGTAGGCGCGCCGCCCGGCGTCCTCACGGGCCCGGCGAGTCGCCGCTGCCGACGCCTTGACGGCATTGCGGCTGACGCGGCCTCCACGCGAGGACTCCGCGAGACGCTCCAGCTCGTCGGCGGCCTCGTTGATCGCCTGGAGATGGCGCTGGTGCTCGTGCCGCCGCCCGGGAGGGGCGATGTCCGGATGCCAGCGCTTGGCCATCCTGCGACGCGCCAGCTGGACCGCACGCTGATCAAACGGCGGTTCCAGCTCCAGCAGCAGGAGGGCTGCTTCGACGTCCAGGATGCGAGGCATGACACGTCAACGTTAGCGAGCACCCGGCGGTCCCGGGGCCCCATCCGCGGTCCGATCCACCACCTCGATCTGCAACCGCGAGCTGCCCAAACGATCCAGAAGCGGTGCCAATCTGCGCCAAGTCCGTGTCGCGCCGCTGACGGACCGGGGTCGCGCCGTACGGTCGCCCCATGGCCGTCGTGCCCCACCGCTCCCCATCTCACGCCGGCCTCGCGCTCGGCCTCGGTGCCGCCGGGGCGGTGGTCACGGCCGGAATGGGGCTCATCCTCGTCTCCCTCGTGATTCCCTCCGAGCCGCCCGCCGCCTCCTGTGGCGCAACCGGAGGCGCGACCGGAGGCGCGCCGGGATCCATCGTCGTCCTCGCGGGAGCCGGCGGCGCGCAGGTCGGCGCGACTGAGTACGGCGGCCCCGGCGATTCGAGCAGCGGCACGGTCGGCGCCTCCGGCGCCAATCTGCTGGCGCATCCCGACAGCTACGCCGAGCTCGGCGGCACGACGTTCGCCACCGCCTCGGCGATGGGCGATCTGCCGTACATGACGCCGCTGCGAATCAGCTGGGGGCGCCGGTCGGCCATCGCCTACAAGCGCGACTTCGGGTTGGGCGGCGGCCCGGTGGCCGGGCGGCCCCGGGTGATCGACCTGTGGTGGCAGTTCGCAGGTGCTCTGGGGATCCCGTACGAGGACGGCCGGTGGTCAGGCGCCGTCCGCGTGAGCGTGCCGCCGGCGGCCGGCGCGGGGCGCCTCCTGGGCGGCTCGCCGTCCGCCGGACCGGGGGGTGCCGCCCTCGTCGCTGGGGGCACGGTGGCGGGTGGGGGAGGCGGGGCCGCCGGTGGGGGAGGCGGGGCCTGTGTGCCGGACGGCGCGCCCGGAGTCCAGGTGACCTCCGGGCCGCGCGCCCAGCTGCTGGCCACTGGCCAGGCGGCGGCCCCGGCGGGCGCTCCCGCTGCGGTCCAGGCCATGATCGCCGCGGGCAACCAGATCGTCGGCAAGCCGTACGTCTACGGCGGCGGACATGGGCTTCCGCTGGATCAGATCGCGCCCGCGTATGACTGCTCGTCCAGCGTCGAGCACCTTCTCTACGGCGGCGGCCTGCTGCCGGTCGGCTACGGCGCGGCCTCGGGCGCGCTGGAGTCGTTCGGCCAGCCCGGCCCCGGGCGCTGGGTGACGATCTATGCGAGCGCCGACCACGTGTTCATGTATGTCGCCGGCCTGCGCTGGGACACCCACGACGCTGCCGGTTCCGGGGACGGGAGCGCAGGGATCGGGTGGCACCCACTGGTCCGCACCTCGACCGGCTTCGTCGTTCGACACCCCGTGGGGCTGTAGGGATGAGACGCCTCCTGACGGCCGTCGCGGTCGCCGCCGTCTCATCGTGCGCCGGCGGCTGTGCCCTGACGCCGGGTGCGGGCGGATCCTCGTCCGCCGCGTCGATCCGGCCGTCCGCGTCGAGTCGGCTGTCCGCCCCTTCGGGCGCTGCCCGAACGGGCGCGCTCGTCGCGCAGGCGAACCGGACGCATGAGTATCCGACTCCGGCGCCCCGACAGACGGTGATCGGTGGCTGGCGCACGCCCGTCCAGGCGGTGGAGGTCTTCACCGCCACCTACATCAACTGGACGGCGTCGACCGTCACAGACCGTCTGCGGGCGCTCGCCGAGGTGAGCGTCGGTCAGGCCCGCTCCGCCATGTCCCTCGCCGCGGCCGAGACGGCCAAGGACTACGAGCTGCGCCGCGGCGGCGTGGCCAACAGCGGTACGGTGGAGGCGATCGCTCTGCTGCGTTCCGGAGCCAACCAGTACGCCGTGGTGACGCGGGAGACGACGACGGCGACCAACTCCAGCGCCTACCGCGGCCTGGCGCCGGCATGGCACGTCACGCTCGCCACCGTGACCCGGGTGGCGGGCGGGCTCTGGGTGCTCACCGACTGGCAACCGGAGAACTGACGGGCGCAGCCAGGCCGAACCGGGCTCGTGTCCGCAGCAGCCAGCCGAAACGGGCTCGTCCGCAGCAGCCACGCCGAACGGTCGCGCCGTCTCCCTGTCCCGGGCCCGCGCTCGCCGTCAGAGCATGCACAACGCGCCAAACCTGCCGCGCCCCGGATGGTTTGGCGCAAAATCACGGCTCAGCGTGCATGTGGTGACAAGTCTTCCGCCGCCGGTCTGATTTGGCGCAAACTGCACGCTGGAAATCAGAGCAACGGGCCGGTTCGCGGTCCGGAGCGGCCTGAAAGCGGCCCGGGAGCCGCTCGGGAGCGGCCCGGGGGAGCGGCCCGGCCCGGGAGCGGCTGGGAGCGGTCTGGAGCGACCTGGAGCGGCCCGGCGCCGTCCCGGAGCGGCCCGGGGAGCGGTCTGGAGTGGCCGGGGACCGGCCCGGGAGCGGCCCCGGGAGCCGGGAGTCCGCCAGGCGCGCTCGGCGTCCGCCGGAACCGACGGCTCCCCGCAGCCTCCGCGGCGCACCGGCGCGCCATCGGCCGACGCCGGTCACGGAGAGCTGGGACTCCCGTTGCACACCCCGCTGCCGTAGAACGCGCACCACGCGGCCCGGGGGACGCCCGCGGCATCGACGATCGCCGAATCCCAGTTGAACTCGCCCTGCCACTGGTACCAGAACAGATGGGTGATGGGGACGGCCACCCCGGCCTGCGGCAGGGCGAAGAACCCGTCGGCGGCGAGGGCCTGCCCCGCGGCGTTTCCGTTCACGCACGCGCCGAGGGTGCCCGCCCCACCCGGACGGGTGGCCGCCGCTCCGCCCGCCCCGGCCCCGCCGCCCGCGGCCGCCCCTCCGCCCCCGGCCGCCCCGCCCCCGCCCGCCCCGGCCCCGCCACCCGCCGCCGCCCCACCCGCCGGCGCTGCCGGCGCACCCGGAGGCGTCTCCGGCGCCCCGGGCGCCTGCGGCGCGAGCGGGCAGGCCGAGTCAGGTATCGGATCGGTCAGCTCCGTGCCGGCCTCGGTGACCCACAGATCGCCGGCACGATCGCGCGTCGCCGACTTCAGCGCCGCGTCGAACGCGCTCAGCGCCGTGACCCCGATCGTCGAGTACGAGCCGGTGACATCGCCGTAGTCGTGGACCGACCAGGTGGTGGGATATGCCCCCGCCGCGAGCCGGCTGTCGAGCTCGGCCGCGTAGGCGGCGAGATAGGGGACGGAGGGCTGTGACAGAGCTCCGGCGATCACGGTGTCCGCCGCGCGCCCGGCGAACGCATGGATCTCGTCGGACACCAGCATGTACTCGCAGGCCGCCTTGGCAGCTCCGTCGACCCCGGCCGTTCCGGCCGGGGAGGCCTGGCACACGCCGGGGCCGATCTGCCCCCGCCCGTTGAAGACCGGGAGCCCGTCCGGCTCGTTGAACGCCTCCCAGACATGCGGCTGGTCGGCCGGCGGGAGCCGGCTCACGGCTCCCAGGACCCCCTGAACGCCGCAGCGGAGCGCCCAGTAGCCGGCGACGGTCGTGGGATCCGGCGCCGGCGGATCCCAGGCTGGACGGGCGGAAGGGCTCGCGTAGCCGGCGATCGCGACGACCGGCGTCAGCCCGTCGGCATGGGCCTCGATGAGGCTGGCGCGCAGATCGTTCCAGTTCTCACCCGGTGGGTGAAAGCGGCCCGCGCCGTCGTACCAGTGATGGTCGAGGACCTGCGAGAAGACGCACCCGGGGGACGTTGTCGATCCGTTCCATTGGGCCAGGGTGTCGTAGGGGACGAAGAAGCGGATCTCGCGGATGCGGTGCACGCTCTGCGGGTTGGCGAGGGCCCGGAACATCGGGTTGTCATAGAAGCCGGCGACCGAGCCGGCGGGACAGGTCCCGGCGGTGTCCGCGCAGCAGGAGGCGCTCCCGCCGATGCAGCTGGCGAAGGCTCCGGCAGAGTCACCCATGCCGTAGGTGACCGCGCCGGCGGACGATGGGATGAGCACCACGATCGCCAGGACCAGCAGTGCCGTTGCCAGAGGGCGGCGCATCGTGAGGTCATAACACGAGCGGGTGCCGGTTGATCTATCCGGGCGGATCAATGAGCCGCGACGTTGAGAGCGACGGCGCCGCCGAAGCAGGCCACCGCGACCGCGCGGAGCACCCAGCCCATCCGATCACCGGGACGTCCCGTCACCATGCCGACGAGCGCCACCGACATGCAGCCGACCGCGACGAGGGCCAGCAGGAGCGCGAGGATCCGCAGCACGGACACGCCGGGCGGCTACGGCGCTCGCATGCCGAGCAGTCGCAGGTACCGCGAGACGGCCTCGGCTCGATTGGCCACCCGCAGCTTGCGCAGGATGCTGTTGACGTGGAACTTGACGGTTCCCTCCGAGACCACCAGCGCCTCGGCGATCCGCCGGTTGGAGCGGCCCTCGGCCACGAGGCGCAGCACATCCAGCTCGCGCCGCGTCAGCAGCCCCTCGAACACGATCCGGTCATCACGGCCCGCCTGCGCGGTGGCGGGCGTGGGGGAAGGCACCGCCGGCTCTGCCGGGCGCAGCATCGTGGCCAGGCGGATCGGCGCATCCATGAGGTTGCTTGTCCGGCCCCCCAGCCAGTCCATGAACTCTCGCGTCTGCTCGCGCTCGTGGCGCAGCGTCCGGCGCAGGCTGGCGCTCTCGTAGGCCTGGGCGAGCAGGCTGGTGAACTCCCAGAGCACGTCGCGGTCCAGCACATCGAGGCGCTCAGGGCGGCCCCGCCCGGCGTGCAGCATCCCCAGGACGTGGCCCGCGACCACGAGCGGAGCCGCCGCGTAAGACGTCCAGCCCATCAGCTCCACCAGTCGCCGCTCGACACGCGGGTTCAGGTCGGCGCCGTCGACGATCGTCGCGCGGCGGCGCCGGAGCAGTTCGGTCTCGATCAACGGGTGCTCCAGCCTGATCGGGCTGGCCGTAAACGCGCCGAGCACCCGCGCCGCCTCAGCGCTCTCGCCGCCGAGGTGGATCGCCTCGGCGACGAGTTGCCCGCCGGCGGAGAGGCTGAGCAGAACACGTTCGAACCGCGACGCCCCGGCCAGCGCCGCCGGTGCCCTGGAGAGCATGTCAGCGGGCGAGGTGATCGCCCGCAGCTCGTTGATCGCCCGGCGCGCGCTCTCCAGCGCCTGAAACCGGGCCCGGAAGCGGTTGTGCAGGCGAGCCAGCGCCGCCCGCTGCTCTGCGACCAGCGGTTCTCGTCCATCGCCGCCGTCCTGGGCCATCGCGTCGGTGAGACCGTCGATCAGGGTCCGGAGATGGCTGATCTCGTTGCCGCCCGCCGGCTCCCCATCCACGCCCAACAGCCGGTGCGCCTCGGCGGTCGCCGCGGCGAGCCGGTCGCGCAGCTGTGTCCCCAGCGGCCCGGCGAGCTGCTCCATCACCATCACCGCGTCGGTGTCACCGTTGCGCTCCGCCGCCGGCCCGAACGTAGCGTGCCACCGCGTCTGCCCGGCTCGTGGCCCCGAGCTTGCGCAGGATGTTCTTGACGTGGTACTTGACGGTGCCCTCGCGCACGACCAGGGCGCGGGCGATCGCCAGATTCGTGTTTCCGCGGGCCAGCAGGCGCAGCACGTCGAGCTCGCGCCCGGTCAGCGTTTCGGTCGCCGGCTCCCCGGGTTCCTTCACGGCGCGGGGACGCATGAGCTCGCCGGCGTCCTCGAGGCGGCTCAACCGCGCGCCCATCCAGTGCACCGCCGACGCCAGCTCGGCTCGGTGGAGCTCGAGCGTGTGTCGCAGGACGGCCCGTTCGAATACGCCGGAGAGCTCCTCGGCGTACCTGCCGACCACCTCGGCGTCCAGGGTCCCCACGAGGCGCCGGCTGCGCGCCGCGTCGGCGTGCAGCAGTCCGATCGTCTCACCGGCGGCGGTCAGCGGCGCGACCACATACGAGTCCCAGCCGAGCACGTCGGCCAGCGGCCGGGGGGTGCGAGCGCCCGCCGAGGACACCAGCACCGCCTCCGTGACCTGTCCCCTGGCCACCTCGTACTCAAGCAGCGGATACTCGAGCCTGATCCGCGTGTCGGCGAGGGCGGCGAGGGCGGCATCGGCCGCCCGCAGCCCGTCGGCATCCCAGATCGCCAGCGGCGCGACCAGCCCGTCATCGACCCCGCTGAACAGGACCCGGTCGAACTCGGAGGCGGCGCCCAGCTCGGTCGCCGCCCGGGTCAGGATCCCCTCCGACCACGCCAGCTCACCGAGTCGCCGGGCCGCGTCGGAAACCCGGTCGAGGGCATCGCTGCGCCGCACGTACTCCAGCTCCGAGATCTCGCGCTCGAGTGCGAGCAGCTCCAGGAGAACCCGCTTTGCGCCGCGGTTGTCCGCCGCGCGCTCAGGCGTCGCCCGTGCCACGTCGTCCTCTGAAGGTGCGTCGCGTCGCCGCGCCGGTCAGTGCGGGACGGCGCTGCGGCGGATCAGCTCGTACCGGGCGAGGGCCTCCTGGCCCACGGCGCAGAGCCCCCACGGCTGCCCCGCGCGCTCGATCGCCCGCCAGAGCCCGGGCGCATCGGCCCGGGGAAGCACCGCCCACGCCTCGTCGTCTGACTGAAGCAGCCACGTCGCGGTGGCGCCATCGCAGCCGTGGCGGGTGACCGGCGCGACCGCGCGCGGGTCGCGCGAACGGCCGTACACCCCGAGCCGGGCGAGCACGTCGCGCGTCCTGCGGCCGACGACGGCCAGCGTCGCCCAAGCCGTGGTGTGGTCGGTCACGGTGATCCCAGGCCGGCGCACGGCCTGGGCGGCGATGGCGGCACGCACACGGGTGTCCCCGCGCGGCTCGCAGAGCACCCACGTCCGCCGGGCGCTCTCGGCACACCACCACCCGCCGGCGGTCGACGTGGCGCCGCCGGGAGCCAGCTCCGTCCCGGTCAGCGCCGCCGTCAGCTCGCGCACCTGGTCCGGGCGCCCATCGAGGAGGATCTTGGTGAGCTGCGAGCAATCGGCGAGTCCGACCGCGGTCACGCATGCCGCCAGCTCCCCGGCGGCGGAGCCGTAGCTCGTGGTGACGGTGTGGCCGTCGCGCCTGGTGCGGACGCCGCCCGCCTGCTCGACGATTGCGTCGAGTGACGTCGGCGGGAACGGAACGGGCGCGTGGACTGACAAGTCGCTGGCAACGTACCGCGTGCCGATCCGGCTGACCCTGCTCTATCTGCAGGAGTTACCCTATACAACAGGAGGTATCGTCGATTCCATCGCCCGGTGAGCATGGAGATTCTCTCCCTCTCCGGTCATCCTACTCAAAAGTCTAGGTCGTTCCGGACGTGTGGGAGTGGCGCCCGGCTCCGCTCGCCGTGAAGCTGTGGCCGGCGGTCGGCCGGCAGCCGCCACATGAACTCAGGCGGCACCCGCCAGTCCGGAGCAGAGAGGGAGAGACAAGATGACGATCGAATCGCGCGCGGCAGACGCCACCGGGACCGCGGCCCGGTATGCCCGGCTGGCGAGGATGATCGCCACCGATCAGTGCGTCATCCTCGACGGAGCGAACGGCACCGAGCTCATCAAGGTGCGCGGCGGCCCGCCGGAGGTGGAGGAGCAGGTATGGGGCCTGAACGCATTGCTCGATGCGCCGGATGACGTCGCCCGCGTCCATCGCAGCTACATCGACGTCGGCTGCGACGTCATCTGCACGAACACCTGGGGTCTGCCGACGGCGCTGCGCGATCCGACGGTCCGCCTGTCGGATTCCTCCGAGCCGGTGCACTGGATGGACATCGCCCGGCGCGCGGTCGGGCTGGCACGATCGGCGGCAGCCGAGGCGGGACGGGCCGACGAGACCGCCGTGGCCTTCAGCCTCAACGGTGACGTCGACACCCCGGACGGCCGGGAGACGATCCACCTTCTCTCCCGCGCGTTCGAGGAGGAGCCGCCTGATCTGATCCTGCTCGAGACGCTGTCGCTGGTGCGCACCTCGACGTACGCCACGGTCGAGGCGCTGCTGGCCACGGGGATCCCGGTGTGGCTGAGCTTCCGCCGGTGCCGTCACGGCGTCTGCGGGGTCTACGGTGAGCACTGGGGCGGCCCGGAGGGCGACTCGTTCGGCCGGGCGGCGCGGCGCTTCGAGGAGATGGGCGTGGGCGCGCTGGCCATCAACTGCATCCCGCCGGATCATGTCGCCGGGATGCTGTCCTGGCTGCGGGACTTCACCGACCTGCCCCTGGGGGTCTATCCCAACCTCGGCTACCTCTCGGCCGTCGGCTGGCGGGAGGAGCCCGGGGTGGAGGACAGCGAGTATGCGCGGCTGGCATTGAACTGGCGCTCCGAGGGGGCCCAGATCATCGGCGGATGCTGCGGGGTGCGGCCGGAGCACCTGCAGGCGGCGCGTATGGCCCTGACCGAGACCAAGCCCGGGCACGAGCGGCCCGCTGTGCTCGCCCATGAGAACGGGTCGGCGGCCAAGCGGCGCCGGCTGCCGACGTGGGCCGATCCGCGGGGGCGGGAGATGTTCCCCCTGAACATGCCGGAGATCGAGGTGGACGACGGCGTCTTCGTGCCCACCCAGGGGAGCTTCCTGGCCTGGAAGTATCTGTACCGGGAGGGCATCGGCGCCCACCAGCGATGCCTCGACGTCGGCTGCGGCTGCGGACTGCTGACGGTCCAGCTCGCCACCAACGGCGCCGCGCACGTCCACGCCATCGACATCGACTCCGGCGCGGTCAAGAACACCCTGACCAATGCATTTCGCAACGGCGTCGCCGACCGGGTCACCGCCGCCCCCCAGGACCTGTACCCGTGGGTGCCGGAGGAGCGCTACGACGTGATCGTGGCCAGCCTGTACCAGACGCCGGTCGATCCGTTCGAGCAGGTGACCACCCACCGGCCGCTCGACTACTGGGGCCGCAACCTCCTCGACCACCTCATCCGCCAGCTCCCGGAGGCCCTGGCCGACGACGGGACGGCGTACATGATGCAATTGTCGATCATCGGCCAGCGGCGGACGGCCGAGCTGCTCGACCGGCTCGGCTATCAGGCCCGTGTGGTCGACTTCTCGTTCTTCCAGTTCTCAGACCTGTTCAACGCCAAGCGCGAGCAGATCGCTCGCGTGGAGGAGCACTCCGACGCATACCACCTGCGGTTCGGGACGGCCGACGTGATGGTCGCCTACCTACTGGAGATCACCCGCAAGAGCAAGGAAAGCCTGCGCCAATGAGCTTTGCCGAAAATGAGTTCCTGTTCACGTCGGAGTCGGTGACCGAGGGGCATCCGGACAAGATCGCCGACCAGATCTCCGACGGCATCCTCGACGCCGTGCTTCGCGACGACCCCCGGGCGCGCGTCGCCTGCGAGACGCTCGTCAACACCGGCCTCGTCGTCGTCTCCGGTGAGATCACGACCACGACGTACGTCGACATCCAGGAGATCGTGCGCGAGACGATCAAGGGCATCGGCTACACCGACGCGACCTTCGGCTTCGACTACCAGACGTGCGCCGTCCTCAACGCCATCGACAAGCAGTCGCCGGATATCGCCCAGGGGGTCGATGCCGCGTTCGAGGCCCGCACGGGCTCGGGCTCCGGCGACGAGCTCGACCTCGCCGGCGCCGGAGACCAGGGGATGATGTTCGGCTACGCGTGCAATGAGACGCCGGAGCTGATGCCCCTGCCGATCGCCCTCGCCCACCGCCTCGCCCGGCGCCTGGCCGCGGTCCGCAAGGACGGAACGCTCGACTACCTGCGCCCGGACGGCAAGACGCAGGTCAGCGTGCGCTACGTCGACGGGCGCCCGGTGGCGGTCGAGAAGCTGCTGATCTCCAGCCAGCACGCCGCCGGCGCCGAGGACCGGATCAAGGCCGACCTGTGGGAGCACGTCGTCAGGCCGTCGCTGCCGGAGAACCTCTACGACGGGCGCGAGCTCGAGCGCAGCTTCCTCGTCAACCCCACCGGGCGCTTTGTCATCGGCGGTCCGATGGGCGACTGCGGCCTGACCGGGCGCAAGATCATCGTCGACACGTACGGTGGCATGGCCCGCCACGGCGGCGGCGCCTTCTCCGGCAAGGACCCGTCGAAGGTCGACCGCTCCGCCGCCTACGCCGCCCGCTACGTCGCCAAGAACGTCGTCGCCGCGGGACTCGCCGACCGCGCCGAGCTGCAGGTGGCCTACGCCATCGGCGTCGCCCGCCCCGTCTCGGTGATGGTCGAGACCTTCGGAACCGAGAGGATCGGCCGCTCGCGCATCCTCGACCTGATCAGCGACCACTTCGACCTCCGCCCCGGCGCCTTTCGCCATTACCTGAAGCTCCACCGCCCCATCTACCAGAAGACCGCCGCCTACGGCCACTTCGGCCGCGACGACGAGGACTTCACCTGGGAGCGCACGGACAAGGCCGACGCGCTCCGGGACGCCGCCGGTCTCTAGCCCCGGCGGCCCCCCCGGGGGGCCGGTCACCCGGCACCGCGTAGAGGACGAACGCAGGTGAGCTCCTATGCTCATACACCAATGTCCGCTCAGTACATCTTCACCACGCAGAGGCTCTCCCGCCGCTACCCGCCGGACAACGAGGTCCTGACCGACATCTCGCTGTCGTTCTATCCGGGCGCCAAGATCGGCGTGCTCGGCTACAACGGCGCCGGAAAGTCGAGCCTGCTCAAGATCATGGCCGGGATCGACACCGAGTTCGACGGCCAGGCGCAGCTGGCGCCCAAGTCGACGGTCGGCATCCTCGAGCAGGAGCCGAACCTGGACCCGGCCAAGGACGTCAGGGGCAACGTGGAGGACGGCGTCTCGGAGATCAGAAACCTCCTCGACCGCTTCAACGAGCTGTCGATGAACTACTCAGACGAGACCGCCGACGAGTTCGCGCGCGTGCAGGAGCAGATCGACGCCGTCGACGGCTGGAACCTGGACACGACGCTCGAGTACGCGATGGACGCGCTGCGCTGCCCGCCCGCCGACGCCGACGTCGGCAGGCTCTCCGGCGGTGAGCGCCGGCGGGTGGCCCTGTGCCGCCTGCTGCTGCGCCAGCCGGACCTCCTGCTCCTCGACGAGCCGACCAACCATCTCGACGCCGAGTCGGTGGGCTGGCTCGAGCAGCATCTGCGTGACTACAAGGGCACGATCGTCGCCGTCACCCACGATCGCTACTTCCTCGACAACGTCGCCGGCTGGATTCTGGAGCTCGACCGCGGCCGCGGCATCCCGTATCAGGGCAACTACTCCGGTTGGCTGGAGCAGAAGCAGAAGCGTCTCGCCCAGGAGGAGCGCCAGGAATCGAGCCGCCAGCGCACCATCCAGCAGGAGCTGGAGTGGGTTCGCCTGAACGCGAGCGCCCGTCGCACCAAGCCCAAGGCGCGCCTCAACGCCTACGAGGCATTGCTCGCCCAGGACCGCAACGTCAAGCTCGACCAGGTCCAGATCCACATCCCCGCCGGGCCGCGGCTCGGCGGCGTCGTCGTCGAGGCGGAGGGCGTGAGCAAGTCCTACGGCGACCGCCTGCTCATCGACGACCTCTCGTTCAAGCTGCCCCCGGGCGGGATCGTCGGCGTCATCGGCCCCAACGGCGCCGGCAAGACGACGCTGCTGCGGATGATCACCGGACAGGAGCAGCCCGACGCCGGCGTCCTGAAGCTCGGCGACACGGTCAAGCTCGCCTACGTCGACCAGTCGCGCGAGGCGCTCGATCCGGACAAGACCGTCTGGGAGGAGATCTCCGGCGGCTATGACCAGATCCCGCTCGGCGAGGATCGCACGGTCAACAGCCGCGCCTACGTCGCCGGGTTCAACTTCAAGGGCACCGACCAGCAGAAGAAGGTGGGCAAGCTCTCCGGCGGGGAGCGCAACCGGCTGCACCTGGCCAAGCTGCTGCGCGAGGGCGGCAACCTGCTGCTCCTCGACGAGCCGACCAACGACCTGGATACCGACACCCTCCGCGCCCTGGAGGAGGCCCTCCTGAGCTTCGCCGGGTGCGCCGTCGTCGTCTCCCACGACCGCTGGTTCCTGGATCGCGTCGCCACCCATGTGCTGGCGTTCGAGGGCGAGTCGCAGGTGCGCTGGTTCGAGGGCAACTTCGAGGCCTACGAAAGCTTCCGGCATGAGCAGCTCGGCGATGCCGCCGACCGCCCGCACCGGATCACCTACAAGAAGCTCGTCCGCAATTAGACGATCTGAGGGTGGCGCGTTCGCGCCACCTGTTTACGAGACGAGGGCGGCTTCCAGCAGCTGCTGCAATTGGCCGGGGTCGCGGGCCACCCCGTCGGCCTCCGACAACGCCGCCGCCTCCGCGGCTCCCGTCGCGACGGCGAAGCAGCGCACCCCGTCGGCCCGGGCGCACGCGATGTCGCGCGGCGTGTCGCCGATGACGATCGTGCGCTCGCGCGGATGCGCGATGCCGTCGTGGCCGGCGCGCTTGCGGGCGATGTGCGGCAGCGCCGCGCGCTCCTCGGAGTCCGACCCGAACGCGCCCTGGCCGGCCGCAAAGTGCCGGCCGATCCCGGCGCGCTTGAGCTTGAGCCGGGCAATGCCCTCGAAGTTGCCCGTCGTCAACGACAGCCGGACGTCGTCGCGCCCGTGCAGCCATCCCAGCAGGTCGGTGATCCCGGGGACGAGCTTGTCGGAGAGGTCCGGCGGGCACAGGCGGACGTACGCCTGACAGCACGCCTCCCGGACCTCCTCGGCGCGCTCATCGATGGCGTCAGCCGAGACGCCCGCATCGATCAGGAGCAGCCGCGCGATCTCGCCGTCGGTGCGTCCGGCCACCGTGATCTGCGCGCGCGTCCTGCGCACCTTGATCCCGTGGACCTCGTGCAGGGCGACCCGCAGCGCCTCCGCGTGCTCGGCCGCCGCCCGCCACACCAGGGTTCCGTCGATGTCGAACAGGAGGAGGAGCGGTGTCACTACCGCTCAAAGGACGTGCCGGGCTCCAGCCGCTTGGCGCAGGCGGCGATGAGCTCGGCGGCCACCTGGATGTCGGCGAGCGACACCAGCTCGACGGGGGAGTGCATGTAGCGCAGCGGCACCGACACGATGCCGGTGGGAACGCCGGCCCGGCTGGCGTGGACCGCGTCGGCATCGGTCCCGGTGGCCCGGCCCAGCGACTCCACCGTGTGCGGGAACTTCTCGGCCTCGGCGGTCTCGTGGAGAAGCTCGGTCACGCGAGGGTGCAGCGTCGTGCCCCGGGCGATGACCGGGCCGGAGTCCAGCGGGTGCTTGGTGATCGGCCCCAGCTCGATGCCCGGCTGATCGGTGGCGAACGTCACGTCGACGACGATCGCCAGGTCCGGGTCCAGGGCGAACGCGCTCGTTCGCGCGCCGGCGAACGTCGTCTCCTCCTGGGCGACCGCCAGGGCCACCACGTCGCCCGGGGCCCCGCCGTCGAGCGCCACCAGTCGCGCCGCCTCGGCGGCGACATAGCAGCCGATGCGATTGTCCAGCGAGCGGGACACGAGCCGGCCGTTGGGCAGCTCGAGCGGCTCGACATCGATGACCCCCACGTCGCCGATGCGCACGAGCTCACGTGCCTCATCGCCGTTCTTGGCGCCGATGTCGATGTGCAGATCCTTGGTCTTCGGAGCCCGGTCGCGCTCGTCGGACTTGATCAGATGGATCGGCTTGCGGCCGATCACGCCGCGGATCCTGTCGCCCCGGGACTCGATTGTGACCCGCTGGCCGACGAGCACGATGGGGTCCCACCCGCCGACCTCGCCGAACCGGAGGTAGCCCTCGTCGTCGATGTGCGAGATGTGCACGCCGATCTCGTCGATGTGGCCGATGACGGCCAGGGTGGGGCCGCCGGCGGTGCCGGGCACCCGAGCCATCGACGAGCCGACGCGGTCGCCGCGGACGTCGTCGGAGAACGTCGCGCATCCGTCCCGCCAGACCTTGGCCGGAGCCGACTCGTGGCCGGACGGTCCGGCGGCGGTGATCAGCGCGTGCAGCAGCTCAGGAGTCGCCATGGGGGTCAATCTAGTGGAGGAGCTCGCGGAGGACGTAGTGGAGGATTCCGCCGTGGCGGAAGTAGCGCTGCTCCTTGGGGGTGTCGATCCGCACCGTCACCTCGAACTCGGTATCTCCCGCCTTGACCGTCAGCGTGCGCGGGATCTCGTCGGCGTCCGCGATCCCCTGGATCGTGAACGCCTCCTTGCCGCTCAGCCCCAGCGACTCGACCGACTCGCCGTCTGCGAACTGGAGCGGCAGCACGCCCATCCCCACCAGGTTGGAGCGGTGGATGCGCTCGAAGCTCTGGGCGATGACGGCCCGGATCCCGAGCAGGCGCGTCCCCTTGGCCGCCCAGTCGCGCGAGGAGCCGGAGCCGTACTCCCTGCCGGCGAGCACGACGAGCGGCGTGTCTGACTCGGCGTACTTCATCGCCGCGTCGTAGATCGAGAGGTTGTCTCCGGAGCCGTCACCCTCGCCGAGGTACACGGTCACACCTCCCTCGGTGCCCGGGGCGAGCTGGTTGCGCAGGCGGATGTTGGCGAACGTGCCGCGCATCATGACCTCGTGGTTGCCGCGCCGGGATCCGTAGGAGTTGAAGTCCTTGGGCTCCACGCCGTGTTCGATCAGGTACTTCCCGGCGGGTCCGTCCTTCTTGATCGAGCCGGCGGGGGAGATGTGGTCGGTGGTGACGCTGTCGCCGAGGACGGCGAGGGCGCGCGCGTTCTCGATGTCGCGCAGCGGCTCGGGGTCCGCCGGCAGGTCGTCGAAGAACGGCGGGCGGCGGACATACGTCGAGGTCTCCTCCCAGGCGAAGCTGCCGCCGGTCGGCACCTCCAGGGAGTTCCAGCGCTCGTCGCCGTCGAACACCTCGCTGTAGCTGGAGCGGAACATGTCGGACTGGACGGCCTCCTCGACGGCCTCGCCGACCTCCCGGGAGTCCGGCCAGATGTCCTTGAGAAACACCGGCTCGCCGTGCTTGTCCTCGCCCAGTGGCTCGTCGTAGAGGTCGATGTCCATGGTGCCCGCCAGCCCGTAGGCGACGCACAGCGGCGGGGACGCCAGGTAGTTCATCTTCACGTCGGGGTTGATCCGCCCCTCGAAGTTGCGGTTGCCCGACAGAACTGAGACGACCGCCAGGTCCTCGGCCCCGACCACGTCGGAGATCTCCTCCGGGAGCGGACCGCTGTTGCCGATGCACGTCGTGCACCCGTAGCCGACGAGGTTGAAGCCGAGCTCGTCGAGGTACTCGGTCAGGCCGGCGCGGTCCAGGTACTCGGTGACCACCTTGGAGCCGGGCGCCAGCGACGTCTTGACCCACGGCTTGACCGTCAGGCCCTTCTGCACGGCGTTGCGGGCCAGCAACCCGGCCCCGAGCATCACCGACGGGTTGGAGGTGTTCGTGCAGCTGGTGATCGCTGCGATCACGACGTGGCCGTGATCCAGCTCGGTCTCGGTGCCGTCGGAGAGCGTCACCGGCACCTTGGCCGACCGCCGCTCGGCGACCTGGGTGCCGCCGGTGCCGCCGCGGGGCTGGTGGCCCGCGCCGTTGGCCACATGGGTGGACACCGGGTCAGAGGCCGGGAAGGACTCCGCCAGCGAGTCGTCCTCGCCGTCGCGGTCGTCCTCGTCAGGCAGGACGTCCTCCAGCGCCATCCGGAACGCCGCCTTGGACTCCGTCAGCGACACCCGGTCCTGGGGGCGCTTGGGGCCGGCGATGCTGGGGACGACCTCCCCCAGGTCAAGCTCGATCTCATCCGAGTAGGTCGGCTCCTCGGAGTGCTCGTCGTGCCACAGCCCCTGCTCCTTGGCGTAGGCCTCGACCAGGTCGATCAGCTCCTGGGGGCGCCCGGAGAACTCGAGGTAGCGCAGCGTCTCTGCGTCGATGGGGAAGATGGCGCACGTCGAGCCGAACTCCGGGGACATGTTGCCGATCGTGGCGCGGTCGGCGAGCGGCAGCCCGGCCAGGCCCATGCCGTGGAATTCGACGAAATTGCCGACGACGCCCCGCTCGCGCAGCATCTCGGTGACCGTGAGCACCAGGTCGGTGGCGGTGGCGCCCTCCGGCAGCTCCCCCACGAGTTTGAACCCCAGCACCTGCGGGATCAGCATCGACATCGGCTGCCCCAGCATCGCCGCCTCGGCCTCGATTCCGCCCACGCCCCAGCCCAGCACCCCCAGGCCGTTGATCATCGTCGTGTGCGAATCGGTGCCCACCAGGGTGTCCGGGTAGGCCCGGGGGTGGGTCGGGTCCGATTCGTCGACGAACACCACCCGCGCGAGATATTCGAGGTTGACCTGGTGCACGATCCCGGTATCCGGCGGGACGACACTGAAATTGTCAAACGCGCCCTGACCCCAGCGCAAAAACGCGTAGCGCTCCTGATTGCGCTCAAACTCCCGCTCCGCATTGAACCGGAACGCCTGCGGGCTGCCGAACGCGTCGACCTGCACTGAGTGGTCGATCACCAGCTCGGCCGGCACGAGCGGATTGATCTTGTTCGGATCGCCGCCCATCTCACCCATCGCGTCGCGCATCGCCGCCAGATCGACGACCGCCGGCACCCCGGTGAAGTCCTGCATCACCACTCGCGCCGGGGTGAA
The DNA here is from genome assembly GCA_035551855.1 of Solirubrobacteraceae bacterium. Lineage (GTDB taxonomy): Bacteria > Actinomycetota > Thermoleophilia > Solirubrobacterales > Solirubrobacteraceae > Palsa-465. The sequence goes on from DASZMK010000131.1 coordinate 62,493, forward strand.
CGCGATCTCCTCAGACGGCTCATCCTTGGCCTTCCACGACGCCAGCGCCTCGATGTCGGCAGCCTGAATCGCGTCCCCGTCCTCGTTGCGCAGAAGGTTCTCGAGCAGGATCTTCAACGAGAACGGCAGCCGCGCCACGTCGAACTTCGACTGCAGCGCGTCCAGCCGAAAGATCTCATACGAGCGGTCCCCGACGCGGAGCGTCGCCTTGGCATCAAAGCTGTTGCTGGTACCGGGCATATCTCAAAACTCCTGGATTCAGACGCAGTTGCTCGTACTCTACGAGTCTCGTCCTACCCAGGACTTATCGAGGTCTTCACGCTTCCTTCGGCCCCGTGCCGATGGTTTGAGCGACCCTCTCGCCGACCGCCCTGGAGACCCATGTCGATCCTCTACCGCACCCTTGCCGGCCTCGCGGCCGGCGCCGCCGGCACCCTGCTGGCCGCCGCCGTCTACACCGAGACCCACCACGCGCCGGATCAGCCCTGAGAGATCCCTGAGAATGGCGCTCGCTCTTAGGTTTCTCTCATCCGTGATCCGCACCCTGAGCCGGTGAGTTCCAGCTCGGCCTCCTACCGCGAGACCCTGCGTGGCGCACGCCTGCAGCGGCGGAGCCTGCCGCGATGGGCCGCCGCCCTCCGGACACGACCGGAGGTTCTGGGACTGGTCGGCATCGCCGCCGTCCTGAACTTCTGGAACCTGAGCATCAACGGCTGGGCGAACACGTTCTATTCGGCCGCCGTCCGCTCGATGACGACCAGCTGGCACGACTTCCTGTTCGCGTCGCTGGACCGCAGCGGGCTGATGACGGTGGACAAGCCGCCGCTGAGCCTGTGGGTGGACGCCCTGTCGGCGCGCATCTTCGGCTTTCACCCGCTGAGCATCCTCGTGCCGCAGGCGCTGATGGGCGTCGCGGCCGCCGTCCTGACCTATGACCTCGTGCGCCGCCGGTTCGGCCGCGCCGCCGGATTCGCCGCCGGCGTGGCGCTGGCGCTGACGCCGATCACGGTCGCCATGTCGCGCCACAACAACCCGGATCAGCTGCTCGTCCTGTGCTGCGTCGCCGCGCTGTGGTTCACCGTGCGTGCGCTGGAGGACGGCCGGACGAAGTGGCTGGTGCTCAGCGGCGTATGCGTCGGTCTCGGCTTCGAGGCGAAGATGGCGATTGCGCTGATGGTCGTCCCCGGCATCGCGCTCGCCTATCTGTGGGTGGCTCCCCGCGGACGGCTGACGGCTCTGCGCCAGCTGACGATCGGCGGCGTGGCGCTCGCGGTCGTCGGCCTCGCCTGGCCGATCCTCGTCACCCTGACGCCGGCCGCCGACCGCCCGTGGATCTCCGGCACCTCCGACAACAGCATCTGGTCGCTGATCTTCAACTACAACGGCGTCGGCCGCGTCACCGGGCAGGCCGGGTCGCCGGCGTTCACCGGCGGAGGCGGAGGCGGCATCGGGTCCGGGGGCTCCACCGGGGTGTTGCGTCTGCTGGATTCCAGCCTCGGGGGGCAGGGGGGCTGGCTCATCGGCCTCGCCCTCGTGGCCGGGCTGGCCGTGCTGGTCGCCTCCCGCCTGCGCCGCAGCGACCCGCGGACCGGCTGGCTGGTCGCCGTCGGCGGAGCCTTCGTCGTGACCGCGATCGTGTTCAGCTCCGCCCAGGGCATCTTCCACCCGTACTACGTGTCGTTCCTGGCTCCGTTCACCGCCGCTCTCGTCGGCGCCGGCGTCGGTGAGGCTGTCGGCGGGGCCGGCCGGGACCGCTGGGCACGGTCGCTGCGGTGGGTGGGGCCCGCGTTCATCGCCGGCGGCGTCGCCGTCGAGCTGGTCGTCCTGGGGAACCTGAACGGCGCGCTGTCATGGGCCACCCCGCTGATCGTCGCCGTCGGTGCGCTGTGCGCCGCCGCGCTGCTGTTCAAGCTCGCCCCCCCGGTGCGGCTGGCCGTGGTCGGAGCCGCGCTCGCCGCCCTGATCGCGGCGCCGGCGACGTGGGCGGTCGACACGGTCGGTCACGCCACCAGCAGCACCTTCCCCGCCGGGGGTCCGGCGAGCGCCGGGCTGGCCGGCTTCGGCGGCCGCGGCGGCCGCGGCGGCCCGGGCGGCGGCTTCCCGTTCCGCGGGGGTGGATTCCCCGGCGGTGGGGCGGGGGTCCCCGGCGGTGGTGCCGGCGCCCCCTCCAACCCCAGCGCGCCCATCCCCGGGCGGGGCAGCGGGCGCCTCGTCAACTCGTCCGGGCTGTCCGGAATCCAGGGCCTGTTCGGCAACGGCGGCGGCCGGTCCGGGCCCGGCGGCTTCGGCGCGGGCCGCGGCGGCTTCGGCGCCGGCGGTCCCTTCGGCGGCGACAGCGCCACCCTGAACGCGGCGATCACCTATGCCCGCACGCATGGCGGCGGCACCATCGGTGTCGAGAGCCAGAGCAGCGCCGCCCAGGCCATCCTCTCGTCGAACGCCGACGTTGCCGGCCTCGGCGGGTTCTCCGGCCGCGAGAGCTCCGTCACCGCCTCGTGGCTGGCGATGGAGGTGCGCGACGGGCACCTGCGCTGGGTCATGCCCCAGGGCGGCCAGGGCTTCGCCGGCCCCAGCGACGGGCGCCAGGGAAGCTCGGCGGCGTTCGCCGTCGTCGAGAAGGCCTGTAAGGCCGACACCATCAGCACCTCGAGCGGCACAGCTACGCTTTATGACTGCCAGGGACGGGCGCCGGCGATCCTCGCCGCAGCGGCGAAATCATGAGAGTCAGCCAGATACTCCGTTCACTTCCGTTGGCAGCGGGCGCTGCGCTCGCGCTCATCTTCGCCCCCGCTGCCGCGGCCGACACCAGCCAGAGCTCGAACTGGGCCGGCTATGCCGTCCACCACTCGAACCTGAAATTCAAGAAGGTGCTCGGCACGTGGACCCAGCCCAAGGCGGTGTGCACCCCCGGACAGGCCACGTACTCGTCCACCTGGGTCGGGATCGGCGGCTACAGCGTCTCGTCCCAGGCCCTGGAGCAGATCGGCACCGAGGCCGACTGCACCGCCGCCGGACGCGAGGCCTCGAGCGCCTGGTACGAGCTCGTGCCGGCCGCCTCGGTGACGGTCAAGATCCCGGTGAAGGCCGGGGACCAGATGCGCGCCGGGGTATCCGTCTCCGGCTCGCAGGTGACCCTCACGCTCATCAACCAGACCCAGCACCGAACCTTCACCAGGCGTCTGCACGCCTCCGTGCTGGACACGAGCTCGGCGGAGTGGATCGTCGAGGCTCCTTCGGTGTGCACCGGCAACGTTTGCCAGACCCTGCCCCTGGCCGACTTCGGCTCAACCGGCTTTGCCGCCGCCAGCGCCGAGACCACCGCCGGGCACACCGGCACGATCGACGATCGCCGCTGGACGACGACCAAGATCACCCTGGCCGAGGGCGGCCGCCAGTTCATCGCCGGTGGCGGGCCGGGTACTCCGTTCGCCACGGCCACGCCGTCGTCGCTGAGCGCCAAGGACAGCGCCTTCACGGTCACCTACAGCGGCGCCTCCACCGGCTTCACGCCGACACAGGCCAAGCGGGTCACGGCCGCGCGGATCGTCCACGCGCGCGCTCTCTCACCTACTTCTTAGCCGAGTCCTACGCCCGTCTGCGGCCGGCGCGTCATCGTGAGGGTATGGTCAACGCGGCACCGCACCTCTTCTGGATCACCAGTCGCGCCGCCGGCATCGTCGCCCTGGTGCTGTCGAGCCTGGCCGTCTCACTCGGCCTCGTGATGAGCCTGAAGTTCGCCCGCCGCCGCGGGCCGGACCTCATCGCCGCCCATGAGATCCTCTCGCTCTCGGCATTGGTGGCGATCGCCGTGCACGGTCTCTCGCTCCTCGGCGACCCGTACCTCAAAGCCTCGCTGGCCGACATCTCCATCCCCTTCGTCTTCAGCTACAAGTCCGTCTGGACCTCGATGGGGATCTTCGCCGGCTGGGGCCTGGCCCTGCTCGGCCTCAGCTACTACGCCCGCCGGCGCATCGGCTCCAACCGCTGGCGCAAGCTCCACCGGTTCACCGCCATCCTCTGGCTGGCCGGCCTCGCCCACTCCCTCGGCGAGGGAACCGACGCCGGCCAGATCTGGTTTCTGGCCATGATCGCCATCGTCGTCATCCCCGCCCTCGCCCTGCTGGCCATGCGCTACCTCACCGACGAGCCGCCCAACGCCCGCGCCGCCGGCTCGCGCCGGACCCGGGGCGGCGTACCGGCACCGGGCCGCGTACCGGCATCGGAGCATCCCGCGTCTCGCCCGGCCCCCCGCGCCTCGGCAACCCGGACCGTGCGCGCCCCCCA
>DASZMK010000132.1:0-4350 GCA_035551855.1 Solirubrobacteraceae bacterium
CTGTCAGGCGCGACGAGGGGTGGCGGTGGCCTAAACGCCGAAGCCTCCGATCTCTCGGAGGCCTCGATTTCCAGCGACTTCGTGATAGCGGGGGCGGGATTCGAACCCGCGACCTTCGGGTTATGAGCCCGACGAGCTACCAGACTGCTCCACCCCGCGGCGGACTCTTAGATATAGCAAACGCGCGCGGGCGTGTCCAAGCTCGGTTGGCGTGCTGACAGGCAGCTGGGTGACTCCGGTGCCCGCCGCGCCGCAGGTTCCCGTCTTCCGAGGCGTGGCCATCGCCTCGCCGGGAAAAAGGCGTGCATCTTGCGCCAGATCGCGCGTCGGCCGGATGATCTGGCACCAGATGCGTGCCCAGCCCTCAAAGTGCGCCAAATCTGCGGACGGGATCCGGATTTGGCGCGTGGTGCATGCCCCGCGGGGCTGATTTGGCGCGTGGTGCACGCCCCGCGGGGCTGATTTGGCGCAAGGGTGCACGCCGGACCGGGCTGATCTGGCGCGTTGTGCCCGGTCTGGGCCGGCGGGCGCGTTTGAGGTCGCCGCGGGCACCCGCGGCGTGGCTCCCGCCACCGCGCTCGACCGCTCGCGCCGCCCGGGACAGCAGCTTCCGTCAGCAGCCGAACGACGGCTTGCGTCAGCGCGCGGACACGGCGCTTAGGATCCTCCGGTGCCCGTCGACTCACCGGAGGACCTGTACGGCCTGCCGCTGGAGCGCTTCATCCCGGAGCGGGCGGGACTGGTCAAGGCGCTGCGCGGCGACAAGCGCCGCGACGAGGCGAGCGATGTCGCCGCGATGCGCAAGCCATCAGTGGCCGCATGGGCGGTCAACCAGCTGGTGCGCACCCAGCCGAACGGGATCCAGGCGTTGTTTCAGGCCGGCGACGACCTCGCCGCGGCGCAGGCCGGCGCCGCCGCCGGGCAGAAGAGCGGCGATGCCATGCGTGACGCCACCCGCCGCCAGCGCGAGGCCGTGGGTCAACTGCTGGAGGCGGCGGAGGGGCTGTTGAGCGCCGAGGGTCAGGCGCTCAGCCAGACGACGTTGGAACGGGTCGGCGACACGCTGCGCGCGGCCGCGGTTGACCAGGAGGCGCGCCGGCAGGTCCAAGGCGGATGTCTGACCCATGAGCTCCGGTTCGTCGGTGTGGGCATCGGTGGGTTGAGCGCGCCGGTCAGGACCCCGCGGCCGGCCAAGAAGACCGCGCCGGAGAAGGAGAAGGCGGCCGCCGGCCCCAGGACGAAGGGCACGGACAAGGCGAAGAAGGCCGGGACCGAGCGCCGGAGCGAACAGAAGAAAGCCGCGGCCGAGCCCGGGGGCGAACAGAAGAGGAGCGCGGGCGAGCGCCGGGCCGAGGAGAAGGCCGAGGCCGCCCGCCGTGCCGAGGCGCAGCGCGTGGCCGAGGCCAAGCGGGAAGCCGAGCGCGAACGGGCGGTGGCGCTCAAATCCGCCCGGCGGGCCGAAGCGGAGGCGCGGCGCACCGCCACCCGCGCCGAGAAGGAGCGGGCGGCGGCACAGGCGCGGCGGGAGGATGCCGCCGCCTCTTTGGAGGAGGCGGAACGGCTCCTCACCGCCGCCGAACAGCGGGCCGAGCAGACGGCGGCCGACCTGGCACGCGCCGAGCAGGCTCTGCGGGACCTAACCGAGGCTTAGACAGGGTCCGCCGACAGCGCGGCCGGGCGCGCCGTCGCGGCTCCAGACCCGGACCGGGAGCAGCCGCCCCCAGGTCCGGGTGGGCGTAACGGCCACCGGATGGTCGAGGGTCGGCTCGGCCCCCAGCGAGAGAGCGACAGCCGGCGCGGCCGGTTGGGCCCCCAGCGAGAGAGCGACGGCCGGTGCGGCCGGCGCCCCCGGCTCAACCGCGGTGCGGCTCCGGCGCCCGCCACGGCGAGCGTCGACGCGCAGCTGGGCCACCCAACCGTTGATGACGTGATTTGAATTCATGCTGCCTCCGCATACGAGGGTTCGATACCAAGGGAGTCCACGTCTGTTTCCTCGCCGCCGGGAACCTGCCCCTCCCCCAGACGCACCGACCGCAGGAGCGGCGCCGAGATCGCCAGGGAGACGAGCGCGATGCCGGCGGAGATGATCCAGGCGAGGTGATAGCCGCCGGTCAGGGCGCTGGCGTGGCCCTCGCCGGTGGCCACCAGGTGAGCGGTCCGGCTCGTGGACAGGGTCGCCAGGACCGCCAGCCCCAGGGCGCCTCCGACCTGGACGGTCGTGTTGACCAGTCCGGATGCGAGACCCGACTCGCCCGGCGTTGCGCCGGACATGGCCAGGGTCATCAGCGCCGGGAAGCTCAGGCCCGCGCCGGCGCCGAGGAGCACCATCGACGGCAGCAGGTCGACGGCATATGACGCACCGACCGGGGCCCGAACCATCCAGGCGAGACCGGCCGCCAGCATGACCAGCCCAACCTGGAGCACCGCCTTGGGGCCGAAGCGGAAGTTCAGCCGCGCCGAGAAGCCGAGTGACAGCACCCCAATCCCCAGGCTGACCGGCAGGAACGCAAACCCGGTGGCGATGGAGCTGTAGCCGAGCACGTGCTGCATGAACAGCACGCCGAGGAAGAACATCCCAAACAGGCTCGACACCATCAGCAGCTGCACCAGGTTCGCTCCCGCCACGTTCCGGGAGCGGAACATTCGCAACGGGATGAGTGGCGAGCGCGCCGTCGACTCGCGCCACACAAACAGCGCCACCAGGGCGACCACCAGCGCGCCAAAGCCGAGTGTGTGAGCCGAGCCCCAGCTGTAGTCGCCGGCCTTGACGATCGTGTAGACGGCCAGCATCACCGCGCCGGTCACAAGTCCGGCACCGGCAACGTCCACGTCACGCCCCAGCCCAGGCACCTCGCCGTCGCGCTCGACCAGGCGCAGCGCGAGCAGGAACGTGATCAGACCGATCGGCAGATTGATGAAGAAGATCCAGTGCCAGTCGATCAACTGGGTGACAACCCCACCCAGCAGCAGGCCGAGTGACGCTCCGGCGGAAGCGACGAAGCTGTAGACGCCGATCGCCTTCGCCTGCTCGCGCGGCTCCGGGAACATGGTGACGACCATGCCCAGGATCACCGCTGACGTCAGTGCGCCGCCGATCCCCTGCACGAAGCGAGCGGCGATCAACAGCACCTGGTCCTGCGAGATCCCGCACAAGAACGAGGCGACGGTGAACATCACCATGCCCACCAGGAACACACGCCGGCGGCCGAGCAGGTCGCCGAGGCGTCCGGCCAGCAGGAGCAGGCCGCCGAAGCTGATCAGGTAGGCGTTGACAACCCACGCCAGGTTGGCCTGCGAGAAGCCGAGGTCGCGCTGAATGGAGGGCAGCGCCACATTTACGACGGTCGAGTCGAGGATGATCATCAGGACGCCGACGCACAGGACGACGAGGGCAATCCAGCGTCCCCGGTCGGTGTCGACGGAAGAAGCCTGTCCAGCGGTCATAGGGATCCCGTTTCCGTGTTCGAGGTTCATGACGGCTACTACCGTAGCAGATGATCCGATATCGGATCATCTGAGAGCGACCGAATTTGTCCAGGGTGTGAACGCGGTTGTGCCGCCTTGTTGACACTCCGCATTCCCCCTGACGAGCAAACGTGAGCCGACGGTGTAGACCCCCCGCGCCGGGAAAAGTCATCGCACGGTGTGGTGGCGGGGTCAGACCCGGGGTGGCGCGGGCGGCTCGCGCCGGGCGCTCACGCCGACCGCCTCCGCGATCTTCTGGCCAGGCCGCCGACAGCGGGCTCGGCTACCGCGGCGCGCGCCGGTGAAACGCCGCCGGGAGCTCGGCTACCGGGGCTCGCGCCGGCGCATGCCGCGGCACGCGGGCGGCTCGGCCAGGCGCTCGCGCACCAGCCGTCCCAGGGTGGCGATGAGCTCGTCGCTGGTGTCCTCGCCGAGCGAGCCGAGAACATCGGCGTCCACGCGCGTTGCGATCCGGTTGGCCGCGCCAATCTTCTTGCGGCCCTCCGGCGTGACCTGAACGACATGAGCCCGCCGGTCCGACTCCGACGGCACGCGCCGGGCAAACCCGGCCCGCTCCAGCTCGTCGAGGGTCGCAACCATCGTCGTCTTGTCCAGACCGACCAGGTCGGCGAGCTGCTTCTGGGTGTGGGGACCGGTCTGCGCTGCAGACAGAACCGCGTGCCCGCGCGGTGTCAGGCCCAGCGGCTCAAGGGCGGCGGCCAACTCCGCCGCCAGCGCATAGTGAGCCTGCGTGAGCAGCCAATTGAGGTTGCCCATGAGACACTCGGGGCAGTCCTCGCGTTGGGCAGCGGGGTCGCTTGCGGGCTGAGTTACGGCAGGCATATCAACGCGTACAATAGCAGGAGATCGTCCGGTATCGGACTA
>DASZMK010000133.1:0-2285 GCA_035551855.1 Solirubrobacteraceae bacterium
TGCAGGAGCGTCTGGACCTTGACGTCCGGGCCAAATTCGTTGTCCCGGCGCGCCTGCTCGACGGCGTCGAGGTGCAGGCGGGCGACCTCGTACTCGTCCTTGTAGGCCATCAGCTTGAACAGCCCCCGCGCGTACGCGTCGGCTACCCGCAGGCTCCCGTCGCCAATGCGCTCGCGCTCGACCGCCGCCACCCGCACCACGTCCGCGAGGTACTCCCGCGCGTAGCGCTCATCCTGGTAGGCGGTCAGCTCCCCGACGCGGAGCTCCAGCACCTCCCGCAACTCGTCCGGCGCGCCGGCGTCCGCCACCAACGCCCGCGCCGCAAAGCCGACCTCACGCGCCGGCGGCTCACCCACAGCCGCGGCCAGCGCCGTCTCCAGCGCGCCGGAATCGGCGACCGCCGTCCGCCCCCAGCGGAACGCGGTCCGGTTGACGTCGACGGCGGCTCCGTTGAGCTCGATTGCGCGCTCCACCGCCTCTGGGTCCAGCGGCAGGCAGCCGTGCTGCAGCGCGGCGCCGACGAGGATCATGTTGGCCGGCATGTGATCGTGAAACAGCCGCTCGGCGATCGTCTCGGCCGCCACGACCACGGCGTCGCCGCCCCGGCTGGCGCGCCGGACGCGCTCTACCAGCCGCTCGGACCGGGCCCGGGGGGCGTCGACACTCGTGACCATCGAGGCCGTCGGCGTAACGTCGCTATTCAACACCGCCACCGTCCGCTCCGGATCGACGGTCGCCAGCGTCTCCGGCGTGCTCGCGCCCAGCAGGTCGAAGCCGAGGAGTACGTCGACGCCGCGGCGGCTGGCCCGCAGCTGGCCGTCGATCGGCGTGGGGGAGATGTGGAGGTCGGAGATGACCGGCCCCCCCTTCTGGGCCAGGCCGATCTGCTCCAGCCCCGCGGCATGGAGCCCCTGGAGGTGCGCGGCCATCTGCAGGATTGCCGACACCGTGACCACGCCGGTGCCGCCGACGCCCGGCATCCGGACGAGCACCTCACCATCGAATCGTGACACCGGATCCGGCAGCCCCTCCGGCGGAGCCGGAGGCTGCGGCCTGGCCGGCGGACCGCCGACCTGCGTCACCAGCAGGAACGACGGGCAGTCGCCCTTCAGGCAGGAGAAATCCTGGTTGCACGAGCTCTGGTGGATCCGGGTCTTGCGGCCGAGCTCGGTCTGCACCGGCACCACCGACAGGCACGTCGACTGATCGCCGCAGTCCCCGCAGCCCTCGCACACGCGCTCGTTGATCCACACGCGCTCCGGAGGCGTGTCCAGCTTGCCGCGCTTGCGCAGGCGGCGCTTCTCGGTGGCGCAGCGGTCGTCGTGGATCAGGACGGTGACCCCGGGCACGGTCGCCAGCTCCCGCTGAGCCTCGTCCAGCGAGTCTCGATGAACGACCCGGGCGACGGGATCAAGCGTCACGCCGTGGTAGCGCTCAGGCTCCGGCGTCGTCACGATCACCCGCCGCACGCCCTCCACCGCCAACTCCGAGATCAAAGCCGGAACCGCCAGCTTGCCGGCCGGCGGCTGGCCACCGGTCATCGCGACGGCGTCGTTGTACAACAGCCGGTAGGTGATGTTGACGCCGGCGGAGACCGCGGCCCGGATCGCGAGCGACCCCGAATGGTGGAACGTCCCGTCGCCGATGTTCTGGATGAAATGGGGCTCGTCACAGAACGGCGCGACCCCCATCCACTGCGCGCCCTCGCCGCCCATCTGGGTGATCCCCAGCTGCCGGCCGCGGCGGTCGGCGCCGTCGAGGGCGACCATCGTGTGGCAGCCGATCCCCACGCCCACCAGCTGATCGGCGCTCGCGCGCGTCGAGGTGTTGTGCGGGCAGCCGGAGCAGAAGTACGGCGTGCGCTGCGGGCTGTCCGGCAGCGCGGCGGCGAGCGGGTGACGGAGCGCCCGCCCCCGCTCGTCGACGGCCGCTCGGACCCGCTCAGGCAGCGGCATCCCGGACAGCACGCGGATCAGCGCGCCGGCGACGTCATCGGCAGTCAGCGCGCTGCGCGCCGTCAGGAGCGGCCGACCCTCGCCGTCCTCCTTGCCGACGACGAGCGGCTGATGCGGGGCGCGATACAGCGCGTCCTTGAGCTGGGACTCCAGGAACGGCAGCTTGTCCTCGACGACGAGCACCGTCTCCAGGCCGTCGGTCAGCTCGCGCACGGTGCCGGCGTCAAGCGGCCACGGCATCCCCAGCTGGATGATTCGCAGGCCGATCGCCTCGCGGGCGTCCTCGTCGATCCCGAGGTCGTCCAGCGCCCGCAACGTCGCCTGAAACCC
>DASZMK010000134.1:0-2372 GCA_035551855.1 Solirubrobacteraceae bacterium
TTCTCGATCGCCAAGGCGCGGCGCGAGCTCGGCTACAGCCATCAGCCGGCCACCCAGGCGCTGGCCGCGACCGTCGGCTGGTTTGCCTCGCGTCAGGCCACGTCGCCGGCCACCGCCCGGCGGTGGACGGACAGCTCAGTACGCGCGGGCGGCGACTCCTCAGACGCCGGCGCGGGCGGCAGCTCATAGCGCAACCTCCCGGCGGTGTTAGAGGTACCGGCGGCGCGCGTCAGAGACCGAGGCGAACTTCAACAGGCTCCTCAGGAAATTCGTATGACCGCGAGCGAGCAGACGCCCAGTGAACTGCGTCGCGCCGAGCGGGGTACGCCCGCCCCTCCAGGACATCAGCGCACCGGGGTGGACGAGCACGAACCTCGTGCCGGGGCGGGGTATGCAGCTCCGTGTCCGTGCCCGCCACCACAGCTCCCGCAGCAGGCGGTTCAAAACGGGCCAAAAGAACCCGGTTCGTGTGAAAACACGTCTGATCACCAGCCTCGCCGGTGGGTATCCCAGAGGCTGTGCGAGCGCTGCTTCTGTCCGGACCGGTCGGTGAGAGCCACCTGCAGATGGCACAATCGCTTGCCGCCGACCTCCAGCGAGCCGACCCGGGTGCGAGCATCGTGATCCGCAACGACTTCGCGGTGCTCGGCCGACTGCTCGGCCGGCGCCTCGCGCGCGGCTACGCGTTTCACCTCCGCGACGCGAGACGGTCCTACGACATCGCCTACAGGCTGTTCACCGGCCTCCGCGCCGCACAGACGCTTGGCGAGCTGGCGCTCTACGCTCTCGGCGGCGCCCCGCTGGCCCGCACCATATCTGACGTCGGCCCAGACGTCGTGGTCGCCACTCACCCGGTCCTGAACGCCGTCCTGGCGCGGCTTCGCGCCAGCCGGCGCGTGCCATGCCCGGCGGCCGTCGTCGTCGGGCCGCTCGGGGGCCTGGGCTTTTGGGTGCAGCCCGGAGCCGACCTGCACCTGCTCAACTACCCCGAGGCCCTCCGGGAGGTGCAGCGCGAAGCCGCCCCAGGCTCCGCAGTTGCGGTCCGGCCGCTCGTGGGCGAGGAATTCTTTTTCGCGCCCACGCAGGTACGGGCGCGAGCACAGCTCGGGATCCTTGCCCAACACCCGCTTGTGCTGATCTCCGGCGGCGGCTGGGGGGCGGGAGACCTCGACGGAGCGATCGACGCGGCCCTCAACGTCCCCGATGCAGCCGTCATCGCCGTGGCCGGGCGAAACCAGCGGGTGCCGGCGGCGATCACACAGCGCCACGCCAGCGACCCACGGCTGACCCTGGTCGGCTTCACCACCCGGATGTGCGAGCTGTTGTCAGCCGCCGACGCGTTTGTCACCACAACCGCCGGCCTGTCATGCCTGGAGGCCCAGCTGTGCGGGTGCCCGACCGTGTGGTACGGCTTCGGCGCTGGCCACGTGCGAGACAACGTGGCCGCACTGCAGCGCCACGGACTGGCGCGCGCCGCCCAGACACCGAAGCAGCTGACCTCGCAGCTAAAGGCGGTCCTCGCCACGGGTCGCGGGCAGACGTCGGCCTTGCCTGAGCTTCCCCGCGCCGGCCAGCTCCTACTCGAGCTGGCCAACCACCACCGCGAGCTCCGATCCGCCGCTGTCACTGCCGGATAACCCCGCACCGGTATCAGCGCTTACCGAGTCCCAAGCTCATGGGACGCGGCTACTGACCAGGGGTAGCCGATGATCGTGTCCGGCTCAACACAGGTGCCCTCGGTGACGCCCAACGCGCTGGTCGCGTCCGCTGGGATCAGCAACGGAGCGGCTCCCACCGCCGCCAGCAAGTGGGCGCGGGCAGCCGAGACACTCCCGTTGACCGGACGACTGCGGCTGGGCCGGCGCCGACGTGAGCAGGTGCGGGCGATCTACGGCTTCGCCCGGCTCGTTCAGAATTTGGGTGCCGAAGCCGGCGGAGATGGCCGGATGCTGCTGGACTGGATCGACGTCCAGCTGAGCGCGATCTTCTCCGGCGATGTGCCTGACCATCCGCTCCTGCGTGCATTCGGCCACACCATCCGGGAGTCTCGGCTGCCGGCCGAGCCGCTGCACCGCCTGGTGGAGGTCAATCGGCGCGACGACGGGATTACGCGCTTCGAGACGTTCGAGGACCTGATCGACGACTGCCGGCGAACGGCGGGCCCTGTTGGCGAGCTCGTCCTGCACGTGTTCGGTGCGGCCACGCCGGCGCGCCTCTGCCGGTCAGACGCTCTCTGGGCGGGGCTGGGGGTGACCGAGCGCCTGCAGAACGTGGGTGAGGATTACGCGCGCGGCCGGATCTACCTCCCTCATGAGGACATGCGGCTCGTCGGCTGCCGTGAATCCGATCTCAGCGGCCGCTCGACGGGGCCT
>DASZMK010000135.1:0-7548 GCA_035551855.1 Solirubrobacteraceae bacterium
CCGAGCGCCGGGCACCTGCTCCTTCCGCGCTCGCGGCGGGGTGACGCGATGGCCCCCGCGCTCTGAGCCCCAAGTTCCCCCTCGGTCTCACGAGCCACCCTGTGGCAACCGGCCGGCGCCCAGCGTCACAGATGCACGTGCCGGATGGCCTGACCGGCCAGGCGCAGCGGGAGCGGTTGCATCGACCCCGGCGGCGCGAGCACGGTGCCGTCGCGGTCGCGGTACCAGCCAACCGTCTCCTCCAGGCAGTCCTCGTGTGGGGAGGTCGTCCACCCCAGCTCCCGCTTGGCCTTGCGATTGGCGAAGCTCCAGTTCAGCGAGGCGGCCCGGACCTCGGTCGCCGTCGGCAGCCCGGCGGCGCCGGCCCGCTGGGCCGTCCCGGCCACTGCCATCGCCACATGCACGGGCAGCTTGAGCGTCGGCGGCTGCACCCCGGACAGGCGGCCGAGATCGGCAAACAGCCGCGTCATGGTGAAGTTGCGGTTGCCCAGCAGGTAACGCTCCCCCACCCGGCCCTGTTGATCGGCGAGCAGATGACCGCACGCCACGTCATCCACCCCCACGATGTTCAGCGTGCCGTCGACGTAGGCGGGGATCTGGCGCCGGAGGAAGCGGCGCACGAGCGTCGTCGAGGAGCGCCCCGGGTCGCCGCGCCCCAGCACGTGCGTCGGGTTGACGACGACGAGCGGCAGCCCGCGGGCCACGAGCCGCAGCGCCGCCGTCTCGGCCTCGTGCATCGCGTCGAGGTACGGAATGCAGTAGCGGCCGCCGGTCCAGCGCGAGGCCTCGGTGGCCGTCCCGGCCGGAGCGGCGGGGCCGATCGCCGCGGCCGACGAGGTGTACACGCACCGCTCCACCTCCGCCCGCACGGCCTCCTCGAGCACGATCGTCGTGCCCTCCACCGCGACGCTCATGAGGGAGGCGCGGGACGCCCGCAGGCAGGTGCTGCCCGCGACGTGAAACACGCGGTCGATGCCGCGCATCGCGCGCCGGACCGACGCGCGGTCGAGGATGTCGCCGCGGAGGCGACACACGTTGAGGTCCTCGATCGACTGCATCGAGGAGTCCGGGCGCACGAAGACGTGCACGTCGTCGCCCCGCTGCACGAGCAGGCGTGCGACGTGCGAGCCAATGAATCCGGTCGCCCCGGTGACAAGCGTGCGCGGCATCCGCGAGGGCGAGTGTAGAGCCGCATCCCCGGCGGGGAAAGGGCGATTGCGGAACTGGCTGGTCGTGGTCCGGCCGGTTCTCAGGTGTCGCTGGTAGGGTGCCGCGCCGATGTCCGTCACGATCGTCTCCGACACCTGCCATTACCTGCCTCCGGGGGTCGTCGCCGAGCAGGGGTTTCAGCAGGTCAGCCTATACGTGCACTGGCCGGAGGGCGCGCAGCGCGAGAGCGAGATCACCGACTACGACGCCTACTACCGCCGGCTGGGCAGCGACACGGCGCTCCCGACGACTTCGCAGCCGTCGATCGGCGATTTCCTGGAGGTCTACGAGCCGCTGCTCACCGCCGGCGAGGAGATCGTCTCGGTCCATCTCGCCGGCGGGATGTCCGGGACCGTGCGCGCCGCCGAGCAGGCGCGCGAGCAGCTCGGCGAGCGCGCCGGGCGTGTGCACGTCGTCGACAGCGCCTCGGCGTGCGGCGGCGAGGGCCTGGTCGTGATGGCGGCGGTGGCGGCGGCGCGGGCCGGAGGCGACGGAGCCACGGTGGCCGAGCACGCGCGCGAGGCCCGCGAGGCCCTGAAGATGTGGTTCGCCGTCGACACGCTCGAGTACCTCCGTCGCGGAGGACGGATCGCCGGAGCGCAGGCGTGGCTGGGATCGGCGCTGCGGATCAAGCCGATCCTCACCGTCGAATCCGAGATCACCCCGGTGGAGCGTGTCCGCACCTCCCGCCGCGCGTTCGAGCGGATGGTCGATCTCCTGCGCGAGCGGGCCGCGGCCGGCGCCGACGCGTGGATGGTCCAGCACATCCAGGCGCCGAACGAGGCCGCCGAGCTCGCCGCGCGCGGCACCGAGGTGTTCGGAGTGCCGCCCCGGGTCATCTCCGAGATCGGCCCGGTGATCGGCACCCATGTGGGGCCCGGCCTGCTCGGCGTCGGCGGACTGCCGAGCTCGTACCTGAAGCCCGACTAGCTAAACGCTCAGCGGCGCAGCTGCCTGCGCCGGCGGCGTCCGAACGTCAACGCCCCGAGCGCCGCGATCCCGCCCCCCAGGACGAACCCGGCCACGCCGGCGCCGATCAGCACCTGGGGCTCGTGGTGCCGGATCTGAGCCCGCCAGTCGGTCAGCTTGACGACCTCGACCCGCAGCTGCTCGACCGCCGTGCCGAGCTGCTGGCGGTTGCGCTCGATCGAGTCGCGGATCTCCTCGGGCGTCCGGGTGGCCATCAGGCGCCGGCCCCCGGCTTGACCGTCTCCCGGATCTTCTTGGCCTCCTCGATCGCCATCTTCGGCGCCGGCGGACCGACCCTGAGCTTGCGCCAGGCGAACAGGAACGCGAACAGCGTGAGCACGACGAGCACGACCATCACGATCCCGAAGCCGATCCAGATGCTGTTGAAGACGGAATTCAGACCCCACGCGATCGTCAGCAGGACGAACACGAGCGCGAAGATGCCGAACACGGCACCGACGGCGAGCGCGGCCGCGCCACGCGTGATGCTGGAGATCTTGACCCCCACCTCCGCCTTGGCCAGCTCGATCTCCTCGCGGACAAGCACCGCGAGCTTCTCGGAGACCTCGGTGACCGCGGCGGCGAGGCTCTCGTTGGTCTGTCCGGGCTCAGCGGCCAAGGCGTTTGAGAATCAGGGCGAGGACGAGGCCACCGGCGAATGCGGCTCCGACGGCCCGCTCGGGCCGGTCCGGGGGAAACAGCGACTCGAGCCCGCCGGAGGATGAGGTCTCATAGGTCGTCGCTCCGGGCGCCGTCGTCCCGAATTCGAGCGGCGGCACGGGAGCGGGCACCTCGGCGACCGGCCCGGGCGGCGGCGAGGATTGGCCGACCGGTGGAGTCGGTGGCGTGGGTGGGGGCCCGGCCACCGGAGGAGCGCCGGCGGGCGCGTCCGGCGCGTCCGGCCCGTTCGGCGCGTCGCCGCGTGCGTCCAGCGCGTCACCCGCGGGCACGTCGTCCCGCGGCTCCTGGGGTGGCTGCTCGCTGCTCGCCGGGTCGGTCACTCAGGCGGCTCTTCGTCGAACACGCGCATCCAGACGAGGGCCGCCAGGCGCGTCGACGCGAGACTCGCGAGCGCTCCGAATCCGGCGAGCATCCCGTTCCACAGCAGGCGCTTGACCAAAGGGCTCTCCGTCATCATCCGAGGGCATTCAAGCAGACTCGCCCGCCGGATTGGGACCCCGGCGCTCCAGTCCACGGCAGATCGTGTCGACGATCATCGTCTTCGCCCGCTCCAGCTCGGCCTCGCTGACGGCGACGCTGTCGAAGATCCAGCCTGTCAGCACCTGCTCGACCGAGCCGTAGAAGGCCTGGGCGGCGAACTCCGGCGTGACCTCGGCTCGGAAGCGGCCGTCGGACTGGGCCTTGGCCACGATCGCCGCGATGCCCGCGTACGCCTCCCGGATCTTCGCCAGGTGGGTCAGCCCGAACGTGTTCGCCGCCCGGGTGACCTCGACGATGATGACCTTCATCAGCTCCGGGTCGTGACGATAGGAGTCGATGATGAAGCCGGCGATTGCCTCGAGCTTCTCCTGGGGCGGCCGGGGCGAGGCGTCGGCCTCCGCGATCGCCGCGAGCATGACGTCCCAGCGCTCGAGGAACAGCGTGTCGAGGATCTGCTCCTTGGACGAGAAGTAGTGGTAGACGAGACCGTAGGCGACCCCCGCCGCATCGGCGATGTCCGAGACGCGGCAGGTGTGGAAGCCCTGCCGGGCGAACACGCGGACCGCGGCGTCGAGGATGACGCGGCGCTTGTCGGTCGCCGCCGTCGTCATGGGGCCGTGCCCGTGGGCGTCGGCGCGTCCCAGGCGTAGGCCTCCGGCCGCCGGCGCGCCAGCGACGGCAGGCGACGGCGGATGTCCCGCTGGTTGTCGGCATCGAGGTCGGCGACGATGAACGTCTCGGTGTCGGCGGCTCCGGCCAGCACGAGTCCCCACGGGTCCACGATCAGCGAGCGGCCGCCGGAGCGCAGGCCGCCGGGATGGTGCCCCACCTGGTTGGGCGCGACGACGAAGCACTGGTTCTCGATCGCCCGCGCCCGCACGAGCACGTCCCAGTGGTCGCGCGTGGTCGGCAGCGTGAAGGCGCTGGGAATCGAGAACACCTCGGCCCCCCGGATCGCCAGGATCCGGTACAGCTCCGGGAACCGCAGGTCGTAGCAGACGCTCAGACCGAGCCGGGGTCCGCCGGCCAGGTCGCTGACGACGATCTCGTCGCCGGGATCCTCGGTGCTCGATTCCGCGTAGACGGCCCCGTCGACCTCGACGTCGAACAGGTGGATCTTGCGGTACACCGACCTGATCTCGCCGTCCGGGCCGACGTGGACGCTCGTGTTGGCGCCCTTGTCGCGGCCCGGGATGGACTCGTACATCGAGCCGGCCAGAAGATCGATTCCCAGCTCCCCGGCGACCGCGCGGGCCCAGGAGATAGCGGGGCCGTCGAGCGTCTGGGCGCCGGCGGCCATATCCTCGTGTGTCCCCAGCACCGTCCACTTCTCCGGCAGGGCGACGAGCTCGGCCCCGGCGGCGGCGGCCCGGCGCACGAGCCGGTCGGCGCGCTCCAGGTTACGATCGGTGTCTGCGGTGGCATTGAGTTGGATGGCGGCTGCGCGCATGTGTCCCCCCTCGATTGACTGGTCAGTCAGTGTGGCAGATACCCGCTCCGGCGCTAGTCGATTCGGCTGCGCTGACGGCTGAGCTCGGCCAGCAGCAGCTTGGAGTGGATGGCACCGATCAGCTCGCGCAGCGGTTCTGCGCCGGAGGAGATGATGGCCATCGCCCGCTCGACGTCGACCTCGCCCGCCAGCCGGTCGAGGAGCACCCGGACCTCTTCGGCCACGAGCGGCGCCAGGGCATCGCGGTAGCGCAGGGTGTCGTAGACGGTGAAGCCGAGCGCCTCCTCGTAGCCCCCGGCGCGAAACCGCGAGATGGCCTCGATGATCGCCACGTCGTCGGCGTCGTAGCCGCGCGCCCCGGGGGTCAGCACCTCCAGCTCCTCGAGCCGGTCCAGCACGTTGCGCGGGACGTCGTACGTGGCGCGCACCGAGGCGCGCGACACACGCCCGCTCTCGCCGGCCTCGATCGCGCGCTCGAGGATCCGGTCCTCGAGCTCGATCACCCGTGCCGCCCGCTCCGGGTCGTCGGCGATCACCTCCCGGATCACCCGCAGCGGCATGAAGCGCTCCTCCTGCAGGCGCTTGATCAGCTTGACCCGGTCCACGAACTGCTCCGGGTAGTAGGCCATGTTGCGACTGGTGCGTACGACGTCGTGGTCGGAACCGAGCAGCCCCTCGCGCAGGTAGTGCTTGATCGTGCCGGCGCTGACGCCGGAGCGCTCGGCGAGCTCGGACATCTTCAGCATCCCGTCGGTCGTCGCCATCAACTCGCCGCCATCAACTCGTCGCCATCAACTCGCCGCCATCAGCTCGCAACCCATCAACTCGCAACCATCAGCTCGACATGAAGGTCCCCGTCGCGGTCTCGTCACCGCCGGCGACCGCGCCCTGCGCGTACAGCCCGGCGATCTCATGCTCGGCGTAGCCGGCGGCGGCCAGCACCTCGTCGGTGTGCTCGCCCAGCGCCGGGCCCGGCGCCCGCGCGGCGTCGCCGGGGGTCCGGCTGAGCTTGACCGGGACGCCAAGCAGCCTCACCGGCCGCCCGACCCCCGGCTGCGCCAGCTCGACGACCATCTCCCGCGCCGCCACGAGCTCGGAGTCCAGTGCCTCATCGAGCTCGAGAACCGGCTCGAGGCAGCAGTCGTGCTCGGAGGCGAAGGCCTCCCACTCTGCGCGCGTGCGGGCGGCGAAGATCGCCAGGACCTCCTCATGGGACGAGGACCCGGGCGAGTCGAACGCGTTGTCGACGAGGTCCGGGCGGCCGACACCGTGACACCAGGCCTGCCAGAACTTCGGCTCCAGCGCCCCCAGCGTCACCCAGCCGTCGGCGCAGCGGTACGGCCGGTAGCAGTTGTAGCGCCCGGCGAGTCCGAGCTCGCCGCGCCGTGGAGCCCGCCCCGTGGCAAATGCCTCGGCGGCGAGCATCGCCAGCCACGACAGCGAACCGTCGAACATGGAGCAGTCGACGAACTGCCCCTCGCCGGACCCCTCGCGCTCGCGCAGGGCGATCAGGATCCCGACCGCCGCCATCAACGCTCCGCCCCCCAGGTCGGCGATCTGCGCCGCCGCCTGGACCGGTGGCCCGCCGGCCTCGCCGGTCAGCCCCAGGATCCCGTTGAGCCCCAGGTAGTTCATGTCGTGGCCGGAGCGATCGCGGCCGGGGCCGTCCTGTCCGTAGCCGGTGATCGCGCAGTAGACGAGGCCCGGGTTCTCCGCGCGCAGGCGTTCGTAGCCGACGCCGAGGCGGTCCATCACCCCCGGCCGGAACGACTCCAGCAGCACGTCGGCGTTCCGCGCCAGGCGCAGCAGAACGTCGCGGCCGGCCTCGGTCTTGAGGTTGAGGCGGATCGAGCGCTTGCCACGGTTGAGCGACAGGAACAGCGCGCTGGAGGCGCTCGGGGCCGCGCCCTCGTAGCGGGGCGGCGACCAGCGGACGTAATCGCCGGCGCCGGTGTCCTCTACCTTGATCACGTCGGCGCCGAAGTCGGCCAGGAGCAGCGAGCAGAATCCGCCCGGCAGCAGGCGGCTCAGGTCGAGGACGGTGAGTCCGTCAAGCGGCAGGCTCACGGGCCCTGATCCCCAGCAGTCTCCGCGCCTCCGCCACGGTGGCCGGCCGCCGTCCGCAGTCCCGCACCATCTCCCGCGCCTTGGCGACGAGGTCGCCGTTGGACCGGGCCATCTCCCCATCCGGCAGGTAGAAGTTGTCCTCCAACCCCACCCGGATCGACCCGCCGAGCGTCAGGGCGGCGGCGACCATCGGCCACTGATCGCGGCCGATGCCGATGACGCCCCAATGGGAGTGCCCGGCGCCCTGCGGTGCGGAACCCGGGCGAACCGAAGGTTCGCCGAAGCGAATCTCGGAGAGGTTCGCCGCCATGGCCGCCACATTTCGCGCGGTCGCCGGCACGCCGCCCACCACCCCCATCACGAAGTCGGCGTGCAGGGGGGCGTCGAGCAGACCCATGTCGACGAGCGGGGCCAGCGAGCCGACATGGCCGACGTCGAAGCATTCGTGCTCCGGCTTGATCTGAAGCCGGAGCATCGCCTCCAGCAGTTCGATGATCTCGTCGAACGGATTGGCGAACACGAACTGGAACACGAAGCTCTTGCGCGAGCGCGAGTACTTGGCGTAGTTGAGCGAGCCCATGTTGACGGCCGCCACGTCCGGGCGACACGCCTCCAGATAGGCGATCCGCTTGGCCACGGGGACACCGATGGTGCCGGTGGAGAAATTGATGATCGCCGTGTCGCCGACCTCC
>DASZMK010000136.1:0-1762 GCA_035551855.1 Solirubrobacteraceae bacterium
TTGCAAGCGTTGACGGCGTTTGTGAACACCGCGGCGCTCACGTCGACGCCAAAGTTGAAGTTGCCCGACGCGTCTGGGTCGGGGAAGTGAGGGACGCCGTGCGCCCGCACACACTCGGCGAACTTCACTGCCTTCTCCCGCTTTGTGGCCTGCGTGTTACCGCCGGTGCCGCCGCTGTTGGCGGTGCCGGCACTACTGCCGCTGTCGGCGCTGCCGTTGGCGGTGCCGGTAGGTGTGTTCGAACCACAGCCGGCACCGATTACGGCGATCACGCTGACGAGGACAAGGTCGGACAACGGCCGGCGTTTTCTAATCATGTTTGCTCCATAGATGTGTGTGTGGGGGGTGGCGCTGACCGCGGCTCCCGCGGAGGCGTGCTCGTCACGTCCGGGCAACGAGCGCGCCGGAGGGTTAGCTGATGTGGAACCCGCCGGAGTTCTCTGCGTGGACGTGAGCGGCGAGGAGGCTGCCGACGGCAGCTTCCCGGTCGGTGACGGCGTCGAGGACCGAGAGGACATCGAGGGATCCGGTGGGCGACCTCCGCCGCCAGCTCATGATTGGCGGCGATTGTGCTGCCGCGGCCGGTGCCGGCCGACGCGGTCGAACCGCAGGCGCTGATCAGAGCAGACACCCCGATCAGGGCAAGCCCGGCAAGCGGCGGTCGTTTTCTGGTCATGCGTTCTCCTACAGGTCGTGATGGAGTTGACATCAAGGCTGAGCCGAGCGAGCAGCAGCGCGCAAAAGCGGCTGGCGTTGGCTAGCCAGCGACTCCCATCGGTGCCCCAGCGGGGCCGGGCGAGCCGATCGTGCTCCTACTAATCGCGGGGGCAGCGGACCCGACCAGCTGCGTGGCGGCGTCGCCCGCGGCGGCGAGGAGCGCCGACGTGTCGCTGCCCTGCCCCTGGCCCATGACCACGCCGACGGCGCTCACCGGACGGCCTCGGACCGTCACGGTGCTGAAGAAGGCCAGGCATCCTCCGGCCGCGGAGTCTGATCCGGTCTTGCCCGCGTACCCGTCGGCGATCAGGGGGTTGAAGTTGGTGACCGTACCGGCGACCGGCAGCGTCACGCTCGCCATCGAGACGATCTGGCGGAAAACCGGAAAGCGCATCGCCTGCTGGAACACGCGCAGCTGGTCGGCGGCGGTGGAGATCGTGTTCGGATCGAACCCGCTGGGATCGGTGTAGGTCGTGTGCTCCATCCCGAGCGCTCCGGCTTCGGCGTTCATCTCGGAGATGAAGCTGGTTTCGCTGCCGGCGACCTGGGCGGCGAGCATCCGGGCGATGTTGTTGCCGGAGGGGATCAGGAGCGCCTCGAGCAGCTGGCGCTCGGTCAGCTGCTCGCCAGCCGCCACGGCGACGCCCGACTGGTTCTCGGCAGCGCCCTGCGCTTCGTCCTGCGCCTGGGCCGCCGTGATCGTGATCGTGAAACCGTCCTGTGCGCCGCTCAGCGGGTGGCGCTTCAGGGTGAGGTAGGCGGTCATCACCTTGGCCAGGCTGGCGATCGGGTCCGGCTGCTCGTACGGGCTTGCCGCCGGCCGGCCGTTGCCAAATACCAACGCCGCCTGCCCCTCCTGTGGCCAGTTGACCGCCGACAGGTAGGCGCGGGGGTGGTCATTGCGCGCCTGGGTGGTGGGCATGCGCACATGGCCCGTGTCGTTCACGAGCTGCCCAGCCGTGTGGGCGAGAAGCGCGACGAGGACGACGCCGAGCAGCAGCCGCCGGCGACGCGCGCGGTAGACGGTCGGTCGGCTCCAGCGGGC
>DASZMK010000137.1:0-22696 GCA_035551855.1 Solirubrobacteraceae bacterium
GTGACGCTGGTGGCGACGGTGAGCAGCGGGACCGGCGCTCCGTCCGGCACCATCACGTTTCAAAACGGCGGCGTGACGATCCCCGGCTGTGGTGGCGAGGCCGTGTCACCGTCGAACCCCATTGCCACGTGCCAGACCGCATTCGCGGCCGCCGGGTCCCCCGCACGGCTCACGGCGGTGTTCACCCCCGGTGCCGGATCGACCGCGCCGGGTTCGGCCGGGGTCCTCAACCTGTCAATCGGTCCGGACTCGACGTCGGTGCTCCTTCAGATTCCGTCCTCGGCGACGACCGGCCGCGGCATCACCTACTCGGCCCAGGTCTCACCTCCGCCGAATCGGCTCGGCCCCACCGAGCCGACCGGAACGGTTCAGTTCTTGGATAACGGACAGCCCGTTCCGACGTGCGCGAGCCAGCCGATCGTCAACGGGACCGCTGTCTGCACAGTCGACTACAAGCGGGCTGGGCCGCACACAATCACGGCACGGTACGGTGGCGATCCCAACTTCTCCTCCTCCAGCGCACCGGCCGCACATCTCGTCGTGGTCGCCCTGCGGGCGCTGATCATCGGCAGCCTCAGCGACACGATGCAGTGGCAGTTCCACTTCACGTCTTTGTATACGAAGGTGCGCCAACTCATCGTCAACGGCGCATCGCCGGGCGACACCATCCGCGTGACGTGCCACGGCCAGGGCTGTCCGTTCAAGAAGCACACGACCACGCTTGTCAGACACAGGCGCTGTACGCGGAAACACGGGAAGCGGAAGTGCTCGACTCACGGGAGCCGTACGGCCTTGGTCGTGCCGCTTCAGGGATCCAGCCTGTCCGCGGGAGCGACGGTCATCGTCTCGATCACCCGGCCGAACTGGATCGGCAAGTATTACGTGTTCACCATGCGGGCTCGACGCGGACCACGCATCAAGATCAGCTGCCTTACCCCTGGGTACTCGAAGCCCGGGGTGGGCTGCTCGACCTAGCGGTGCCTCAACGGCGGCGGCTGTGTCTGGGGCGTTCCAGGACAGTGGAGCGCGGGCGCCGAGCGACGAAAAAATGGCATGGGGGCTTTGAAGATGGAGAGCGCGGGGCGTCGTCGGCCTCGGCGGGGGCCGGCGAGCATGCAGAACGTGTCAAATCAGGGCAAGGCTGACTGATTTGACACAGAACGCAGGCTCAGCCCTCAATATGCGCCAGATCGCCACAGCGGGTGCCGATTTGTCGCATCGCGCACGCTGAAAACCGGGGCAAAAGGTCTAATAAGTGACGAATCCGTCACACAGGTGACGGAAGGCGCACCCAAGGCGCCCACGCGCGGGCCAGCCTCCCGCCTCACTCCCACACGCGCCACAGCTCCCGCCCCACCCCCTGGTTCACGAGCCCAATGCCGGTCTCGCCCGGGTCGCATGCGCGCGCCACTCGGCCAGACCACCACAAACCGAGCCGGGCCGAGAACACCCCGTAGCGTACGAAGGTCGTCGCGGAGCGAAAGCCGGCGTCGGCTGCTCAACAACCTAGGGGTGGCTCAGCTTCCGCACCGCGGCGGCGGAGGATCGGCTCCGTCCCTGACGTAGCCGAGGCCGGCGCGCGAGGTGGTTGCCACGGGGATGCCTCGGCGCCAGTCGATCTCCAGCATCTCCTTGGTATGCCTCAGCGGAGGGAGGAATGCCACGGGTTGCCGGGTCGCCGCACTCAGCACGTCTCCTGAGTCTCCGACGTAGACGAAGCACCCGCTCCGGCTGTGCTGAAGCCAGCCATCATCGGTCAGGGAGTGGGCGAGGCGGATGTCGGCCACCCGCTGGGGCGCGACCGTCGGCATGCCGGCCACGTCGAAGACATGGACGTAGTTGTTCGGCCCGTCAAGCACCCACAGCTCGCGTTCGTTGGGCGACAGGGAGATCCCGTGGCTGGGGGCCGAGAAGGGAAAGGCGCCGGGATTCCAGCCGAATGTGGGTCCGACGGTCACCGTGAACAGGAGGTGGCCGCTCGTGATGCTGCTCGCCTGGAAGCCGAGAAATCCGGTGGCGATGGTGTAGGCGATCGTCTCCCGGCCGTTGACCGTGAAAGGCCTGACCCCGGACTTGAGCGGCCCCACCCGGCGGAAGACCCGGTCGGTGGCGGTGCTCGCCACCTCCAGGTACGGGTAGTTTCGGCCCCCCAGGTACACCCGTGAGCCGCTGAGCCCGACGACGGTGTCATGGGGCGAACGGCCCCCGGCGATGGAGCCGATGACGTTGCCGAAATGAGCGTCGATAACGCTCCAGACACCGTCAGACGAGAGCGCGCCATCCGGCATGTAGATCCGACTCCCGTCGTTGCTGATCGCCATGCTGTCAATGCCACGCCGATATGAGCGCGTGAACGCGACGGTGCCCCTGACGAGGTCGTAGGCGAGGAGCCGACCGACCGCCCCCGGGCCCCGGTCAGAGCCGTAGCTGATGTAGAGCATGTGCGTCCGGGGGCTGACCACCACCCCGCGGACACTCGCGACGCCGGGCAGACGCACCCACTGCACCAGCCGATTGCCGTGGTCGATGTCGTACACGTACATCGCTCCATCGGGGAACACGTACTCGTAATGGCGTGTCCGCCCTGAGGCCAGCGACGCGAGCCGCGGAGCCTGCGCCGGCGCGATCGCCGCCGCCGGTGTCAGCTCGGGCGACCCGGAACCACGGGAGCTGTTGGCGCAGCCGGCCAAGCCGGCAGCGGCACCGAGGGCCAAGATGAGGAAGACGGGGAACTTCACGCTGGTTCCGCCGACAGGCTAGCCGCGCCCAACCGCGTGATCAAGGGGTGTCAGCGGGACCAGTCAGCCGAGTTGCGGCCCACACCTGTGACAGGCCGGAGCCCGAGGCTGATCGGCCTCGGGCTCCCGGCGCATTCATGTCTCAGCAGGCGTGGTAGCGCTGCTTGCTGATCAGGTGATAGTGGCGCTTCGTCGTGGCCACGATCTTGATCGTCACGGCCCCCTTCTTCGGCAGCCGCCGCAGCGTGACGTTGCGCCAATGGCCCTTCTCGCGCAAGCGATGGCGGCCGTTGACATACACGTCGATCTGCACGATGCCCTTCTTGTGCCGGATCAGGTTCTTCAGCCGCAGGAACAGACTGCGCTTGGCGACGCAGGCCTTGGCAGACGGCAGACCCGCCTGGCTGGGAGGTACCGGGGTTCCGATCGACGACACGGGAGTCGTCGTCGGCAGGCTCCCGGCGGAGGGTCCCCAGGGCTGGTTGAGCTCGTTGTACCACATCTGAGCCACCCAATCGACCTGCTCATGAGCAGCCCCCGACGGGCAGAGGTACTGCGTCTGGGGGGAGTTGACACAGCGCCACGGAGAACTCGCGGTCGGCATGATCATGTCGGTGTCGAAGCCGTTGTAGACCGCCAAGCCGTTGCCGCGGGTTTCGTACGCGATCTCCGCCCCCTGCTCGTTGTTCGCGTTGGCTCCCTTGACGGTGGCAAACCAGCCCTGGGTCGAGTTGAGCAGGTTCGAATCGCCCACCGCGTCGGTGTAGGTGTTCATGTCTGCGAGGTTCACGTACGACAGATCAGCGCGATTCGCGCTGATGAGACCGCTGTTCGCGGTGATGGTCGGTAGCGATGTGGCGGCGACGGTCTTGCCGCAGTCGTTGCAACCAGCGCCAACCACGGTGGAGCCCTGAGTCGGCGACAGGAAGCTGTAGTCGTTGCCGTTGGTCCCATCGGCATCGTGGATGAGAAGCTTGCCGCCATTGGCGACGAACTGTGCCAGCGCCGCCTTGGCCGCGGGCGACAGAGAGCGCGTCTTGACCTCATTCAAGACAACCGTGTCGAACTTTGCGAGTTCGGCCGGATTGATCTGAGTCAGCGCAACGTCGGTGAACGCGAACTTGCCAAATGACTCGTTCGGGTTCCCCGCCACGGTCGTCGTGGTCGGTAGGATCCCATCGGCTCGAGCCGGCGGTATCCCCTCTGCCGGACTGGGCTGACTGGAGGGAATCAGCGCCACGGTATGGCTGCTCGAGAGTGCCATCGCCGGCGTCGCCGAGATGGCAACGGCCGCGGTCACGACTCCGGCAAGCGCGAGGAAGCGCGCAGTGATCGCCGACCGCGGACGGCCGGCCCGCAGGTTGACTTCGCTCCGCGGCCCCCGCCACACAGCATGCCCAAAAGCTCGCGCCAGCGCGCGAGAAGAACGTCTCATAGTCTGCTACCCCTTGGTTGATCTCGTTGCCCCTGCAATTGGACCGGGCACTTCGGCCATCCAGCTCTGCGCCCGGTTCCTCGTGATGCTTCCGGCAGCCACCATGGGCCCCCTCGAGCCTCGACATATTATGCTCCCAAACCTGTCAAGCAGCCGAAAGTTGCGGTCGACCTCGCGGCGAAAATGCGGATCCTCCATGCCGGGGCCGGCGAACCCGCAGCCCGGCCCAGCGAAGCAGACCACGAAATCCGGCGTTTGCTCCCTGACGACAGGTTTTTGCGGTCTTTGGACTGATGACTCTTGCGTTCAGCGGGCCTTTCCCGGATGATCTGGGATTCAGGACGGTCCGATACAAGTTTGGGGGTACTACATGTCAGCTACGCAAAACGTAGTCAGCAAGCCGAAGTCTGCCGAAATGCATGCCGGACCCGGGTTTCGTGTCCGGCGTTGGTTTGAGCGTCCGCCGGAGGACGCCCTGCCGCGGCTGGCGCGATTCGAGACGCCGACCATTTCTGACCTGATGAACCGGCTGTACACCATGTCGCCGCTCGTCAGGAACCAGACAGATCCGTCGCTCCGGATCATCGGACCCGCGTGCACGGTGAAGGTGTATCCCGGAGACAACCTCATGGTCCACAAAAGCCTCGACATCGCGCAGCCGGGAGACGTCGTCGTCGTCGACACTGCCAACTCGGGCAACACCGCCGTCCTCGGCGATCTGATCTCGACGAAGGCTCGGCACCGGGGAATCGCCGGCTTTGTCGTTGACGGCTTCATCCGGGACCTGCCCGCCATCCAGGCTCTGGGGAACTTTCCGGTGTTCGCGCGCGGCGTCACGCCGATCGGCCCGCTCCACCGTGGCCCTGGCGAGATCAACCATCCGGTGTCAGTGGGCGGCATCGTCGTCCACCCGGGGGACATCATCGTCGGCGACCTCAACGGCGTCGTCGTCGTCCCGCGGGGGATCGCCGATGAGCTGATCGGCCGGCTTGAGGCCCGTGAAGCAGCCGAGTCCAACTACACCGCCGCCGTGTCCCGCGGAGAGTTCTCGAATGACTGGGTCGATCAGATCCTCTCCACCAACGGGGTCTGCATCGAGGATTGATTTAAACGGCGCGGACGGGTGACCCCGTCACGCCGAGCGGGCTGCATCAACGGCCCGCTCGGCGGTCGCCGAATCCAGGATCTCTCCAGCCGGACACGGTAAACCGCCAGTGCGCAGCGTTTCGTTCATCGGCTACGGGGAGTTCGCACACGCACTGGCTGGCGGCCTCCGCGAGGCCGGCGTCGACCTTCAGGCCTACGTCCGCCCTCGGGGAGACGTCGCCGCGGCGGATGTCCGCCGGGATCGCATGCGATCTGCCGGCGTGCGCCCCGCCGAATCACCCGGTGCGGCGGTGACCGGCGCCGACGTCGTCATTGCCGCCGTCCCGGCGTCGTCCGCCGGCTCGGTCGCTGAGGCGTGTGCACCGCACCTGGAAAGCGGCCAGCTCTACGTGGATCCGTCGTCCAGTCTGCCCATCGCGAAACGGCATGCCGCCGAACTGGTCGAGCGCGCCGGTGCGGCGTATGTCGACGCCGCCGTGCTGGGGACGGTCGTGACCGCCGGAGCCGGCGTCCCCATGCTCGCCGCTGGTAGCGGTGCTGCTCGATGGAGCGACGAGGCCTCGGCCGTAGGACTGAACGTCACTGCGATCGCCGGCGCGGCCGGCGACGCGGCTCTCGTCAAACTCCTGCGCAGCGTGTACATGAAAGGCCGAGATGCCCTGGTCCTCGAGATGCTGCTCGCGGCGCGGCGCCACGGCGTGCATGAGGCCGTGCTGGCCAGCATCGGGGGCGCCGGCGAGCAGGTGGCCTTCCCCAGTCTCGCGGAACGCGTCATGTGCTCGCTCGCTGTCTACGCCGAGCGCCGGGCCGACGAGCTGGCCGATGCCGCTTCCCTCGTTCGCGACGTCGGAGTCGAGCCGTTGATGGCTGAGGCCGGGGAGACCCGCCTGAGGCTCCTGGCGGAGTCTGGGGTGCGCTCACGCTTCGGCGGCGAGCGCCCGCGTGATCTTGCCGAGGTGCTGAGCTGTCTCGAGGCGCTTGAATCCGAGCGCTCCGATGTCGCAACCGCCGGCTGAACCGTCGATGGCTACGACAGACGCAGCGGCCGAGACGCGCGCGGTCAGCGGGGCGCGTGGGCCTGGCCGGTTCCGGGCGTATTGGTGGGTGGTTCCGGCGGTGCCGGCAATCGGGCTGATGGTGCTCTGGGCCGAGCACGACGGGGGCTACGACGCCGACACCTGGTACTGGGGCGCCTTGGTGCTGCTCGGCCTGTTGGTCGCAACGGTCGCCGCGTTGGGACCGCGGCGAGCGAAGCTCTCGCCTCCGGGCGCTATCGCTCTTGGAGCCCTGGGCGCGTACACGGCGTGGTCCTACCTTTCCATCGCCTGGGCGCAGACCCCTGGCCTCGCGCTCCAAGGCAGCAATCGCACGCTGCTTTACCTTCTGATGTTCGCGCTGCTGCTGATGCTTCCCTGGACACCTAAGGCAGCGCTCGGTGCTCTGGTCCTGTTCGCCCTGGGCGTGGGCGGGATCGCCGTGCTGGTGCTGGTGCGGCTGGCTGCTGGGGACCACGTCGACGACCTCATCGTCCAAGGGCGGCTGGTGGCGCCGACTGGCTACTTCAACTCGAGCGTGGCGCTGTTCATGATCGAGGCGCTGCTGGGAGTGGCGCTGGCGATACGCCGGGAGCTGCCGACTCCGCTGCGCGGCCTGCTGATCGCCCTTTCCTGTGCAGCGCTTCAGCTCTGCATCCTGGGCCAGAGCCGAGGGTGGCTATTCACGCTGCCCGTGGTCGTGCTGGTGGCCATCGCCGTCGTCCCCGATCGGATCCGGTACCTAGCCGCCGCGGTGATTCCGGTCGCCGCCGCGGTCGGCACCACGCACCTTCTCCTCAAGGTCTTTCCCGCTGGCCGGAGCGCGGGGCTCCAGCAAGTCGCCGCACACGCGGGGCGCGTATGCCTGGTGGCCTGCGCCGGCGCGCTCGTTGTCGGAACGCTTCTCGGCTGGGCCGAGGCGAGAATGCGGCTGCCGCGGTTGTCACGTGCAGTGCGGCTCGGGCTCGGAGCGGCGATCTGCGCGGTCACGTTCGCGGGTGCCTGTGCCGGGGTGATCCGGGTGACGCACGGACATCCCGTCGCGTTCGTTTCACGTCAGTGGCGAGGCTTCAGCCATCCTCAGACCCGGCCATCGCCCGGATCACACTACGTGGCTGTCGGCAGCGGCCGCTACGACTTCTGGCGCGTGTCCCTCCAGGCGCTGCGCGCACATCCGCTCGGCGGTCTCGGCCAGGACAACTTCGCCGACTACTACGTCACGCACCGCCGTACCGGGGAAGATCCGGCGTCAGCTCACAGCCTCGAGATGAGCCTGCTGGCCGAAACCGGCCTGGTCGGCTTCGCCTTGTTCATGCTCTTCGCCATCGCCGTGCTGGCGGGTGCCGTGCGCGCCCGCCGGACCGGGGCCGAGCTCTCCCGGGCCATGGCCGGCGCCGCGCTGCTGCCGGCGGTGGTGTGGCTGATCCACGGATCTGTCGACTGGTTTTGGGAGATGCCTGCGATCACCGCCCCAGCTCTCGGATTTATCGCCGTGGCGGGTGCCCTGGCACGAACGACGCCTCATGAAGTGCACCCGCGGCCGGATCCCCGTCCCGTCCGGCGAGCGCTGGCGGCCACGGCCGCCACCGTAGGTCTGATCGCCGCCGTGACGGTGCTCGGATTCCCGTATCTGTCCGTACGGGAGGTTTCGCTGGCGAGCGACCTCGCTTCCCGGGATCCGGCGCAGGCGCTGCTCGATCTGCGGACGGCCGCGCAGCTCAACCCGCTGAACCCGGACCCGGGTCGCATGGCCGGGACCATCGCGCTCCAAGCGGGTCAATATGTCCAAGCAGAGCGGTCGTTCGAGCAGACGGCATCGCGTGAGCCGCAAGGCTGGTACGCGTGGCTGGGAGCCGGGGTGGCCGCGTCAGCCCGTGGCCGCGCGGGTGTGGCCAGGCACGACTTCATCGTCGCGGGATCGATCGACCCTCGAGAGGCGATCATCAAGAAAGCGCTGGCTAGAGTCGACAGCGCCCACCCCCTGGCTCCCGAGCAAGCCCTCAGCATGCTGGTCCTCGTCAACTGAGGGGCCAGCGGCGAGCAGATTCGACGACAACGGTAAAAAGCTCGCAAAAAGCTGCAATTCGGTTTCAAAGCTCACCATTTCGTGTAGTATCTCCGCAGCACGTACGCGAAACGAGGGGCGCTGATGAACCAGAGGGACACTCATAGACGGGATGGACGCGTGAGCCGCCGGGGACTCATGAGGGTGGTCGCGGCGCTCGCCGCTGTCGCCGGAGTGATGGTCGCGACGAGCGTGGCGCTGGCCGCTGGAGGTTCGACCTGCCAGCAGTACAACCCGCAGACATGCAACGTCGTGACCACGCCCACGACGACAACGACGACCACGACCGCGGCGCCGCCGAGCACCGACTCAACGCCGCCCGCCACCGGGTCAAAGCCGCCCGCCACCGGGTCAAAGCCGCCCGCCACGTCCTCGACGCCCGCGCCGCCGACGACGGTTTTTGCGTCGGCGAGCCCGACGACCACGGCGACGACCAGCACAACGAAGTCCGCCCTGCCCTTCACCGGGCTGGATCTCGGCCTCATCGTCGCAGTCGGCCTGGCGCTTCTGGGCGGTGGCTTCGCCGTCCGGCGCATGTCGCGGCGGCTGAACTGAGGTTCGCTATCCGCCGCGCTGCACGTGCTCGCGGATCAACCGGGTGACCTCTCCCCCGTCCGCGCGGCCCTTGGACTCGCGCATGACGAATCCCACGAGGGGGCCGATCGCCTTCATGTTCCCGGCCCGCACCTTCTTGGCCGCGTCCGGATCGGCCGCGATCGCCCGGGTCACCAGGTCGCGCAGGCCGTCGTCATTACTCAGCGCGCCCAGCCCCTCGCGCTCGACGATCGCCGCCGGCTCACCGCCGTCCTCGGCGAGCTTGGTCAGGACCTCGCGGGCGGCGTCCCGGCTGACCTCCTTGCTCGCCACCATCGCCGCGAGCGTCGCCAGCGCCTCCGGGGAGACGCGGGACTGCGACGGATCGGCGTCGGAGCCGATCCGCTCCACCAGCTGCGGGATCCAGTTGTCGACCTCGACTGGGGTGACCCGCCCGGGCGGCGCCGCCGCGAGCGCGGCCTCATAGTAGTCGGCGAGCGCGCGGCGGAAGGCCAGGTCGCGGGCGCGGCGGGGACTGAGCTCCAGCTCGCGCTCGAAGCGCTCGGCCCGCGCCGCCGGCAGCTCCGGGATGTGGTCGGCGGCAGCCTGCCGTATCTCGTCGGTGACGACGAGCGGCACCAGGTCCGGCTCCGGGAAGTAGCGGTAGTCGTGCGCCTCCTCCTTGGAGCGCAGCGGCGTCAGACGGCCGGTCGCCGGGTCGAAGTGCAGCGTCTCCTGGACGATCGGCTCGCCCCGGCGCGCCAGCTCCGCCTGACGGGTGAGCTCGGCGCGAATCCCCTGCTCCAGGAAGCGGAAGGAGTTCATGTTCTTGAGCTCGGTCTTGGTCCCGAGCTCGCTGCTGCCGACGGGTCGAATGGAGACGTTGGCATCGCAGCGCAGCGACCCCTCGGCCATGTTGACGTCCGAGACACCGAGCTGGCGCAGCGTCGTGCGCAGCAGGGTCAGCCACTCATGGGCCTGCTCCGGCGAGCGGAGGTCCGGCTCGGTGACGACCTCGACCAGCGGCGTGCCGCAGCGGTTGAAGTCGACGACGCTGCGGTCCGACCCGTGGATTCGCCCGCTCTCCCCCACGTGGATCAGCTTGGCCGCGTCCTCCTCCAGATGGACGCGATGGATCCGCACGTCCGCCAGGTGGCCGCCACCGCAGATCGGCACGTCGTACTGCGAGATCTGATAGCCCTTCGGCGAGTCCGGATAGAAGTAGTTCTTGCGGTGAAACAACGAGCGCGGCGCGATCTGCGAGCCGAGCGCGAGCCCGATCATGACCGCGAAGTCGACCGCCCGCGCGTTGACCACCGGCAGCGCGCCGGGCAGTCCCAGGCACGTGGGGCACACGTGGGTGTTCGGCGGGTCGCCGAACGACAGCTCACAACCGCAGAACATCTTCGTGCGCGTCTTGAGCTGGACGTGGATCTCGAGGCCGATGACAGACTCGTAGTCAGGGGGGTTGCTGTTCCCCGACGCCGTCGTCATACCCAGGCCTTCCGTCCATCGAAGCCGATCGCCTGCTCCAGCGCGAAGGCCGCGTCCAGCAGGCGGCTCTCGCTGAAGGCCGGGCCGGCCAGCTGGAATCCGACGGGCAGCCCGTCGCTCAGCCCGGACGGGATGGAGATGGCCGGAATGCCGGCCAGCGGCATGGGAACCGTGCAGAAGTCGTTGACGTACATAGCGAGCGGGTCGGCGGTCTTGGCCCCCAGCTCGAACGCCGTCCAGGGGCTGGTCGGCGTGACGACAAAGTCGAACTGCTCGAAGGCGGCGCGGAAGTCGTCGGCGATCTTCGTCCGGACCTTCAGCGCGGTTCCGTAGTAGGCCTCGTAGTAGCCGCTGGACAGCGCATAGGTGCCGAGCATGATCCGGCGCTTGACCTCCGGGCCGAAGCCGACGGCGCGGGTGCGGCTGTACATGGTCTCCAGGTCGGGGTCGCCGGCGACCCGCAGGCCGAAGCGCACGCCGTCGTAGCGCGCCAGGTTCGCCGAAGCCTCGGCCGGGGCGATGAGGTAGTAGGCCGACAGCGCATGCGGGGCGTGGGGAAGCCGACACGAGTCCACGTGGGCACCCAGGCTCTCGGCCAGCTTCAGGGTTGCCTCAAAGCTCTCCCGGACCCCGGGCTCGATTCCGGCTTCGTCACCGCTGCCCCCCAGCAGCTCCTCCGGTACCCCCAGCCGGATGCCGGTCAGGTCCTGGGCGCTCGGCATCTCGATCGGCCCGGGCAGCGGCAGCGACGTGGAGTCATGCGGGTCGTGGCCGACCATGTGCGACAGCAGGAGCGCGGCGTCGGTCACATCCCGGGTCAGCGGCCCGGCCTGGTCCAGCGAGGAGGCGAACGCGATCATCCCGTAGCGCGAGCAGGCTCCGTACGTGGGCTTCAATCCCACTATTCCGCACAGCGCCGCCGGCTGGCGGATGGAGCCTCCGGTGTCGGTGCCGATCGCCCAGGGAGCAAGTCCGGCGGCCACCGCGGCCGCGCTCCCTCCGGAGGAGCCGCCGGGAACCCGGCCGCGATCCCATGGGTTGAGCACCGGGCCGAAGGCCGAGTTCTCATTGGACGAGCCCATGGCGAACTCGTCCTGGTTGGTCTTGCCCAGCAGCGGCGCGCCCGCGGCGGCCAGGTTGGAGACGACGGTGGCGGTGTACGGGGGCCGGTAGCCCTCGAGGATGCGCGAGCCGGCCTGGCTGGGAACCCCCTCGGTGCAGAAGAGATCCTTGACCGCGACGGGCACTCCGGCCAGAGCCGTGCCATCGACCGGCGCCGGCGCCCCCTCGGCGACCCAGGTGAAGGCGTTCAGCTCATCAGCGGCGGCCCGGGCGCGGTAGGCGTCGAACAGCTCGGTCGCGTCGATTTCCCGCGTGCGGAGCTGTGCGGCCGCCTCGGCCGCGGTCAGCTCGATCAGATCGGTCATTCGCCGCTCGGCCCCGGGCTGGGGACGCCGAACCCGCCCTCGACCGGCTCAGGAGCCGCCGCCAGCGCGGCCTCGCGGGAGAGCCCGGGAACGGGCTGGTCCGGCCGGGTCACGCCGGCGACGTCGACGACGTGCGACGTCGGCTGCACCCCGCTCAGATCGAGCTCCCGGACGCGGTCGACATGGTCGAGGACTGCCGAGAGCTCCTGCGCCATGCGCTCCACCTCGTCGTCGTCGAGCTCGAGCCGGGCAAGACGGGCCACATGAAGGACCTGCGCGCGATCAAGCATCCCGGCGCATTCTAGATCGGCGCCGCCGCCGTTCGTCTGCCCGTCCGGGGCCGGGGCCCTCCCGCGGTTCGTTAGCGCCGGGTGCCCGAACCGACCGACACCCGCTCGATGGGGTGGTCAGGCCCGGGCTGCCAACCCTCTTCGTCGCGCATCGAATAGAAGCCGCCGAGCGCCAGTCCGGCGGCGCAGATGACGCCGAGGTAGGCCCCCAGCTGAGGGGTGGCCGCGCTCGTGGGCAGGCGGACGACGAGCACGACCGTGGTCACCACGGCCAGCGCCGACACGATCACGCTCATGACCACCGGCAGCGCCGGGGCCCGCCGTGTCTCCTGGAAGAAGGCCAGGAGCAGCCCGGCGATACCGGTGACGACGATCAGCCACCGCACGACGGGAAGGCTGGTCCAGCCGTCGGACTGGACCTGGTGTGGTCCGGGCCGGCCGGACTGAAACCAGGGCAGCACGAACAGCAGGACGAGGAGCAGCACCGCGAACGTGGCGGCCATCAGCTCCCCGCGGCGAAGGTGGGACAGGCGCAGCTGCATCTCTGGGGCGCCTCACGCGGGAGGCGCTGCAACCCTACTGGCTGCGCCGCCCGGGCGTGATCAGTACCCGGCGGCGGCCGCGGTGGTGTGGGTGGCGGGGTGGATGGGGATGAGTTCCCGCGCGCGTGCGCTGCTCGAGGATCGACTCGTAGCCGCCCCAGGCGACGCCCAGCGCGCAGGCGAGCCCCACCACCGCTCCCAGCTTCTGGTCGATCACCGTGCCGGCGCCGGGCAGCACGATGAGCACGCGGTAGATGAGCAGCGCTGAGCAGAGCGTGCCCATGCCGGCCACCACGCGGCTCGTGTCGGTCTTCGTGCCGTGGGCGCGCTGGGAGGCGTGCAGGAACACCGCGCCGATCGCGGCGAGGACCGTCGCGAGGATCACCCAGCGCACGACGGTCAGCCCGTTCCAGCCGTCCTCGGCCCCGGAGATGGCCGGACGCGCGTACGAGGGATCAGGGACTCCCGCCACCCCGTACCACTTCGCCGCGAACATGAGAACAAGCAGCAACAGCGCGCTTGCGGCGCTGACCAGCTCCCCCACGTGCACGCGTGTCCGGCGGGGTGGGTGCCCGCCGGCGTCAACCGGCTCGACCCCAGCATCAACCGGCTCGACCCCGGCATCAACCGGCTCGACCCCGGTGCCATCCGGCTCGGCGTCCGCGGCCACAGGCGCTACCGCTTGGAGATCGGCGCCAGGTCGGCGACGAGCTTGCGCTCGGCGCGATCGCGGCTGAAGCGGATGACGACGATCCCGCCCGGCTCGACGCCCGTCACGACCCCCTCGCCAAACGCGGCATGGACGACGTCGTCGCCCAGCCCAAACGCCGGCGGCGGCGGCTGATCGGCGGCCGGAAGATCCGGGGCGCCGGATCCCCACGAGCTGACACGGGCGCGGATCCCGCCGAAGGCGCGAGGCGCCTGGGCCTCCCGGTCGAT
Organism: Solirubrobacteraceae bacterium; assembly: GCA_035551855.1. Classification (GTDB taxonomy): domain Bacteria; phylum Actinomycetota; class Thermoleophilia; order Solirubrobacterales; family Solirubrobacteraceae; genus Palsa-465. The sequence continues at coordinate 13,606 of DASZMK010000137.1, forward strand.
GAGCTCGGCGGGGATCTCGTTCACGAACCGGCTGGGCGTTCCGTAGTTGTGGGCGCCGAACACCGTCCGTGACCGCGCCGACGTCAGGTACAGGTCCCGCTCAGCCCGAGTGATCCCGACGTAGCAGAGGCGCCGCTCCTCCTCCAGACCGCCCTCGTCGAGCGCCCGCGAGTGTGGGAACACCCCCTCCTCGCAGCCGATCATGAACACGATCGGGTACTCCAGGCCCTTCGCGTTGTGCAGCGTCATCAGCGTCACCAGACCCTCGTCGTCCTCCCGGGTGTCGGCGTCGGCAACAAGCGCCACCTGCTGCAGGAAGTCGGCCAGGCTGCCCGGCTCCGGAGAATCCGCTCCAGCGGATTCTCCCCCCGAACTCGCTTCATCGAATTCGACGGCGACATTGACGAGCTCCTCCAGGTTCTCGATGCGCCCCTGGGCCTCGATCGTCCGCTCGTTGCGCAGTGCCTCCAGGTAGCCCGTCTCCTCCAGGAACTCCTTGAGCAACACCGAGATCTGGGTATCGGCGGTCAGCCGCTCCTCGAGCCGTTCCATCGTGCCCATGAACCGGCGCAGCGACTTGATCGCCGCGGCGCCCAGCCCGGGCACATCCTCCGGCGCGGCGGCCAGCTCCCACACGGTCTCCCCGGTGGTGTTGGCGTGCGCCAGGAGCCGGGAGACCGTGGTGTTGCCGATCCCGCGCCGCGGGGAGTTGACGATCCGCGTGAAGGCCCCGACGTCCTGTGGGTTGACGAGAACCGTGAGGTAGGCGATCGCGTCCTTGATCTCGGCTCGGTCGTAGAACTTGGTCCCGCCGATGACCTGGTAGGCGACGTCCGCACGCACCAGCGTGTCCTCCAGCACCCGCGACTGCGAGTTGGTCCGGTAGAAGACGGCGATCTCCGACCGTGACGTGCCCTCGTCCGCCAGCCGCTGGATCTCGCCCGTGACATAGCGCGCCTCCGCGTGCTCGTCGTCGAGCTCGCGGATCTTGATCGGATCGCCCTGGCCGATCTCCGTCCACAGTGACTTCGGCTTCTGGCCGCGGTTGTTGCGGATCACCGCATTGGCGGCGTCGAGGATGGTCTGCGTGGAGCGGTAGTTCTGCTCCAGCTTGACGACGTGGGCATCCGGAAACGTGTCCTCGAACTCGAGGATGTTGGTGATGTCGGCCCCGCGGAACCCGTAGATCGACTGCGCATCGTCCCCAACGACCATCAGGTTGCGGTGCTCACCGGCCAGCAGCTGCAGCCAGCGGTACTGGGCGTAATTGGTGTCCTGGTACTCGTCGACGAGCACGTGACGGAAGCCGTTGGCGTAGCGCTCGCGGACCTCTGGGAACAGCTCCAGCACGTTGACAGCGCGGACGAGCAGGTCGTCGAAGTCCATGGCGTTCATGCGGTGCAGCTCCCGCTCGTACGACCGGTACACGTCGGCGACGGTCTGCTCGAAGAAGGAGCCGACCATCTGGGCGTAGGTGTCCGCGTCGCGCAGCTTGTTCTTCGCGTCGGAGATCTGGGAGCCGATGGAGGCGGGCGTGAAGCGCTTGGGATCGACCCCCAGGTCGTCGAGGCACCGCTTGATCAGCCGCCGCGAGTCGGCCGTGTCATAGATCGTGAACTGCCGCGTGTAGCCCAGCCGCTGGGCCTCGGCGCGCAGCATGCGTGCGCAGGCGGCGTGGAAGGTCATGACCCACATCGCCCGCACCCGGCGGCCGACGAGCAGCTCGGCGCGGTCGCGCATCTCCTGGGCGGCCTTGTTGGTGAACGTGATCGCCAGGATCTCGTTCGGCTTGGCCGCATCGGTGGCGACCAGGTACGCGATCCGGTGGGTGAGGACCCGCGTCTTGCCGGACCCGGCACCGGCCAGGATCAGCTGCGGTCCCTCGCCGTAGGTGACGGCGTCGCGCTGAGGCTCGTTGAGGCCGGAGAGGAGCACCTCGAGGTCGTTGGACAGGTCGGTCATGGGCACATTTGGACGTTAGCGTCCGATGCGGCGGGCTCTCCCGCGCGCAGCGGGCGCAGCCGTCATCCTGCGAACCATGAGAGAGCTTCGGGAGGCCTGTGCCGCGGTGGCCGAACAGGCCCGGCACGTCCGGGTCGTCGCTGACGCGATCCCGGCCTACGCCGCCGCGCTGCCGCTTGCCCCCGGCGCACAGGCGCCGCCGGAGCCGCCGCCGGCCGCCGAACGGGAGGCCGTCGCCGCCTTCTGGCTGTCGCTTGACGCCATCAACTTCGGCTCCGGCTGGTTTCCCACCCTGCGCAAGCGGTCCGGGCTCTCCGGCTACAACACGATCGCCGCCGCCTGGCGCGAGCGCGCCACAACCGGCGGCCCGTGGAGCGCGGCCGAGCTGACCGAGCTCAGCGCCTCGGCGGTGGCCGCGATCCTCGCCCAGGACCCGGAACACGAGCTGATGGCGCTCTACGCCCGGTCGCTGAACGACCTCGGCCGTCGCGTCGCGGGCGCGCAGCACGGATCGTTCGCCGCCGTCGTCGACGCCGCCGGCGGATCGGCGGTGGCACTCGCCGGGCGCCTGGGGGAATGGGAGTGCTTTGCCGACTGCTCGCGCTACGGACCACGGCGGGTCCCGTTCCTCAAGCGGGCCCAGATCGCCGCCGCCGACCTGAACCGGGCCGGTGTGGCCCGGTTCGGCGACCTGCACGGCCTGACGATGTTCGCCGACAACCTCGTCCCCCACGTGCTCCGCCTCGACGGCGTCCTGCGCTTCGAGCCGGACCTGGTGGCTCGGATCGAGCGCGGGGAGCTGATCAGGCACGACTCGGTGGAGGAGATCGAGATCCGGGCCTGCGCCGTTCATGCGGTCGAGCTGCTGGTCGCGGCGGCCGGGCCGGACGCGACGACCGCCGCGGAGGTCGACCAGCTGCTGTGGGAGCGGGGGCAGGAGCCGCGCTACAAGGCCTCGCCGCGGCATCGCGCCCGCTGCACCGCGTACTGATCGTGCCCGGGTCAGGCCAGCAGCCGCTCCAGCACCGCCGCCACGCCGGACTCGTCGTTGGAGGCGGTGACTTCGTCGGCGGCGGCGATGACCTCCTCGTGGGCGTTGGCGACGGCGACACCCCAGCCGGCCCAGGCCAGCATCGGCAGGTCGTTGGGCATGTCACCGAACGCGATGACGTCGGCGCTGGCGATGCCCAACTCGGCGCACACCCCGGCCAGCGCGGACGCCTTGCTGACCCCGGGGGCGCTGATCTCCAGCAGCGCATCCGTCGAGCTGGAGTGGCTCACCTCGACGAGGTCGCCGATCAGGGCCCGCGCGTGCGCCAGCAGCGCGTCGGGAGAGAGCTCCGGGTGGCGCAGCATCAGCTTGACCGCGGGCGGGGTCGCCGGGCTCAGGAGGACGTCGATCGCATCCACGACGGTGTCGTCAGGGACCGGCCACCGCGGCGCGTACGCCGGCTCATGGGCAAAGCCGCCGGTCCGCTCCACCGCCCAGGCGCCCTGCGGCAGCGTGGCGCGAAGCCGGCTGACGACCTCATGGGCCACCTCGACCGGCAGCGGGAACGCCTCGACGACCGACTCGGAGTGCAGGTCCCAGATCACCCCGCCGTTGGCGCAGACGGCGAGGCCGCGATGACCGGTCTCCTCGGCCAGCGGACGCAGCCACCGCGCCGGCCGGGCGGTGCAGATGACGAGGGCCAGTCCTGCGGCTTCGATCGCCGCGAGAGCGCGGCGCGTCCGGTCGTCGATCGTGCCGTCGCTGCGCAGCAGCGTCCCGTCGAGGTCGGTGGCAACGAGCCTTGGTCTCACGGAGGGATGGTGTCAGACTCCCAGGAGCCGTGAGCCCACAGATCAACCACGTCAGCATCAACGCGCTGCGACTGCAGGAGTCGGTCGACTTCTTCGTCGAGCTGCTGGAGGCCACGCCCATCCCCACTCCCAACTTCGGCATCCCCGTCCAGTGGATGGCCGTGGGTCCCACCCAGCTGCACCTGTTCGAGCGCGACCTGAAGCGGACGAGCCACCATCACGTCGCATTTACGGTGGAGGATCTGGAAGCGGCCTACCGGGTCGCCGAGCGCTGGAGCGCGTTTGACCGCGAGTCGTTCGGCAACCACCTCGTCGAGCTTCCCGGTGACGTGGTCCAGCTCTACGTGCGCGACCCGGCCAACAACCTCATCGAGCTCGACCAGCCCGGGCTCGACCGCCTGCCCGGCGAGCTGCGCGACCAGGTCAAGAGCCTCTGGGAGCTTCACCCGCAGTCCGACGAGAACATGCGCGGGCGGCTGGCCGTCCCGTCAGACTAGAAACCCCGGCGTGCCCCGCGCGGGCATCCGCGGGCTCCCAGACCCGGTCGCGGCCCAACCGACAGGTGGGCCGTTCGGCTTCCACCCGCACGCTGGGCCCATCCCCACCCTGGGCTGTCCGGCGGCCACCCGCCGCCCTGGCCACCTTCCGGCGCCACCCGCGCCCTGAATCATCCGGCACCCACCCGCACTCGGGCCCATCCGGCGGCCACAGGGGACCCGTTGCTCTGCTTTTCAGCATGCGAATTGCGCCAAATCCCGCACCCGCGGGATGATTTGGCACCACACGCAGGCTCAGCCTCGAATCTGCGCCAGATTGGCTCGTGGAATCCTGATCTGGCGCGTTGTGCAGGTCGCGCCACCCGGCCCCACCGCACCCACAAGCCCAACGTCCCGAGCGGCCCAGCCTCCCGGTGCCGACGTCCCGATGCCGGACGTCCCGGCCCCCAAACGTCCGATGACACCACCCTCGCGACCCAACCCGCCCTGCACTTCATCGTGGGTGCCCGGACCTGCTTCCTGACGGTCGCAGCCAGGGGCTCGCGATGCCCACCGGCGATCCCGGGGCTCAGCGTGACCGCCCAGGTCAGGCGGCGCCGCCCTCGACGACCTGAGTACGGGAACGCACGATCCCCTCCACGCCGCCGTCGCCGACCAGCAGCTCCGGGCGCATCGTCCCGCTGGCGAGCAGGTCGAGCGCCGGGAACCGGCCGAGGCTGGTGCGCGCGGCGTCGAGGGAGATGACCGTCGTCTCTCCGCCGACCGGCTCGGCGGCGGTCGCGATCACCGTCAGCGATCCGCCGTCGACGATGTTGCGGGCAGCGGCCATCGCCTTGCGCGCCACCTGGGGGCTGCAGCCGTCCAGCGTGTCGATCAGCACGACGGCGTCGGCGCCCCGCGCCGCCAGCCGCCGGGCCTGGTCGATGGCGGGCTCGATCGCGGCATTCCGGGCATCCTCGGAGGCGGCGAAGCTGACCGCGGCCACCGGGCCGACGGACGGCTCGGCGCTGCTCCAATCCGGGATCTCCTCAGGCCGGACGCCGGCCAGGACCACCGAGACGCTCAGATCATCACGGCCCGCCAGGGCCTGGGCCAACCGGCGCAGCGTCTCGGTCTTGCCGGAGCGGTCCGCGCCGGCGATGGTTACGCGCGACCCCTTTCCAAACGGTGTGAGCGACTCGATCGCCTTCAGCGTGGGATCCTCAGAGTCGGCCTTGAGCCACTCCGTGGGAAACGTGCAGGGCAGGTCATCGAAGCGGACGCCGTCGGCCAGCTCCGCCGCCGGACGGCCGTTGATCGTCTCGATCCGGATCAGCGAGGCGAATCGCTCCGAGCGACGCGGCGCCCGCTTGGGCCCCTCCACGCGGTCGCCGGAGACAAGCTCGCAGCGCTTGACCTGTGCGGACGAGATGTAGACGTCCTCGTCGGAGGGGTCCGGCGGGTCGACACGGACGAACCCGGAGCCGTTGGCGAGAAGTTCGACTACCCCCTCCACGAGCTCCTCGGACGACGAGGGCTCCGGCTCCGCCTCCTGCTCCGGTTCCTCCTTGTCGGCGACGTCCTCCCGGGTGGCGGAGTCACCGTTGTCCCGGGTGGTCGCGGCGCGGCCGCGGCCACCCCGGCGTCCGCGACGCCGCCGCGTGCCCGCGGTGTCCTCGTCCTCATCCTCGCTCGGCTTGGCGACGGCGCCGTCCTGGACCTTCTCGGCCTTGTCGGCCTTTTCGCCCGGCTCGGGCTTCTCGCCCCGCTCGGCCTTCTCGGCCCGCTCGGCCCGCTCGGCCTTCTCGGTCTTCTCGGCCGGCTTCGACCGCTTCCTGGCGGGCGCGGGCGCCGGCGCCGGCGCCGGCGCGCCACCCTCCTGCTTGGTGAGGATCGCGTCGATCAGGTCGGCTCGGCGCAGGCGCCGGTAGCCGTCGATCGAGAGCTCGGAGGCGATCGCGTGAAGATCGGCGAGGGGGCTGGCTTCGAGCGCGCTGCGATCGAGTACTGACATGGGGAACTCCTTTGGCTCGTTATCGGTGGGCTCCGGTCGCGTTGGGCCAGCGACCGGCGATTCGTGAACCTGAATCTAGCGCGCCATCCGGCGGGCATCGTCCTGATCCCAGCGCAGCAGGTCGGACACCCTGAGCTCCGGCTCGACGGCGGACTCACCCTTGAGGGCGGCGCGGATCGTCAGGAAGTCGGCAGCATCCGCGACGTCGTGCAGGCGAAGGACGTGCGCGCCGGCGCCGACGCCGTGGGCCATCGCCGCCAGCGTTCCGGCCAGCCGTTCGCGCGGCGAGCGCGCCGTCAGCGCGCCGACGAAGTCCTTGCGCGACACCGCGAGCAGGATCGGCCGCTCGAGCGCGTGCAGGCGCGGCAGCGCCCGCAGCACCTCGACCGTCTGCGATGGCGTCTTGGAGAAATCCGGGCCGGGATCGAGCATCAACTGCTCGAAGTCGACCCCCCTCTCCAGGGCAAGCTCGATGCGCTGCTCCAGGAAGCGCTGGACGTCGTTGGCCATCCGCCCATCCAGCTCCGGGTCGTGCAGCCGCTGCTTGGGCGGCGCCAGCGTGTGCATGAGGACGAGGGCCGCCCCCGTCTGTCCGCAGACCTCGGCCAGCTCCGGATCCAGGAGCCCGCTCACGTCATTGATGATCGACGCGCCGGCGGCGATGGCCGCCCGCGCCACCGCCGGCTTGTACGTATCGGCCGACACGCGCACGCCGAGCTCAGCGACGACCCGCTGGATGACGGGAACGACGCGGGCGATCTCCTCCTCCGCCGTCACCGCCGGACGATTGGTGACGCCGGACTCGCCGCCGATGTCGATCAGATCAGCGCCGTCTCGCACCAGGGATTCGGCCAGCTGCACCCGCCCGTCCACGGTGCGGGGCAGCCCTGCGTCGGAGAACGAGTCCGGCGTCGCGTTGACGATGCCCATGAGGAGCGGGCGGTGGCCGAGCCGCAGCTCGCCGTCGCTCGTCCGGAGTACGCGCGCGGGCGCGCTCACGGGCCGAAGTCGGCGACCGCGCCGGCCCCCTCGGCCGCTCCCCAGCCGCGGTAGCAGGCGGTCGCTTCGAGCATCGCGGCGTGGATCTGCCCACACCCCCGGCAGTGCCCGAGGTGCTCGATCAGCCAGTCCCCGTCGGCGGCGGCGGCCGGCTCATCGTCCTGCCGCGCCGCAATGCTCCGCAGGGCCCGCTCGCGCTCCGGGCAGTCCGTCGCGGCGATGCCGCTGCCGCGCAGCTCCCGGCGTAGCCGCAGTCGCGCTTCCGCGAGCCGCGCCGCCACGGTGTCCGATTCGCTCCCGGTCACCGCTGCGATCTCGCCATAGGAGAGGTCGAGCAGGTCGCGCAGGGCCAGCAGCTCGCGCTCGGGCGCGGCCAGCCGTCCGGTCGCCGACGCCAGCTCGCCGGCCACGGCGGTGGCCAGCCCTGCGCCCGCCCGGGCTGCCGGCGGTGGCGACGCGGCGCCGGCGCCGGCGTCTGTCACCCGTCGACATTCCGCGATCGCCGACTGCAACGCCGCGAGCCGATCGCCGCCGCCGGATCCGGCGGCCTGCGCCGCCGCAGCCTCCGCCGCCGACCCGTCCCTGAGCATCCGCAGGCAGAAACGTCGCAGCTCATCCATGGCGAGAACGAGCTTAGGGCACCGGCGTTACGAGTCGACCCGCGCCCGCCGCCGCCCGCGCTCAGGCCACGACGGCGCTACTTCGACTCCTGCTGGTAGAGCCCCAACACGACGTCATACCACGCGGGGGAGGTCTGCTGGTAGCCGGGACAGCACGGCGGCCCGCCCGCGGAGCTGATGCCGATCTCGATGTGGGGCGCGGAGGAGATGCCGACATCGCCGCAGCCGAGCTCGGCGATCGGTTCGCCGGCGGTCACCTCGGCGCCGACCGGAACCAGCGCCGGCGCGGCGTGACCGTAGTAGATGTAGCGCCCCCTGTACGCGCCGGTTGAGACCTTGAGGATCGGCGCGGCCGGGCCGAACCCGTCGATGCCCTCCTGGACAATCGTGCCATCCGCCATCGCCACCTCGGTCACCTGCGGCCCGCAGGCGTTGTTGACGGTGCCGATGTCGATGCCCTGATCGAGCGACCAGGCGCTCGGTGCGAGCACGCGGCTGAACGGCCGCAGCGGGAAGGTCAGCCCGTCGGTGGTGGTCGCCGGCGACACCGCGACGGCGGACACCTTGGTCGTCGACTTCACGGCGGCCAGGAGCGTCGAAGCGGTGCGGCTGCCGACGGAACCGCTCGCGGGCGAGAGGTGCCTGGCCACCTGAAAGCTCGTGACCGCCCGCTTGGTCATCGTGCCGAAGTAACCGGTGGCCGGAACGTTGAAGCCGACGTCGCTCAGCCAGGTCTGGAGGGTCCGAACGTCCGCCCCGTGCTGGCCCCGGCGCAGCGTGCGCCCGAACACCGGCTTGCCGGCGGGGGTGACGATCCCCCGAGGCGCTGTGGGCGTCACCAGCCCCGCGCCGCCCCCTGCCGCCGAAGCCGTTCCCACCAGGCCCAGCAGTGCCAGCGTGGCCAGGAACACAGCCCGAGCGGTCATCGCCCTCATCGCCTGAGCTTTCGGCAGACCTCGAATCCCGCCGTCATCGGACGGACGGTTGCGCAGGTTTGCGGCGACGAAGTTGCGGTATCCGGGCACGTACAGGTGGCCCCGTGAACGGGGTCTTGCAGCGAGGTGCCTGTGTGCCTGCGGAGTTAGCTGACGGGCTCGCGCTCTGTACGAGAGCGCTTCCCACGGATCACCGTGAGACTCGCCCCAACAAATTGGGTTCCCCGCTTCCCGGGGCGGCAGTCCGGGAACTCGGCGAGCGGCAACCTATCAGAACGCGCC
>DASZMK010000138.1:0-1901 GCA_035551855.1 Solirubrobacteraceae bacterium
CCGGACCGCCAGCTTGCCCCTGTGGGGATCCACGCTGCCAAACGGGATGACCACATCCGGGTTGGCCCGCGCCGCCTCCAACACCTCCCGGCTGCCCAGCCGCGGCCGGCCCATCCCCGCCTCGTCATCGACGTTGAAGACCACGGCCAGCATGTTGCGCTCCCGGTAGTAGTCGGCCACCTCCTGCGCGCTCGGCTGCTGCGGGCTGCCACCGAAATACCGGGCCGCCGCCTCCAGCACCTCCAACGTCACCGGATCCTGAGGCTCGTCCGCGTTGCGCTCGGCATGAACATGCACGTCGATCGCCACCACAGCATCGAGATCGATAGAGGCGCCGGCGGTCATGAGGCGGGAGCGCTCTCGTCGAGCTCGAGCGGGGGCAACTCCACCCCGTAGCGCTGAAGCGCCGGCTCGAGCTCGTCCCAGCCCGCGGTGATCGCCTCCGCCGTCCACGCCCCGTCGCGCAACTGGACGTCTGCCTCCGCGGCCTCCGTATCACCGACGGGGCGCGCCTCGGCCACCGCCCGGCCTCCGGCGTCGCGGATCTCGGTCGCCACCTCCGACGCCGCTCGCTCGTCGAGGTCGTTGACGATCACGGCGGCGCCCGCCGCGGCCAGGCCGCGGGCATAGGCCCGGCCGAGACCGCGGCCGGCGCCGGTGACCACCGCCACCTCGCCGTCGAGTCGCACGGCGCTCATGCGTAGAACCGGATCAGGAACTCGGCGACGGCCGCAGGACGCTCCTGGTCTCTGACCTCGACCGTCGCGTTGATCCGCGCCTGCAGGCCGCCCTTGACCTCGGTCACCTCGGTGACCTCCGCGGCGCCGCGCCAATGGTCGCCGACCCGGAGTGGCGCTGGGAAACGGACCTTCTCGGTGCCGTAGTTGATCGCCGTAGCCGCGTCGGTCACCTGCAGGCGCTGTGTCACCGGAGCCACGACTGACAGTGACAGCAGGCCGTGAGCAATCGTTCCGCCGAATGGTGTCGTGCGGGCATGCTCCGGATCGATGTGAATGGGATTGTGATCCCCGGTGAGATCGGCGAACGCGTTCACCTGCTCCTGGGTCATCTCCACCCACTCGCTGTAGCCCAGATGGACCGATCTGCGTTCCCGCAGACCATCCAGGTCAGTCACAAACCCGCTAGCCGCCGATGCGCTCATTCTCCCTCTTTCAAATCAGCCCGACACAGGTTGAATATCAGGTAGCCGAACATTATCATGGAGGTACCATGGGTCTCGGAGAGGTGTCCGTCACTCGCCACTCCAGCGGCGATCTCAGCTGGCCGCTGGCCCGTGCCGCGCGCCTGCATCCCCACGCTCCCGCCGTCGTCTGGGGCGAGCGGACCATCACCTACCAGGAGCTCGCTCACCGCGTCGGCGGCCTCGGCTCCGCGCTGGACGAGCTGGGGCTGGCGGCGGGTGCCCGGGCCGGCTTTCTCGGTGTCAACTCTCTGGCGCACGTCGAGTGCTGGCTGGGCGTCCCGGCCTTCGACCGGGTGCTCGTCGATCTCAACTTCCGCCTGGCCGAGTCCGAGCTGGCATTCATGGTCGACGACTGTGAGCTCGAGGTGCTCGTCGTCGACGCCGACCAGCTCCCCGTCGCCCGAGCGCTCCGCGAGCGCTGCCCCAGCCTGCGCGAGCTCGTGCTCGACGCACCCGGTCCGCTCGCCGACGGCGTGATCGGCTACGAGGATCTGATCGACCGGCCTCCGGCGGCGTGCGTGGCCGGCGACGAGCACCGGCTGGCCGCCATCTCCTACACCGGCGGCACGACCGGCGCCCCCAAAGGGGTGATGCTCAGCCACGCCAACCTCCTCGCCAACGCCCGCCACAACCTGATCGCAACCGGTCACGCGCATGCCGACCGGTGGCTGCACGTGTGCCCCATGTTCCACGTCGC
>DASZMK010000139.1:0-42868 GCA_035551855.1 Solirubrobacteraceae bacterium
TGTGCCAACCCATAGTCGACCTCCTTTCCCGGGGACGGCTGGGTGAGCGAATACTCGTCTAATTAGCGAGTTGGCGCCGATGGTTCCTTGCCGCGGCGCCAACTTCGCGACCGATTGTGTACATCCGCAAGCCAACATTCAAGGCTGCGGCACTAGTACGTTCGTCCAGAACCTCTGGTTTTCGGTTTAGCTTTCCGGAACCCTTGCCGACCCACGCCGGTGGTGCGGCGCGGACGCGCTACGCGCGCCGCACTGATTTTTCCCTGCACCTCGGCGGCAAAGCCGCTTCAGTCGAGGCCGGCGGACGGCCCGCTATCGGCCGCTGGACGTGCATGATGTGCCAAATCCGGACAAGCCCTGCGGATTTGGCGCAAACCGGCGTCTGTGCAGGGAGTTTGCGCCAAATCGTCGGGCCAAATCCGGATTTGGCGCGCGATGCACGCCGGGGGCCGGTAAATCAGGCACCGGAATCCGGGCCAACGGCCTAAGGCCGCCCGGGGCCGGACAAACGCGGCGGTGGACCGCTCGCCCCGGCCCACGCGAGGACCCGTAGGGCGGCGGCGGGCAACCTCCTCCCTCGAGGTCCGAGTCGGCTCGACCGACCTCTGCACTTCACTGGCCTGGACCGGAACAAGCCGCCCCCGGCGCGATAATCGGCGGCGGCGCCCCCTCCGGTGCGCAACCTCCCCCGTCCACACCCCTCCGGTCCACAACCCCTCCGGTCCACCACCCCGTCCACCACCCGCGGCTTCTCCGCCCATGCCCCTCTCCCCTCTCATTGCCGACTATGACCACCTGCTGCTCGACCTCGACGGTTGCGTCTGGGTCGACCAGGCACCGACGCCGCATGCCCGGGAGGCCCTGGCCGAGCTGCGGGGGGCCGGCAAGACGCTCGCGTTCATCACCAACGACAGCCGGCTCGCGCCGGAGGAGTACGTCCGCAAGCTGTGGTCGATGGGGCTGCAGGCCTCGCTGGAGGAGATCGTGACGGTGGGCTCGGCGATCCAGTACGTCCTCGCCGACCGGACGCCCCGCACGCCGACGTACGTGATCGGCTCGGCGGCGATCTTCCGTCACGTGGCCGACGCCGGGCAGCGGATCGTCAACGGCACGGAACGCGAGGTCAGCGCCGAGATCGTGGTCGTCGCCGGCCATGACGCGTTCGACTTCGAGGAGTTGCGCACGGCGACCCAGGCGGTGCTCAACGGGGCGGAGATGATCGCCGCCGGCCGGGACCGGACGTTTCCGGCGGGCGATGGCTACTGGCCGGGCACGGGCGCCGTCGTCGCCGCGCTGGAGTACGCGACCGAGCGCATCGCGCGCAGCGTCGGCAAGCCGGACACGATGCTCTTCGAGACCGCGCTGGACCGCCTCGGCCCCGGCCGGTCGCTCATGGTGGGAGACCGGTTGGACTCCGATCTCGCCGGGGCCGCCGCCGCCGGGCTCGACGGCGCCATCGTCCTGACCGGGATCACGACCCGGGAGCAGGCGGAGGCGGCCCAAGATCCGGCCCCGGTTGCCGTGGCCGACAGCCTCTACGCGCTGGTGACCGGGTGACGGCCGATCGCCCACCGCTGATGGTGATCGCCAACCCGAACGCCGGCGGCGGCCGGACCGGACGCCAGCTGCATCGCGTGCGGGACGAGCTCACCCGCCTCGGGCTTGAGCACCGGGTGGAGCCCACCTCCAGCCTCGACCACGCGCGGGAGCTGGCCGCGGCCGCGGCGGCAGCGGGCGAGCGAGCCGTCGCGTTCGGCGGCGACGGGCTCATCGCGGCGGTGGCGGGGGCGCTGGCGGCAAGCGACGGGGTCCTGGGTGTGCTGCCGGGCGGCCGGGGCAACGACTTCGCCCGCGCGCTGAGGATCCCGCTGGACGCGGGTGAGGCGTGCTCGGTGCTGGCGCACGGCGCCATCAGCCGGCTGGACATGGGCCAGGTCGGCGAGCGGACGTTCATCGGCATCGCCAGCTGCGGCTTTGATTCGATCGCCAACCGGATCGCGAACGAGACGAGGCTCGTCCGCGGCGACGCGGTGTACGCCTACGGCGCCCTCCGCGCGCTGGCCGGGTGGCGCCCCGCTACCTTCAACGTCAGGATCGACGGCGGCGAGAGCCGGACCTTCACGGGATTCACGGTCGCCGTCGCCAACTCCAACTTCTACGGCGGCGGGATGATGCTCGCGCCGGCGGCCGACCTCAACGACGGAATGCTCGACGTGGTGATCATCTCGAAGATGCGCAAGCTGCGGTTCCTGCGCCTGCTGCCCACCGTCTTTCGCGGCGCCCATGTCCAGCTCGACACCGTCGACGTGATCCGCGCCCGGACGGTCGAGATCTCAGCCTCGCGGCCGTTCACGCTGTTCGCCGACGGCGATCCGATCTCCGAGCTGCCGGTGGCCGTCCGGATCCTGGCGGGGGCGGTCCGCGCGATCGTCCCGGCGACGATGGCCGCGCCGGCGCCGCCCACGGTGGCCGCGACGCCCGCGGCCCGGGCATGACCTTCCTGGATGCGAAGATCGCGGCGGCTCGCACCGTCGGCGAGGTCGTCCGCCGTGCCGGGCGTGGAGGCGGCACCAGCCTCCCCGGCAAGGTGCTGACCCGGCTGGATCCCAGGGCCATCGAGCGCCTGGCTGGACGGCTGCCCGCCGGCAGCGCCGTCGTCTCGGCGACCAACGGCAAGACGACGACGGCCGCGATGGCCGCGTCCATTCTGGAGCGGGCCGGGACCAAGCTCGTTCACAACCGCGCCGGCGCCAACATGGCCGGCGGCGTCGCCTCCGCTCTCCTGGACGCGGCCCGGCGGGGCGGCGGCATCGACGGCGAGCTGGGGTTGTTCGAGGTCGACGAGTTCTGGCTGGACCGCGTCGCGCCCCAGCTGCACCCGCGCGCGCTCTCGCTCGGCAATCTGTTCCGTGACCAGCTCGACCGTTACGGCGAGCTGGAGACCATCGCCGACCGCTGGGCGGCGATGGTCGCCCGCCTGCCCGGGACCGCGCGGCTGGCACTCAACGCCGATGACCCGCTGATCGCCGACCTCGGCCGCCATCACCCAGGCGTCATCTACTTCGGTGTCGAGGATCCGGCGATGGCCACGCCGCAGATGCAGCACGCGGCCGACTCCAAGCACTGCCGCCGGTGCGGCGCCGCCTACGAGTACGAGGCGATCTACCTGGGGCACCTCGGACGCTACCGCTGCCCGTCGTGCGGCCGGCGCCGCCCCGATCCGACGGTCTTTGCGACCGACATCGAGCTGTACGGAACGCGCGCCGCCACGTTCCAGCTGCACACGCCCGCGGGGACCGCCTCAATCGAGCTCCCCCTGCCCGGCCTGTACAACGTCTACAACGCTCTGGCGGCGACGAGCCTCTGTCTCGCCCTCGACGCGCCCTCGGCGACGATCGCCGAGGGCCTGGCCGCTGTCAGTGCCGCCTTCGGCCGGGCCGAGCGCGTCCAGATCGGCGAGTGCGAGCTCTCCATCCTGCTGATCAAGAACCCGGCGGGCGCCAACGAGATCCTGCGGACCCTCGCGCTGGAGGGCGGCGACCTCGACGTGCTGGCGATCCTCAACGACCGGACGGCCGACGGGCGCGACGTCTCCTGGGTGTGGGACGCGGACTTCGAGATGCTGGCCGGCCGCGCCCGCCGCGTGACCTGCGCCGGGACCCGGGCGGCCGAGCTGGCGTTGCGGCTCAAGTACGCCGGGGTCGACGTGGAGCGGCTCGTGGCGGTCCCGGAGCTGGCGGACGCGCTCGACGCGGCCCTCGCGGACTGTCCAGGCCGCCGGCTGTTCGCGGTGCCGACCTACACCGCGCTGCTCGAACTGCGAGAGGAGCTGCAGCGCCGGGGTCACGTGAGCGCCTTCTGGGCCCGGGAGCCCGCGGCGGCGACCACGTGAAGGCGATCTGGCACGACATCGAGTGCGGCGGCTACTCCGAAGACCTCCAGGTCTGGCGGGACCTGGCCGGGCGCAGCGGAGGCCCCGTGCTCGACGTCGGCGCCGGGACCGGCCGGGTCACGCTCGACCTCGCTCAGGCCGGCTATCCGGTGACGGCGCTGGACGTGAGCGAGGAGCTGCTGGCAACCCTTCGCGAGCGGGCCGCGGGCCTTGACGTCACAACGGTGGTGGCCGACGCTCGGTCGTTCTCGCTCGACGCGCTCTTCCCGCTCTGCATCGTGCCGATGCAGACGATCCAGCTGCTCGGCGGCCCGCCTGAGCGGGCGCGGTTCCTGGCGCGCGCCCGCCGGC
This sequence comes from Solirubrobacteraceae bacterium, assembly GCA_035551855.1. GTDB lineage: Bacteria > Actinomycetota > Thermoleophilia > Solirubrobacterales > Solirubrobacteraceae > Palsa-465. The sequence goes on from DASZMK010000139.1 coordinate 4,244, forward strand.
ATCTCGGCCCGGACGGCCGCCTGGCGATCGCCCTCGCCGAGGAGCTCGAGCCGTTCGACGTCTCGAACAACGGGCTCGGTCCGCTCCCGGACGTCCGCGAGGTCGATGGCGTCGTCTACAGCAGCCGGCCGACGGCGGTCCGCGTCGCCGGCGAGCGGTTCGTGCTGGAGCGCGTGCGCGAGACGGTGACGGCCGACGGCCGCCTCGCCGTCGAGCAGGACGTGATCGGCCTGGACCGGCTCGACGGCGACACGCTCGAGCGCGAGGGAGCCGCGCGGGGACTGGGCGCCTGTGACCGGATCGAGATCCCGCCGACCGAGGAGTACGTCGGCAGCACGGTCGTGGTGTTCCATGCCTGAACAGACGCTGCGGGTGTGCGCGCTGTACCCGGATCTGATGAACATCTACGCCGATCGCGGCAACCTGATCATGCTGCAGCGCCGATCGGAGTGGCGCGGGATCCGGTTCGAGCTGCTGTCGGCCGGCCTGGAGTCACGTCTCGACCCCGACGCCGCCGACATCTACTACATCGGCGGTGGCCAGGATCGCGATCAGAAGCTGTGTGCCCATGACCTGGCCGAGAACAAGCGCGCCGACCTCCATGCGGCCGCCGCGCGCGGGGCGGTGATCCTCGCCGTCTGCGGGGGCTATCAGCTGCTGGGGCACTCCTACCAGCTCGGCGACGAGACGCTTCCGGGGGTGGGGCTCGTCGAGCTGCACACCGTCCGGGCCCTGGGCCCGCGGCTGATCGGCAACGTCGCCATCGAGGTGGACCTCGGCGGCGGGCCGGGCCCCGCTGCCGCGAACGGCCAGCAGGTTCTCGCCGGCTTCGAGAACCACGGGGGACGCACATATCTGGGCGCCGGGGCGCAGCCGCTCGGCCGGGTGCTCAAGGGCCACGGGAATAACGACCGCGATGGTCAGGAGGGGGTCCGCGCCGGCAATGTCATCGGCACGTATCTCCACGGCCCGCTGTTGCCCAAGAACGCCTGGTTTGCCGACTGGCTGATCACGACCGCTCTCGACCTTCGCGCGCCGCTCGCTCCACTCGAAGACGAGCTGGAGCACGCCGCTCATGCCGAGGCGCGGCGGGCGGCCGGGCTCTAGGATCGCGCGCAGTCCCGTTTTTTTAATGTATCCGCCCATCCAGTCCAGATCGACGCGGCGCCTGCTCGCCGCCATCGCCGTCGCGCTCCTGTGTGCCGCGTGTGGCAATGCCACCGGCGCCCCCTCTGCCGCCACCCTCTCGTCGAGCGACAGCACGAGCACGGCCAGCACCAGCAGCGTCGGAACCGGCACCGGGACGGCCACCACCTCCACGACACCCGCGCTCCCGGGCACGGGAAGGCCGGCGATCACCGTCGGCGACAAGAACTACACGGAGCAGTTCGTGCTGGGGCAGCTCTACGTCCAGGCGCTCACCGCCCAGGGGTTCACCGCGACGCTCAACCAGAACATCGGACCCACCCAGGTCACCGTCCAGGCCCTGAAGGCCGGATCGCTGTCGATGTACCCGGAGTACCTCAACGTCTTCAACTCCGCGGTCGCCGGGTACACACACGGCTTTCACAACCAGCTCGACGCCTACCAGGCGGCACAGCATTACGCGCTCGGTCACGGGCTCCAGCTGTTGGCGCCGACCCCGTTCAGCGATACGGACGCTCTCGCCGTCACCGACGCCTATGCGGCACAGAATCAACTCCGCACGATCGGTGACCTCCGCAAGGTCGCCAAGCAGCTGACGATCGGCGGTGCGCCGCAGTTTCAGCAGGACAGCCCGGGGCTTCCGTCGATCGCCCAGGCCTACGGCGTCATTCCTGCCGCGTTCAAGGCGCTGGCCGTCGGCGCCCAGTATGCCGAGCTCAACGCCGCCGTCGTCCAGGCGGCCTATGTCAACACCACCGACGCCGAGCTGGCCACCGGCGACTACCAGCTGCTCGGCGATCCCCGTCAGATCTTCGGCTCGGGCAACGTCGTGCCGGTCGTGGCCGCCAAGGTGCTGGCCGAGGAGGGCCCGGCCTTCGTCGATGTCATCCAGCGGGTCGACGAGAAGCTGACAATCGACGCCATCCGGCAGATGAACGAGGCGGTCGACATCGCCCAGCAGGACCCGGCGACCGTCGCCAAGCAGTTCCTGGAGACGCACGGGCTCCTGACGCCCGGCGTCTATTAGACACCAGCCGGCGCGCCCTCAGGTGCCGCTCGACCCAAAGCCGCCCGCGCCGCGCACGGACTCCGCCAACGACTCGACGTCGACGGCAACCGCGGGCTCGACGGCGATGACCACCAACTGCGCGATCCGAGCGCCGGGGGCGACCTCGAAGCGCTCCCGGGGATCCGTGTTGAGCAGCAGCACCCGGATCTCGCCCCGGTACCCCGCGTCGATGAGCCCCGGGGCGTTGACCACCGAGATGCCGTGTCGCGCCGCCAGCCCGGACCGGGGCAACACCAGACCGGCGTTGCCCGCTGGGATCTCGACGGCGATGCCGGTGCCGATCGAGGCCCGCTCCCCGGGCTCCAGGACGGCCGCCTCGAAGGCGTGCAGGTCAAGGCCGGCGTCCGCGGGATGGGCGCGGGTGGGGAGTTGCGCCCGGGCGTCGAGGCGCATGACGCGCAGCTTCATGACGTATCGCCGGGACTAGTCTGCGGTCGAGACGCCGGACGGCATGGCGTACGGCGCGTAGCGGGCGGCGATCCCGGGCGGCAGGCGGGCCCAGATCCTGACGCCGTCCGGCGTGTCCTCGCGCTCCAGATCACCGGCCAGCTCGTGAAGCTCGGCGAGACGCCCGCCCTCCTGGTAGGGCACGAGCAGCTCGACCTCGGACAGACGCCGTGCGAACTCGACCTCGATTCGCTCGACGAGCGCCCGGGTGCCCTCGCCGCTGTCCGCGGAGACCAGGAGCGCTCCGGGATGGCGGTGGGCGAGCTCGATGCGGCGCGCGTCGTCGATGCGGTCCGCCTTGGCGAGCACCAGCAGGCGGGGCGCGTCATCGGCGCCGATCTCGTGCAGCACATCGTCGACCGCCCGGGTCATCGCCGCGAGCTCCTCCTCGTCGACCGAGGCGTCGACGACGTGGAGGATGAGATCGGCTCGCCGCGTCTCCTCCAGAGTGGCGCCGAACGCGTCGACCAGCTGATGGGGAAGCTTGCGGATGAAGCCGACCGTGTCGGTGAGCAGGTAGTCGCGGCCGTCGGCGCGAAGCACGCGGGTAGTGGGATCCAGCGTGTGAAACAGCCGGTCGCGGACCGGCACTGTCGCCCCGGTCAGCGCGTTGAGGAGCGTCGACTTGCCGGCGTTGGTGTAGCCGGCCAGCGCGATCTGCGGCAGATGAGCCCGTTCGCGCTCGGCCCGCATGACCGACCGGGTGGAGCGGACGTGGGCGAGCCGCCGCTTGAGCGCCGCGATCCGGTCGCGGGCGAGCCGGCGGTCAGTCTCGATCTGGGTCTCCCCCGGTCCCCGCGTCCCAATCCCGCCGCCGAGTCGCTCCAGGTGCGACCACAGTCCCCGCATCCGAGCCAGGTTGTACTCGAGCTGGGCCAGTTCCACCTGCAGCTTGCCCTCCGCGGTGTGGGCGTGGGCGGCAAAGATGTCCAGGATGATCGCGGTGCGATCGATGACGGGAACCCCGAGCGCCGCCTCGAGGTTGCGCTCCTGGCGAGGCGAGAGCTCGTCGTCGACCGCCACGAGATTCGCGTCGGCGGCCGCGATCTGGCTCTTGAGCTCGTCCAGCTTGCCGGCCCCGAGGTAGGAGTTCGGATGCGGCTGGTCGCGGCGCTGGACCACCTCGCCGACGGTGGCCACGCCCGCCGTGCGCAGCAGCTCCGCCAGCTCCGCGAGCTGGTCATCCTCACCGGCGGGAACAGCGGCGATCATCAGAGCGCGTTGCCGGGCTCGCCCGGACCGGCCGCCTGACCGCTGACCGTCGCGTCGCGACGGCCGGCTCCCGTTCTCTGTGGCTTTGATCTCTGCCAACTACTGCGAGATGGTAGCCGCGCCGGACGCCACTCGACGGGATCAGAGGCGACTCAACCGTTGCACCGCCTCGACGAGGCGGTCATCCGGCGTGGTCAGCGAGATGCGGAAGAAGCCCTCTCCGTTGGGCCCGTACGCGCCGCCGGGCGAGATGACGACGGCGGCCTCCTCGAGCACGTGCTCGCAGTAGGCGGCCGCGTTCTCGAACCCCGGGGGCACGGGCGCCCACACGTAGATCGTGCCCTTCGGCGGCGTGACCTCGACGCCGGCGTCGGCGAGCGCAGCGCAGACGAGATCCCGGCGGCGGGTGTAGACCTCGTTCATCGCCCGGACCTCGGCGTCGACCTCCGGCGCGAGCGCGGCCGCGCCGGCCAGCTGGACGGCCTCGAACAGGCCGGAGTCGACATTGGACTTCAGCCGCCAGAACTGGGCGATCGCCTCGGCATTGCCGACGATGGCCGCGCAGCGCCAGCCGGTCATGTTGTAGCCCTTGGACAGCGAGAACACCTCGACGCCGACCTCCTTGGCGCCGGGCGTGGCCAGAAACGACGGGGCGACATAGCCGTCGAAGGTCGTCTCGCTGTAGGCGTTGTCGTGGACGATCAGGAACTCGTTTGCCTGGGCGAGCTCGACGACCGAGTCAAACAGCCCGTCGGGGACGATCGCCCCCGTGGGGTTGTTGGGGTAGTTGATGAACATCAGCCGGGCGCGGCGCAGGTGCTCGGCGCTGATGCCCGCCAGGTCCGGGGCGAAGCCGAGCTCCGGCCGCAGGCCCATCAGGACGGGCTCGCCCCCGGCCATGAGCGGCCCGCCGGTGTAGACCGGATACCCGGGATCGGAGGCCAGCGCGACGTCGCCGGGGTCCAGGAACGCCAGGTTGAGGTTGAAGATGCACTCCTTGGCCCCGATCGCCGGCATCACCTCGGTCTCCGGGTCCAGGGCGACGCCGAAGCGGCGGTGATAGAACGCGGCCACCGCCTGACGGAACTCGTCGCGCCCGCGGTTGGTGGGGTACGTGTGCGTGCTCGGATCGGCGACGGCGCGCTGGGCAGCCTCGACGATCGGTGCATAGGTGGGGGTGTCCGGATCGCCGATCCCCAGGCTGATCACGTCGACGCCGGCGGCGCGCTTCTCCGCGATCTTGCGTTCCAGCTGGGCGAACAGGTATGGCGGGATCTGCTCCAGGCGCCTACTCGGTCTCATGCAGCTCCTTGACGAATTCCTCGGCCAGGGCGCCGGAGAACACCGGGACCGCCCAGCCGCTCAGGGTAACGTGGAGGTCCTCCTCGACCTCGACCACGAGCTCACCGCCGTCGAGTACCACGGTCACGGGTGATTCGCCCCCGGTGAGGACGTGGGCGACGGCGGCCCCGGTCGCCCCGGTCCCGCTGGCTGAGGTCTCCCCCACGCCGCGCTCGAAGATCCGCACCCGGATCCGATCGGCGGCCAGCGGCGCGTACCAGGAGACGTTGGTGCGGTTGGGAAAGAGCGCGTGGCGCTCGATCCCCCCGCCGATCGCGGGTAGGTCGAGCCGGTCGAGCTCAGCCGCGTCGGCGACGCGGATGGCGCATTGCGGATTGCCGACCTGGACATGCCGGAAGCGCCACTCGCGCCCGTCTGCGGTCAGGGATCCGGCTCCGTCGGCGGCGCCGGACGGGTAGTCGCCGGAGCGGGTGCGAACCCGGCCGATGTCGAGCGCGGCGGTCGTCGGCGAGGTGATGGTGGGGCGGATCTCGCCGGCCGCCGTCTGGATCGAGAACGCGTCGGCCTCTGTCCAGCCACGCCGACGCAGGTACAGAACGGCCTCGCGCGCGCCGTTGCCCGAGAGCTCGGCCTCGGACCCGTCCGGGTTGAAGATCTGCAGGCGGGCGACGTAGCCAGGCTCGTCCGGACCGGAGAGCAGCAGGATGCCGTCGGCGAACACGCCGGTGTGCGGCGCGCACAGCTTCCGGATCCGTGCCTCGGTGAGCTCGAACGGGAGCGCATCGCGCTCCAGGATCAGGTAGTCGTTTCCCAACGCATGCCACTTCTCGAAGTCCACGCGGCGGCAGTCTAGGTGTACCGTCGCCCCGGCCATGGTTAGGCCGCGCATGCTCACCTCGGCGGCCGCGCCGCTGCTCGCCCTGCTCGTGGTGTCGGTGCTGTCGCTGGGAGCCCGCTCACTGCTGCTCGACGAGCCGTGCATGTCGCCGTGCACCACAGCCGGCGACCACACGCTGATCTTCGACGAGGCCTACTACGTGAACGCCGCCCGGGTGATCGCCGGGATCCGGCCGCCGGCCGGCTCGCATTACGCCGACGCGCCCCTCGGGACCGATCCGAACGCCGAGCACCCCCAGGGGGCGAAGCTGATCATGGCGGCGGCGATCGAGCTCTTCGGCGACGGGCCGTTCGCCTGGCGGATCGGCAGCCTGCTGATGGGCTCGCTCGCGATTCTCGGCGTGTTCGCTCTGATGCGCAGCGCCGGAGCCGACCGCTGGTCGGCGGTGCTCGCCGCGGCCCTGATGGCCGCCGACAACCTGCTGCTGGTCATGGGGCGGATCGGGACGCTGGACATCTACGCCGTGGCGGCGATGATCTGGGCGGTCGCCCTCTACGTGCGGGGTCGTCCGTTCGCGGCCGGGGTCGCGCTCGCGGTCGCCACGTGCTTCAAGGAGGTCGCCCCCTACACCCTGTTCGTCGTCTTCCTGCTGGAACTGGGGCGTTTCGTCGTTGCCCGCCGCGACCGGTCGGCGCCGGCGGATTGGCGTCCGGTTGACGCGATCAAACGGCTGGCGGCGACGACGTTCACCACGTGTGGCGTCTTCGTGGGGCTGCTGGCGATCATGAGCGAGATCGCGACACCGTATGCGGACTCGCAGGGCAAGTTGATCACCGGTGGGCCCTTCGCCGAGATCTCGCACATCATCACGTATGCATCCGGGCTGACCAGCCCGCACGGGCCGACGGGCATCGCCTCGTATCCGTGGCAGTGGCTGATCGATCTCAAGCCGATCCTGTACCTGCGGATCAACCCGTCGCTCCCGGGCCACGGGCTGTACGCGATCCACCCGGTCGTGGCCTTCTTCGGCATGATGAGCCCGCCGATCATGCTCCTCGCCCTCCCGGCGCTGGCGTTTGCCGCGTATCGCCTGGGGCGGCCCGGGCGCGCCGCCGGGCGAGTCTCGCTGGGGGACCGGCAGCTTCCGATCGTGGCGCTCGCCTGGTTCATCGGGACGTGGCTGCCGTTCGAGCTGCAGAGCCTGATCGACCAGCGAACGAGCTACCTCTACTACATGGTGATCGTGATGCCGGGCATGTACGTCGCCGTCGCCTACCTGGTAGCGCTCGGTTGGCGGCAGCGGCGCCGATGGCTGTCGGCGCTGACGCTCGTGTGGGGCCTGGGCGTGCTCGTCGCCGTCGTGCTCATGTACCCGTTCGTGGCGGCGTTCTAGATCCCGCGTCCAGCCAGCCAGGTCGACAGGATCTCGCGGGCGACGTCGTCAGCGGATCGCTCCGTGCGGTCGATGACCATCACCCCGGCCAGCTTGCGCATCCACGTCAGCTGACGGCGCGCGTAGTTGCGGGTGCGCCGCTTCATGGCGTCGACGTCGCCGGCCAGGAGCTCGTCGAACCCCAGCGCCTTGCGCGCCGTGGCCGACGCGCCGGCCGCCTGAGCCCGGCGCACCTCCTCCTGTGCCCCGTGGGCCACCATCGCGTCGACGCGCGCGTCGATCTGCTCATACAGCCGCTCGCGGTCCAGCACCAGTCCGATGAGCAGGGTCGTCCGGCGCGTGTCGGCGGTCCACAGCTCCGACTCGCCGCTCGGCGGCTCGAGCTCGCCGGCATCCAGCAACTCGAGAGCCCGGATGATCCGCTGGCGGTCGGTCGGCTCGATCGTCTCGGCCGCCCACGGGGCGCGCTCGGCCAGCACGGCGTGGAGCGCCGCCGGACCGCGTTGCTCCAGCTCGGTGAGCCACCGCTCGCGCACGCCCTGCGGCGGCGCCGGACGCAGGCTGAGCTCGGTCAGGGCCGCTCGCAGGTAGAGGCCGGTGCCGCCGACGACGATCGGCCGAGACCCGGCCGACAGCAGCTCGTCGATCTCGGCGTGCGCCAGCTCCGCGTACTGACCGGCGCTGAAGGTGGCATCGACCGGCAGGAACGAGATCAGCCGATGATCGAGCTGGGCGCGTTGGTCGGCCCTCGCCGCCCCGGTGAGCGTCTCCAGGCCGCTGTACACCTGGAGCGCGTCGGCGGACACAGCGACTGGCTGCTCGCCGTGGTCGCGCAGGAGCTGCGCGAGGCTGATGGCGACATCGGTCTTGCCTACGCCGGTGGGGCCGAACAGCGCGATGACCTCAGATCTGGGAGCCACGGAGGGCAGTATGGTGAGACGATGGGCGCAGGTGCAGGTGAGTTGACATGAAGGTCGCTGCGGGGCTCTCCGCGGACCCGGATCCTCTGCACGGAGCCACCATGGCCGCCCGGGAGGTGGCAGACGCGCTCCACGGCGCCGAACCTGACCTGGCAATGGTGTTCGCGAGTGGCGCCCACCTGACGATGCCGGAGGCGGTGCTCGCGGCGATCGGAGCCGAGCTCGGGCCGGAGGCGCTGGTGGGCTGCGGCGCGGGCGGCGTGCTCGGTGCCGGGCGCGAGCTGGAGTCCGGAACCGCGGTCGCGGTCTGGGCGGCCACGCTTGACGCCGGTTCGGCGCGGCCCTTTCACGCGACCGTCACCGGGGACGGGGATATGGGCGTCCTGGAGGGGCTCCCGGAGCTCGGTGCCGATTCTGCCCTGATCCTCCTGTCCGACCCGTACTCGTTCCCCACCGACGGGGTTCTGGACGGGCTCGCTCGCGAGGCGCCGGGGGTGCCGGTGCTCGGCGGGCTGTCGAGCGCCCGCACGCCGCTGGGCGACGCCGCCCTGTTCGCCGGCGACGCCGTCCGCGCCGAGGGCGCCGTCGGCGTCTGTCTCGACGGGGTCGAGATGATCCCCTGTGTCTCACAGGGCGCAACCCCGCTGGGGCCGGAGATGACGATCACCGCAGCCGAGGACAACGTGATCCATGAGCTCGCGGGGCGGCCGGCGGTGCAGGCCATCGAGAACGCGGTCGCCGAGTTGCCGCTCGACGAGCGGGCCCTGGTCCTCGCCGGTTTGATGATCGGGATCGTCATCGACGGCGGCAAGCCGGAATACGGGCACGGCGACTTCCTGGTGCGCGGGATCCTCGGCGCCGATCCGGAGACCGGCGCTATCTCCGTTGGCGCCACCGTCGCTCCCGGCCAGGTCGTGCGCCTGCACGCCCGTGACGCCGATTCGGCCGACGAGGATCTCCGGCGCGAGCTCCGGCTGCGGGCAGCGGCCATCGGCGGACAACGACCGGCGGGGGCGCTGGTCTTCTCCTGCAACGGCCGGGGCCGGTCGATGTTCGGCACCCGGGACCACGATGCGTCGATGGTCCAGCACGTGCTGGGCGCGCCACCGGCCGCCGGGTTCTTCGCCGCGGGGGAGATTGGGCCCGTCGGCGGGCGGAGTTTCCTGCACGGGTTCACCGCCACCGTCGCCGTGTTCCCCGGCTGAGCGCGCGCCGGTCTCCCGTCGACTCCGGTCACCTGCGGGGCGGGCGGGCCGTACACTGCGCGGCCGTGCCCGCGGCTCGCTCCTTCCCCCTCTCCGGCAGCACCGCGCTCGTGACCGGCGCCACCGGCGGCATCGGTGAGGCGATCGCCCGCGCGTTGAGCGCACAGGGCGCGCGGCTGATCGTGAGCGGCCGCCGCCGAGGCGAACTGGAGCGCATCGCCGGCGAGCTCGGCGGTACGGCGATCGCCGCCGACCTGGCCGATCGCGAGGACGTGGCGCGGCTGGCGGCGGCCGCCGTGTCGGCCGGAGTGGATGTGCTCGTCGCCAACGCCGCCCTACCGGCCACCGGGCTCCTGCTGGAGTTGACCGCCGAGGACGTCGACCAGATGCTCGAGGTCAATCTGCGGGCGCCGATCGCGCTCGCGTCCGCGCTGGCCCCGGCGATGGCCGCCCGCGGCCGCGGCCACATGGTGTTCATCTCGTCGCTGTCAGGAAAGGCGGCCAACCCCGCCTCGTCGCTGTACTCGGCGACGAAGTTTGGGCTGCGCGGGTTTGCGCTGGGGCTGCGCGAGGACCTGCGACCCCGCGGGGTGGGCGTCTCGGTCGTCGCGCCCGGCTTCATCCGCGATGCCGGGATGTTCGCCAACACCGGCCTCCGGCTCCCCCCCGGCGTCGGCACCCGCTCGCCTGAGGAGGTCGCCGACGCGGTGCTGACGGCAATCCGGCGCAACCGCACCGAGGTCGACGTCGCCCCCGTGGCGCTGCGACTCGGCGCCGCGTTCGCCTCCGTCGCGCCGGGGGTGGCGGCGTGGGGCGCCCGCCTGATGGGCTCCCACCGGATCGCTGCCGAGATGGCCGAGCGTCAGCGCGGCGCGCGCTGAGTCGCCTGCGGGCCGTGCTGGGCTGCCGAGGTGCGGGGGGTTACCCGCGGTTGTTGCTGCCGGTTGTCTCGTGTTCGCCGGTGACCGACTGGAGGGCGCCCATGATCTCGTCGGCCAGGCGTGCGCCGTCGTGTGACATCTCCGGCGTCGCCTTCACCCGGACGACCACGTCGTCGCCGTCGACCTCCTCGAGGTTGACCGACGCGCCGGTGCGGGTGGGCACGCTGACCTCTTGGTTGAGGATGGCCTGGACCTGGCTCGGACGCACACCGGAGGTGAGTCGTACCTTGACGTCGACCGAATCGGGCTCGGTGAGTGGCACCACGACGGCCGCGAGCACCTGGTTGTTGGGAATCATGATCTGGTCGGCGCCGCTCGTGAGCTTCGTGTACAGAAGGCCAAGCGAGCTGACGATGCCCTCCTGGATACCGATCGCCCCGGCCTGCAGTCGGACGCGGTCACCGACCCGGAACGACCGCGCGCTCAGCAGCACCATGCCGGCGAACACGTTGCCGAGCGTCTGCTGTGCGGCGAGACCGAAGATGACGGCGGTGAAGGCGCCGCCGACCGCCAGGGTCTGACTCGTGACGCCGGCGACGCTGAGCGCCGCCACCAGCGCCACGGCCATCGTCAGCAGCCGGATCAGAAACCCAACGGTGCCGGCGGTGGCGGGATCCAGCCGGCGCATGAACGTGGGCCCGGCGGCCGTCCCAACCGCGCGCGCCAGCGCCCAGCCGATCACCATCACTGCCAGGACGGTGACGATGGTGATCGGAGCCTCCAAGCCCGTCGCCCCGCTGCTCCGCAGCACATGCCACCTGTTGTGGTTGACGTAGTCGTACGCGACGATGAGCGCGATCAGCAGCGGTATGAGCACGATTGCGCGGCGGCGCGACCGTTGAACGTCGCGCGAGTCGACGTCGATCGACAGCCCCACGCGTTCCCACGCGTCGCTGCGCGTCTCGAACATGCGGTCGAGGTTGAGATCTCGGCGGCTTGGCTTGAATTGCCTCGGCATTGGCTCCTGGCGCTTACGTCGGAATTCTGGTGTATCTACCGCTTCAGGGCGCCGAAGGTTTCACCTCCGAAGGATCGTCGAAGAGAGATTCCTGTGCCGGCCGGGGCGTTGTCGTCGCGGGCCGAGCGCCGCGGAGATAGGCGGCTCGGCCGCGTTCCGACGGCGCCAGATCGGGCCCATTCACGAGCCCGGCCAGGCGCCTGCGCTCCTCGGGAGGCATATACGCACCCTTGCGGTAGAGCGCACGATAGCGCGGCACCAGGTCAGAACGATTCTCGGCCAGCCACTCCATGAACAGGTCGCGCACCTCGCCCCGGAGGTGCAGCGCGATCCCGCTGACGTACGCCGCGCCGGCCTCGCTCGCCATCTCCAAGATCTTCGCCACCTGCTCCGCGTCGTCGTTGATCCCGGGCATGAGCGGTGCCACGAGCACACCCGTCCTGATGCCGGCGCGCGTCAGCTCCGCCACCGCCTCCAGCCGGGCCCGGGGATTGGGCGTGTGCGGTTCCGTCGCCCGCCACGCGCGTTCGTCGATCGTCGGCACCGACAGCGCCGCGCTGAAATCCGCCCGCTCATTCAGTTCCCGCATCATCGGCAGATCCCGCAACAGCAGCGGCGATTTCGTCAGCACCGAGCCCGGATTGCGAGCGTCGATCATCGCCTGCCAGATCCCCGGCATCAGCTTGTAGCGGCCCTCCACCCACTGATACGGGTCGGTGTTCGTGCCGAGCGCGATGTGCTCGCCCTTCCACGACGGCCGCGCCAGTTCCACGCGCAGCCGCTCCGGCGCGTTGACCTTGACGATGATCTGGCGCTCGAAGTCCTCGCCGGCGTTGAAGTCCAGGTACGTGTGCGTCGGCCGGGCGAAGCAGTTGTGGCTGACCACCCCGTTGGCGATGAAGTCTCCGGTGCCCGTCGTGATGTCGTACAACGGCATGGCGCGGCCGAGTGGCTCGATCTCAGCCACCCTGAGGTCGGCGAACGTCTTGACCATCTGCCCCTCGATGTCTCGCTTGCGCGCGATCGCGGGATCGGTCAGGTGGAAGAACCGCAGCTGCTCCGACAGGCCGCCGCGGATGCGGATGTACTCAAGGCCGTTCTCGCTCGGCGTGGTGTCGATGCTGACGTCGAACCCGAGGCGCCGAATGCATGATTCGGTCCAGGCGAGGGTGTGCGGATCGGTGTTGGTGATCCGCAGCGCAGAACAGCTCCGTCCCCCCTCTGCGTCGAAGATGCCGGCCAGGAACCCGCGGCACCAATCCAGGCTCGGCATCAGCGGCCAACGGGTCAGATCGGTGATCCGCTCGAACGCCGTTGCACTTCCTGCCGTGATCGCCCGCACCTCCCGATGCGTGCCCGCAGCCGCCTGGAAGAGGCGCTCGCCGGTGGCGACGTCAGCCTGCAGGAGGAAGTCGCGCGCTCGGCGAAGTGCTTCGAGGTCGGCAAGTGCCAGCCGAAAGCCGTGACGTGTCGCCGGGTTCCTCCCGGGCCGGTGATAGATGTAGGCGCCGAGCGTGCCGTCCCCGCGCACAATCCCGCAGAGGTAGCCGCGCCGGTACTCCGCGTTGTGGACTGGCTGAGGGGCGAATGCCGCGGTTCCGGCGAGACTGTTGCGGATGGTCAGATGGGGACGGTCAGGCTCGCTGCGGCCGCTGTTGAGGACGTGCTTCCAGCCGCGGTTTGTCAGGAACCGGTGGTCCCCGCTCACGACCAGCTCGGTTCCGCCCTCGAGCATCACGCGGTACGCCGGCTTGACCGTTATCCACTTGTCGACCAGCGTCGTACGTGCATATCGGCGGTCCCCGGAGTCGCCGACACGGGTGCCGTAGATGGCGTCGCCCACCTGGAGATCGGCGATCGCCTTGTGCCTGCCGTCCGCCATCAAGATCGGCGTCTCGCCACTGTTGCAGTACCGGCATGCGTGGCTGCATCCGCGATACGGATTGATCGTCCACCGGAACGGCATCTGCGACGCCTCCGGCACCCGGTTGAGGATCGACTTGGCCCGCACTTCGTAGAACCGGGTGGAGATCGCGTCCGGTGCGTCGAAATGGCGCACCACCGCCTCCTCCTTGTAGCCCGGAAGCCGGGTCCGTTCCTCCTCGTCGATGCTCAGGTTGCTCCAGCGCACGAACGTATGTTCCCACAGTGGGGGGACAGATGCAGCACTCGGTTCACACGCGGGAAGGCGCGGTCAGCCCGCACCTTCGATCGGGCCCCCGCCGACCCTGGCGTGACGGGACCGCGCCGAGCCCGGGGCGCATCTATCCGCGGCGGTGCGATCGCTCACACCACGGCGCGTTCCGGCCTCAGCTCACGACATCATCGGTAAGGAGTGGGCAGCAGCGACGCCTGGAGGACCTGGGCCGGGCAGCGGCCCGAGCCACCCGCCGTGTTGAGGACGCTCGCGAGCGAGGCGCCTCCAGCACCCTGCGCGGGTCCGAAAGGTCCGATGGCATTAGGGCTCATGACCTGGCAGACCTGTGGGTCCACGGTCATTGCCGGGGTATTCGCCGGGCTCGCGCTCGCCGCCGGGGCGGCAACCGCAAGCGCGGCGGTGATGGCTGTTAGAGCAGCCAGGGGCCTTGGGGGAGACAAGATGTGCATTGACGCTCCTTCGTACAGGTCGGCCGGGCCGCCCATCGACGTTTGACCGCGACTTGGGATGCTTCCGCCGCGGCTGCACGTCGCCTGCTGTCCCGCGGGACCATTGATCCTGGCAACCGGGACTTTGCGATGACCGGCCGGGGTGGACCCCACGCGGCTCCGCCGAACGGAGGAGACCGCGATCGCCCGTCGCGGGCGAGTCAGCCCGCGGCGCGGGCGAGCAGCGAGGCCTCGCCGCTCAGCGTCTGGCTGGTCGCCCCGGCGATCTGGACCTCGACGAGCTCTCCCGGCGCACCCAGGCCAGAGAAGTTCACGACCTTGTTGTGGCGCGAGCGACCCCGGAGACGGGAGGGGTCGGTGCGCGAAGGACCTTCGACCAGCACCTCCACCGACCGGCCGACGAAGCGCTGGGCGCGCTCACGGGCCCGCCGCTGGATGACCTCCACGAGCCGCTCCATACGGGCCACCTGGACCTCGTGGGGCACCTGGTCCGGCAGAGTCGCCGCCTCCGTCTCGCGCCGCGGTGAGTAGACGAACGTGAACGCGCCATCGAAGCCGACCTCCTCGGCGACCTCGAGCGTCTGCTCGAAGTCGGCGTCGGTCTCGCCGGGGAAGCCGACGATGATGTCGGTGGTCAGCGCGCAGTCGGGCACCTGCTCCCGGATGAGGGCGACGCGGTCGAGATAGCGCTCGCGGCCGTAGGTGCGCCGCATGCGCTTCAGCACCGTGCTGGACCCGGACTGCAGCGGCAGGTGGATGTGCTCGCACAGCGCCGGAAGCTCCGCGTGGGCTCGGATCACGTCCTCGCGCATGTCCTTGGGATGCGGGCTCGTGTAGCGGATTCGTTCGATCCCGGGAATCGCGTCGACAGCGCGCAACAACTCGGAGAACGTGATCCGGTCGGCCCGCGGCAGGTCCCGGCCATAGGAGTTGACGTTCTGGCCGAGGAGGGTCACCTCGCAGACCCCGTCGGCGGCAAGCCGGCGGATCTCCTCCACCAGCTCGTCCGGGCGGCGGCTGACCTCCCGTCCGCGGGTGGACGGGACGATGCAGTACGAGCAGACCGAGTTGCAGCCGACGCTGATCTGCACCCAGCCCTGGAAGTCACGGGCACGCTTCGCCGGCAGATGCCCGGTGAATCCCTCGAACTCGAAGAAGCCCTGGGCCGTGATGGAGTCGCTGGTCAGGAACTCGGCGAGCTTGTGCACCTGGCCGGGGCCGAAGGCGACGTCGACGAACGGGAACCGGGCGAAGACCTCCTCCTTGACCGACTGAGCCCAGCACCCCCCCACTCCGACGACCCGGTGCGGATCCTCGCGCTTGAGGCGCTTGGCCTCGCCGAGGTGAGCGACGAAGCGGCTGTCGGCCGCCTCGCGAATCGAGCACGTGTTGAACAGGATGAGGTCGGCACCCGCGCGCGTGTCCGATTCGGCATAGCCGAGCGATTCGAGCATGCCCTTGATCCGCTCAGAGTCGTGCTCGTTCATCTGGCAGCCGAACGTGGTCACGTGGTAGCGCTTCATCGTCGCCAAGGGTAGCGACGCCCCGGCACCCTGCGGGGGCGTCGCACACCTTCGCGCTTGTCCGCGGAGGTCAGCTGCAGGTTGACGCCCACGCGCAGGCGTTGAAACCGCTGCCCGCGGCGTTGGGGGCCGACGGGGCGCCGATGACGCTGCCGTTGGAGTCGGTCAGGTACATCTCCTCCGACGGGGTCAGCTTCACCGACGCGCCGTTGACCGCGCCGGAGCTGAACGCCGGGTTGGTCAGGTTGGGCAGGGCGGCGAAGCCGGCGTTGGTGCCGATCTGCAGCGGCGTCTCCTCGATCCACTCCGCGGTGGCCATCGTGGAGGTGTAGGGCACCGTCGTGGAGTACGACTGACCCGTGGTCAGGTCCTTGATCGCGATGTTCCAGACGTCGGCGTCGTTGACCAGCTGGGAGATCGAGGCGTGCATCTGGTCGCCGGGATGCACGGTGATCGAGCTGATCGTCAGCGATGGAACCGGGACCAGCTCCCACCACGCCGAGTAGGAGGGCGCGCCGGTGGACGAGACGTCCTGCTCGGTCCCGGTTTGGATCAGCGTCGGATCGGTCAGGGTGCACCCGGCGTCGACGCACCCGCCGCCGATGCCGATCCAATCCGAGGATGCCTCCGCTTGCCCGGAGGTGTGCTGGGTTGCGGTTGGAACCGTCCAGTTGCCGCTGATGGAGTTGAACAGCTTGCCGCCCTGCTCAAGGGCGCCCTGGTTGTACCCGAACCAGTTGCTCGACGAGTTGGCGTTGACCCGCGCACCGGGCGCCAGATGAAGCAACTGGCCGTGCGCGGTCAGACTCAACGGCGCGGCGCTCGCGCTGCCTGCCGCGAGGAAGGCCCCGGCCAGGGCCAACGCAATAGTCGCCGCCAGACGCGCGCGTAACCGCCCATGACCATCAGTCATGCTGTCCCTTTCTCGGCGGCACGGGCCGCTCAGCCGCCGGCCTCCCGTCACATGGCCCGCAAGACACCATTACCCGGTACGTGGTTTTACTGAACCTCGGTGTTCAGTTGGCCCGACCGCTCATGGTGTATTTACCTGGCGTACTCGACCGCGCGCGATTCGCGGATGACGGTGACCTTGATCTGGCCCGGGTACTCCAGCTCCTTCTCGATCTCCCGCGCGATCTCGTAGGACAGCAGCGTCGCCGCATCGTCGTCGATCGCGCCGGGCGCGACCATGACCCGGATCTCGCGCCCGGCCTGCATCGCGTAGACCTTGTCGACGCCCTTGTGGCGGGTGGCGATCTGCTCCAGGTCCCGCAGCCGCTTGACGTACTGCTCCAGGGATTCGCCGCGGGCGCCCGGGCGGGCGCCGGACAGAGCATCAGCCGCCTGCACGATCACGGCCTCGATCGTCTGCGGCTCCACCTCGTTGTGATGCGCCTCCATCGCGTGCGCCACCGCCGCCGACTCCCCGTGCTTGCGCGCGAGCTCTCCCCCGACGAGCGCGTGCGGCCCCTCCACCTCGTGGGTCACGGACTTGCCGATGTCGTGCAGCAGGGCCGCGCGACGCGCGGTCTTGGCGCTGGCGCCGAGTTCCTGGGCCATCATCGCCGACAGCTGCGCCACCTCGATCGAGTGGGCGAGCACGTTCTGGCCGTAGCTGGTGCGGAAGCGCAGCCGTCCCAGCAGCTTGATCATCTCCGGATGCAGCCCCTGCACGCCGGCATCGAAGGCCCCCTGCTCGCCGAGCTCGACGATCCGGCCCTCCAGCTCGGACTTGGTCTGGTAGTACATCTCCTCGATCCGCGCCGGGTGGATGCGGCCGTCCTGCAGCAGCTTCTCCAGGGTCAGCCGCGCGATCTCTCGCCGCACCCCGTCGAACCCGGAGAGGACAACCGCTCCCGGCGTGTCGTCGATGATGAAGTCGACACCGGTCAGGTTCTCCAGGGCGCGGATGTTGCGGCCTTCACGGCCGATGATCCGCCCCTTCATGTCGTCGGCGGCGAGCTGGACGACCGACACCGTCGTCTCGGCGGCGTGACCGGCCGCCAGGCGCTGCATGCACACCGACAGGATGTTGCGCACCCGCCGCTCAGCGTCGCGCTTGGTCTCCTCCTCAATCTGGCGGATGAGCCTTGCCGACTCGTGCCTGGCCTGCTCCTCAATCTCCTGCAGGAGCACCTCCTTCGCCCGGGCACCGGACATGCCGGCCACCTGCTCGAGCGTGCGATCAACCTCAGCTTGACGTTGAGACAGCGTCTCGCGTTGGCGGTTGAGCTCCCCTTCCCGCTGCTCCACGCCCTCCTCGCGACGCTCGAGAGCGGTGGTGCGCTCGGCGAGCGCCGCCTGCAGCGCGGTCGCGGTCGCCGTATCCCGTTCGGCGGCGGCCTGGTGGGTGCCGTGCGTTCGTCCGTACAGAACCGCAGCGACCACGATTCCGACCGCTATGAGCGCTGCGGCACCGATGATTTCCATGCTGGTTCCTCTCGTCGGGCCCGGCGCGGCCGAGGCCCCACATCCCACATATTGGTATTTGAGAGCGACCGAGCGGCCCGCGCGGGAGCACGGAGGGCCAGAACCAGGTGGCGGTGGTCAGCAATCCGAGCTAGGGCATCAGCCCCAGCGTTCCGAAACCGATCTGGACCGACATCGCGGCCCTCTGCGGATTGGCGTCAACACTGAAGGTCTCTGGGTTCGATATCTGAGATTTGCTGGCGTTTTGAGGTCCCGTGGACCGTTCGTTCACTTATTTGCATCGTAGTACCGTGGGGGTACGGGCGCAACGGGTGACCGGCGATCACCATCCTGGCCAGAGCAGGCTGCCAACGGTCTCTCACACGGGTTATGCCGGCGCCTCAGTCCCCGCGGGAATGGGCGGCGAGAGCCTCGAGCGCCAGCTCGCTTTCGTAGCCCTTACGGAGGAGCACGCCGAGCGCTCGCTCGCGCTCACGGCCGTCCTCAGGCGGATGCGGGAACCGGCGACGCAGGAGTGCCAGCGCGCGGTCCAATTCGCTCTGGACGTCGTCCTCCTGCACCCCCGCGTGGGTAAGCGCGGCGTCAGCCAGTTCCCGCTCGATCCCCCGCGCGAGCAGGCCGCGACGGATCCGCTCATTGCCCCATTGCTCAAGCTCTCGCTTGTCGGCGACGAACAGCCGTGCGAAGCGC
Organism: Solirubrobacteraceae bacterium; assembly: GCA_035551855.1. Classification (GTDB taxonomy): domain Bacteria; phylum Actinomycetota; class Thermoleophilia; order Solirubrobacterales; family Solirubrobacteraceae; genus Palsa-465. The sequence continues at coordinate 22,925 of DASZMK010000139.1, forward strand.
TCGTCGTCGAGGAAGCCCTGCTCGGAGAGCGTCCGGACCGCGGCCTCACGCACGGGCTCGGCCATGCCCTTGCGCTCCAGTTGGGCGCGGACCTCGCTGACCGACCGGTCACGCCGGTTGATCAGCGCGTACGCCACGTCCAGCGCACGCTGAAGCTGCTCCTCGGACACCGCCGTCACGGCCGCCGGTCACCCCACCCGGAGGGTCTACGCCGCGGGTGCAACCGCGGCCAACGGCGCCTCGTCGTGCTCGATCTCCTTGACCAGATCCCGGTTGAGGCCGAGCGCGTCATAGATCTTGGCCTGGATCTCGCCGGCCATCTCCGGATGCTCGTCGAGGAACGCCTTGGCGTTGCCGCGACCCTGACCGAGGCGCTCGTCGCCATAGGAGAAGAACGAGCCGGACTTGGTGACGATGTTGTGCTCGATGCCGTAGTCCAGGAGGCAGCCGGACGTGGAGATCCCCTTGCCGAACTCGATGTCGAACTCGGCCTGCTTGAACGGTGCCGCGACCTTGTTCTTGACCACCTTGACGCGGACCCGGTTGCCGACAGCCTCCGTCCCGTCCTTGAGCGTCTCGATCCGCCGGATGTCCAAGCGCTGGGAGGCGTAGAACTTCAACGCCCGGCCGCCGGGCTGGGTCTCCGGCGAGCCGAACATCACGCCGACCTTCTCCCGGATCTGGTTGGTGAACACACACAGCGTCTGCGCCCGGTTCAGGTTGCCGGCCAGCTTGCGCATCGCCTGGGACATCATCCGCGCCTGGGCGCCGACCGTCTGGTCGCCCATCTGCCCTTCGAGCTCTGCCCGCGGGGTGAGCGCCGCCACCGAATCGACGGCGACCAGGTCGACGGCGCCGGAGCGGATCAGCATGTCGACGATCTCCAGCGCCTGCTCGCCGTAATCCGGCTGGGACACGAGCAGCTCATCGATGTCGACGCCGATCTGCTGGGCGTACAGCGGGTCCATCGCGTGCTCGGCGTCGACGAACGCGCACACGCCGCCGAGCTTCTGGGCCTCGGCGATCAGGTGATAGACGAGCGTCGTCTTACCGGAGGACTCCGGGCCGAAGATCTCCACGATCCGGCCACGCGGCACGCCGCCGATCCCGAGCGCGATGTCCAGCGACAACGCTCCGGTGGGAATGGCGTCGCAGTTCACGCGAGCGCCGGGATCACCCATCCGCATCACGGTTCCCTTGCCGAACTGCCGCTCGATCTGAGTCAGGGCCCCCTGAAGGGCAGCCTGACGCTTGACGTCAGCCTTGGGATCAGACGCGCCGACGTTTGCGCCTTTCTGGTTCTCACTCATGCTCGCTGCGGCTCCTTGGATGTCTCTCGCGCGTTGAACCCATCACGGTACGGTGGGTAGCGGACGGAAAAGCACGCTAGATCCTGGCGCTGTGACAAGACAAGACCGCTTCGTCACAGGACCGGAACGGCTGCGTGTCAATGGTGAACGCGGGAGCGGACGGCACCAGCGAAGGGCCTCGACGGCACGCCCGGAGGCCATTGCTCCGCTTTTCAGCGTGCGATTTGCGCCAGATCATGCACCGCCCAGATGATTTGCCACCACGTGCACGCACAGCCCCGGAAATGCGCCACATTGCCAGGGCCGCCCTAAATTTGGCGCCTTATGCATGGTCGCGCGCCCGGATTCACCGGAGATGCTTGCCCGGACGGGTCGCCCGCGGGCACCGCGCGAAAAAGATGCTCCCCGGACGGGTCGCCCGCGGGCACCGCGCGGAAACGGGGGCGGCGCAGGACACCCGCGGACAAACGCGCCGGCCCGGACCCGCTCACCCCAGCCGCACGGTCTCCAGCGCCTCATAGCGCGCACCCCCGCGCTCCAGCCGCGACCGGTACAGGGTCACCGCCTCGGCGTCGAAGTGCACCGTCTCCGGCGGCGGCAGCGGCGCCGACCGGGCACCGCGGGCGACGCGGGCTCCGCGGGCGACGCGAGCGACCGTGACATGCCCCAGGAACGGCCGGCTCTCCGGCTCATAGAAGCCCCGGGCAGTCAGCGCCCGGGACACCGCAGCCTGCAGCCGCGCCAGGGCGCCGTCCGGATTGACGAGCTCGACCGCCACCACCCGCGGCCGGCGCGGCGGCAGCCACAGCGCCTCCCCCAGCGACAACGGGACCCCGGCCTCGGAGGCGGCCGAGCGACAGACGGCGCCGATCTCCCCCACCTCCTCGACATCGCGCCAGCCGAGGAAGCAGAGGGTGACGTGGAGCGAGCGCTGTTCGATCAGGCGGAGCCCGGGATGGGCGCGCAGCTCGCCGGTTGCCCATCCGGCCAGTGTCGCCCGGACGGCGGCGGGCAGGTCGAGCGCCACGAAGAGCCGCGCGCGCTCGCCGCTTCCCCGGGACGCCTCACCGGCACCGCTCACACGGGGTCGGACTCCCCCAGCAACAACCGCCGCAGCAGGTGCATGCAGACGGTCACCGACCGGTCCCGGATGTCGGCCCGGCTGCCCGGTAGCCGCGTGCGGCGTGTGATCCGGCGAGCCGGACCGCCCGGGCGAGCCGGACCGCCCGGGCGGCCCGCCGCCTCGACGTCGCCGCGCTGCCAGACCGAGAAGCACACCGTCCCCACCGGCTTGTCCTCGGTCCCGCCGCCGGGGCCGGCGACACCGGTGATCCCGGCGCCGAGCTCCGCGCCGAACCGCTCGGCGATCCCCGAGGCCAGCGCCTCGGCGACCTCCACCGAGACCGCGCCAACCCGCTCCACCAGCCCCGGATCGACCCCGGCCAGGTCGACCTTGGCCTGGTTCGAGTACACGACGCCGCCCCCCAGGAAGTACGCCGACGACCCGGCCCGGTCGGTCAGCCGGGTCGCCAGCGCGCCCCCGGTGCACGATTCGGCGGTGGCCAGCGTGTGCCCGGTCAACAGCGCGGCCAGTTGCTCGTCGATCGTCGACCCGTCCTCGGAGAAGAGGGTGTCGGCATGGCGCCGGCGGATGAACTCCAGCAGCGCGTCGTACTGTGGCTGGGCCTCCGGCTCGTACACCGTCGAGATCTCGATCTCGCCCCGGCGCAGGCACGTCGTGATCTCCAGCGGCGCCAGGTCCAGACCGGCGTCCTCGGCGTCCCGCAACGTGTTGGCGATCTCCGACTCCGGAATGCCGAACAGCCGCATGATCTCCCGCCTGTACGTGGGCGCGCCCGCGATCGCGGCCGCGAACGCGTCGGTCTGGCGGGCCGCCTCCCACATCGGCTGTAGCTCACGGGGCGGTCCCGGGAGAACGACGACGGTGGGGCCATCGCCCTCGGCCGGCGGCACGACCAACCCGGGGGCGGTGCCCACCGGCTCCAGCACGATCGCCCCCTCCGGGATCACCGCCTGCTTGCGGTTGGAACGGCGGATGGCGTCGGCATCGAGGTCAGGCCAGCGCGCCATCATGGGGCGCAGGATCTCGGCGATGCGTGCCTCCAGCTCCGGGTCGAGCACCATCTCGCGTCCGGAGAACCGGCCCACGATCTCAGCCGTGAGATCGTCGGCGGTCGGTCCCAGGCCCCCGCTGGTCACGATCACCGCCAGACCCTCGTCACCCATGAAGCGCAGAGCCGACAGGAGGTCATCCGGCCGATCGCCGACGATCTGGATCATCGCCGTGTCGACACCCGTCTCGCGCAGGCGCTCGGACAGCCACGGGCCGTTGCTGTCGGAGATGATGCCGGTCAGCACCTCGGTTCCGGTCACGAGGATCCCGGCGCGCGGACGGCCGGCGCGCGGACGTCCGGCGGACGGGCCTCGTTCTCGGATGCTCATGCGCAGCGCGGCTGCTTGGACGGCGGCAGGGCGGCATGCGACGTGGGCGTCAGCATGTACCCAATGGCGCTCGACGACGGTGTCACCGCGACCGGCTTGCCGTTGACCGTCATCTTGACCGACGCGTTGCCGAGCGTCAGCAGCAGCTTGGACGAGGTCTTGGTGGGGATCGTCTGCCCCGGGCTGAAGATGACGCCCGGGATCAGTGGCTTGCCGGCGCCGTCGACGAGGCAGACGTACACCTGCCCGGTGGCGACCAGCTGCAGCTTGACCTTCGTCGCCGCCGCCTTGGGTTTCGTCGTCGTATGGGTACCGGCGGCCGCCTGGCCGTGATGCCGGCGCGGACGGGTGTTCGCGTGGGTGCCGGTCGTGGTCGGCGGCGACGACTTGTTGCGGCCCACGAAGTACAGCGCCGCCACCACCGCCACCAGGACGAGGCCGATCACGACCCACGGCGGGATCGCGGGACGCCGGGGCCGGCGCTCACGGTCGCGGCTCCGGGGTGTGATCGGCCGCAGCTCCTGATCGGACGGGCGCTCGTAGCGCCGCTTGTAGTCGTCCAGGAGCTGGCGGCTGTCGAGTCCCAGGAAATCGCCGTACGTGCGCAGGAAGCTCTTGACGTAGACGTCGCCGGGAAGGAGATCCCACTCCTCGTTCTCGATCGCGCGCAGGTACTTGGCGCGGATCTTCGTGCGGCGCTCGACTTCGTTGATGTCGATCTTGGCGCGCATCCGCGCTTCCCGGAGTGTGGCGCCGATGTCAGGCATCGCGCAGAAGGCTACCGGCGCGCGACGGGATGATGAGGGCGCTGACCAGGCGGCGGCCCACCCTCGCCCAGGACCCCCACCGCATCGGGACTACGGCGACGGGTCACCCGGGTCCGGCGGCAGATCGAGATCGGCCGCCGGGGGCCCTGAGCCGGCGTCTGTCGAGCCGGCGCCTCCGGAGCCGCCTGATCCACCGGACGCGCCCTCGGCCTCGGCCAGGTGGGAGAGGATCCGCGGGACGTCGGCCTCGGTGATGAGGACCTGCCGGGGCTTTGACCCCTCGTAGCCGGAGATGATCCCACGGCGCTCGAGCATGTCGATGAGGCGCCCGGCGCGGGTGTAGCCGAGCCGCAGGCGGCGCTGGAGCATCGACGTGGATGCGGTGCCCATCGAGGCGACCAGGAAGATGGCCTCCTCCAGCAGCGGGTCCTCATCCGCGCTGAGGGAATCCTCCTCCGCCGAAGACGAGCTCTCCGACTCGACCTCCTCGAGCAGCTCCTCCTGAAACTCCGGCTCGCCCTGGCACCGCCAGGCCTCGGTGATCTGCAGGATCTGCTCCTCGTCGATGTACGCCCCCTGGATCCGCTGGAGCTTCGAGGTGCCGACCGGGGAGAACAGCATGTCGCCCTGACCGAGCAGGGCCTCCGCGCCGTTCTGGTCGAGGATGACGCGCGAATCGGTCTGGCTGGAGACGGCGAAGGCGATGCGCGACGGGACATTGGCCTTGATCATGCCCGTGATGACGTCGACGCGGGGCGACTGCGTCGCCAGCACCAGGTGGATGCCGACGGCGCGTGCCTTCTGCGCCAGGCGGATGATCGAGTCCTCGACGTCGGCGGGGGCGACCATCATCAGGTCGGCGAGCTCGTCGATGACGCACAGGATGTACGGCAGCGCCGGTTCGTTTCGCTTCTCCCGCGCGCGATTGAGCTCCGGGAGCGAACGGGTCCGGGCCAGCGACATGATCGTGTAGCGCTGCTCCATCTCCTTGACGAGGTTCTGCAGCGCGTTGGCCGCCATCCGGGGGGACGTGATCACCGGCGTCAGCAGGTGCGGGACCGACTCGTAGTGGTTGAGCTCCACCTGCTTGGGATCGACGAGCACGATCCGGACCTCGTGCGGCGTTGCGCGCAGCAGGATCGACGACAGCATGGCGTTGACGCAGGCAGACTTACCGGCGCCGGTCGTCCCCGCGACGAGCAGGTGGGGCATCTTGGCCAGGTCGGCCCCGATCGCGCGGCCGGCGATGTCCTTCCCCAGCCAGACGGTCAGCGGTGACCAGTCGGCCGGCGGCATCTGGTAGACGTCGCCGAGGTGCACGATCTTGCGCCGCGCGTTGGGCACCTCCACGCCGACGGCCTGCTTGCCGGGGATCGGCGCCAGGATCCGGATGTCGGTGGCCGCCAACGCATAGGCGAGGTCATCCTTGAGCTGGGCCACCTTGGCAACCTTGATGCCGGGGGCCAGGCGGATCTCATAGCGCGTGATGTGGGGACCGGTGACGCGGCCGATGACCTTTGCGTCGATGCCGAAGTGGCCGAGGGTCTCCACCAGGGTCCGCGCCACCTGCTCCTGCCCCGCCGTGTCCGGCTTGGCGGCCTCGCCGGTGGACCGGGTCAGAAAGCGGGTGCCGGGGAGTCGCCATTCGAAATCCGGGTCATCGGTGACCGACGCCCGGTAGCGGCCCTGCGGGGTGAGGTCGGCGGGATCGACCGGCCGGGCCGGACCGGCCGCAGCTCCGCCAGACGGTTCGTCCTCGTCGTCGGGATGGTCGATCGCGTGGACCTCCGGCTCCCCCTCCGGCTCGTCGAAGATGAGGCGCTCGCTCGCCGGCTCGTCGTCGGCCGGCGGGGGCTCGCCGGCGATCGGCGGCGCCTCGACGTGCGTGGCCCGCACGATCAACTCGGCGGTGTCGAGCTCCGGCGGGAGCAGCGGCTCGGGCAGCAGATCGTCCGCTGGCGGCTCGGCGTCCGCGACAGCCGCCGGGCGACGCGCGGACCGCGCTGCCGCGGTGGCCGGCCGCCGCGCCATCGTGGCGCCCAGGGTGTCGGTGGAGCGGCGGACGGCGCGCCCGGTGCCGAGCACCCCGGCGCCGGTCGCCCGCAGCACGCCGGCAAGGGTCGCGCCGGTGACGAGGATCACGCCGGCCAACAGCAGGAACACGGCCAGGATGTCCGCGCCCAGCTGCGAGATCAGATGCGACGTCAGCCACAGCTCGGCCTGCCCCACGACTCCACCACGGGATTCGAAGAGCGGCGGACGCCAGAACTCGTGCGCCGGAAGCGCCCCGGGACCGATCCCGAGCGTTCCCGCGGCCAACATCAGGGTCAGCGCCGCCAGCAGGCACCCCAGCCCGGTGCGCAGCGGCCGGGCGGGCGGGCGCATCTCGCGGATCAGGATGAGCGCTCCGGCGACGACCAGGACGACCGGCACCGCGTATCCGAGAGCGCCGAACATGAAGCGGAAGGCGCGTACGCCGCCGTCGCCCAGGGCGCCGCCGGCCCAGTGCACGTACGCGACGCCTCCCAGGAAGATGCCGACGGCGATGAGCGCGAGGGCCAGGATGTCGATGTGGTGGGGCTCGAGGGCCACCGAGGGCAGGCTGGGCCGGCCGGCCAGCAGCGAGCGCCGCGCCCGCGAGGGCGGCGACCGGCGCTTGGGCTTCGGCTTGGAACGGGTCTTGGTGGCGGCGGCCATCTCCGAACTGCCAGCTTCGACGGGCGCGGCCGGGCTCCTCCCGGGCAAGGCGACGAGGAGGCGACGATGAAGGCTTTCCTAAGGGTCTGCGAGATCGGTCCGAGTGGCCGTACCATCTGCCTCCAACGTGGCCGATTTCGAGCGTTCTCCCCGTGTGCTGGTCGTCGAGGACGACGATGCGATCGCCCAGGTCCTGCAGCGGTCGCTGCGGATGGAGGGCTACGAGGTGCGGGTGGCGGGCGACGGGCCGGCGGCGCTGGACGACGCTCACTCGTTCCTGCCGGATCTGGTCATCCTCGACCTCGGCCTACCGGGAATGGACGGCATCGAGGTCGCCAAGCGGCTGCGCTCGTCGGACGCAGATGTCCCCATCCTCGTGCTGACCGCCCGGGACGCGGTCGAAGCCCGCGTGGAGGGACTGGATTCCGGCGCCGACGACTACCTGGTCAAGCCGTTCGAGCGACAGGAGCTGCTGGCTCGGCTGCGGGCGCTGCTGCGGAGGCGCCCGCCCCGCGGGCAGGCCAATCTGGCCGTGGGCGATCTCAAGCTCAATCCGGACACCCACGAGGTGATGCGCGGCGATCGCCACGTCGACCTGACCCAGCGGGAGTTCGAGCTGCTGGAATATCTGATGCGAAATGAGCGGATCGTGATCTCACGCCAACGGCTGCTGGACGAGGTGTGGGGCTATGACCCGTTCTCGATGACGAACACCATCGAGGTGTTCGTCTCCAACCTACGACGGAAGCTGGAATCAGGTGGAGAGCCTCGGCTCCTACATACGATCCGCGGCGCGGGCTACGTACTCCGGGTATAGGTCGATCCCGATCCGCTGGCGCCTCGCGGGCGGCTCCGCGGCGTTGACGTTCGTCATCCTGGCGAGCTTCGCCGTGATCGTCGGCGTGCTCACCAACCGCCAGGTCCACACCCAGTTCAACGAGCAGGAGAGCTCGGCGGTCAACCAGCTCTACGGTGAGCTCAACGGCAAGCTGTCCTTCGACGGGCTCTACCTCGACTGGAAGCACACCAAGGTCTCGCTGAGCGACTACGCCGGTGGCCAGCATGCGCAGATCCGGATCTTCGACGCCAGCGACGGCTTCCGCCTGGCCACCCAGAGGCAGATCTCCATCAAGGGCGTCAAGGCGCCGGTGACCAACGGGCTGTTCGCCACCGCGCCGGCTCGCACCTCCGGCAGCTTCGTGCAGTCCGGCTACCGCGTGATCGTGCGCCAGCTGTCGGTCAAGCCCACCGGCACCGTCACCCTGCTGTACGCGCTGCCGCTGTCGGACACCGACCACACGATCGGCCGCGTCGACGTCTTCCTGCTTCTGGGGGTCCTCGGCGGCACGGTGCTGGCGCTGCTGGCCGGGCTGTTCGTATCAGCCCGCGCGATGCGTCCCATCGTCGAGCTGACCGATGCCGCGCGCCAGATCCAGCGCACCCGGGACGCCAGCCGGCAGCTGCCGGAGCCGGAGGCCGAGGACGAGATCGCCGAGCTGGCCCGCACGCTGGAGAGCATGCTCGCCAGCCTCGACGCCGCCCGGAACGACACCCAGACGATGCTCGACCGCCAGCGCGAGTTCGTCGCCGACGCGTCGCACGAGCTGCGCACGCCGCTGACGAGCGTGCTCGCCAATCTGGAGCTGCTGACCGAGGAGCTCGATGGCGAGCAGGCCGAGACCGCCGAGGCGGGGCTGCGCTCGACCCGGCGGATGCGCCGCCTCGTCGGCGACCTCCTGCTGCTGGCGCGAGCCGACGCCCGGCGCGTCCAGCCACACCGACCCACCGATCTCGGCGAGGTGATGGTGGAGGCCGCCTCCGAGCTGGGGCCGATGGCCGACAACCACGAGCTCGTGCTCAGCGCCGAGTCCGTCGTCGTCGACGGCGTCCGCGACGAGCTTCACCGGCTGATCCTCAATCTGCTCGAGAACGCCGTCCGTCACACGCCGCCCGGGACACGGGTGGAGGCGTCGACGCGGGCACTCGACGGTGACGGGGTCATCGTCGTCCAGGACTCCGGACCCGGGATCCCCCCGGAGCTCGTCAACCGCGTGTTCGAGCGCTTCGTCCGCGGTGGCCGCGACGGCGGCAAGGGCTCCGGCCTGGGGCTGGCCATCGTCCGCTCCGTCGCTCAATCTCACGGCGGCACGGTCGCCGTCGAGTCGCCGGAGGCGGGCGCGAGGACCCGGTTCGTCATCCGGATCCCCATCAGCGGGCGACCGCAGCCGGTCGCGGTCGGCGAGGCCGATCAGACCTCGACGACGACCGGCAGGACCATGGGGCGGCGGCGCAGCCGGTCATAGACGAACGCCGCCAGGTCGTCGTGCAACCCCTGCTGGAGCACGTCGATCTCGCGCACCCCTTCCCGGGCGGCGACGCTGAGCGAGCGCTCCACCTCCTCGCGGATGTCGGAGACGAGATCGCCGGCCTGCTCGAGGAACGGGACGCCCCGGAAGATCACCTCCGGAGGAACCACCGACTCACCGGTCTGCTCGGACACGGTGGCGACGACGATGAAGATGCCGTCGGCCGACAGCATCCGCCGGTCGCGCAGGGCCACATCGGCCGGATCTCCGATGTCGACGCCGTCGACGAAGATCATGCCCGCCGGCTCAGGCTGGCCAAGCCGCGCTCCGGAGCCGTCGATCTCCAGCGGCAGCCCGTTCTCTGACCGGAACACGGCGTCCGGGTGGATGCCGACGGCGTCGGCGAGCTCGGCGTGGAGGTGGATCCGCTTGTGGTCGCCGTGGATCGGCATCACGTAGCGCGGGCGCACCAGGTTGAGCATCAGCTTGAGCTCCTCGGCGAAGCCGTGCCCGGAGGCGTGGATCGGCGCGTCGCGCGGGGTGATCACCTGACAGCCGATGTGGTACAGGCGGTCGACGGTCTCGTTGACGGCGCGCTCGTTGCCCGGGATGGGGGTCGCCGAGAACACAACCGTGTCGCCGCGGCGCAGCGTGATCTGGCGGTGGTCGTTGTAGGCCATGCGCCGCAGGGCCGACAGCGGCTCGCCCTGGGAGCCGGTCGAGATGACGACGAGCTTGTGGTCCGGCCAGTCCTCCACCTCGTGCGGCTGGATCATCATTCCCTCGGGCACCTCGATGTGCCCCAGCGAGCGGCCGATGTTGACGTTCTTGCGCATCGAGCGGCCGACGAGGGCCACCTTGCGCCCGAGGGCGCCGGCGGCGTCGATGACCTGCTGGACGCGGTGGATGTTCGACGCGAAGCTGGTGACGATGATCCGCCCCTCGGCCCGCGAGAACACCTCCTCCAGATGGGGTCCCACCCCACGCTCGGACGGTGAGAAACCGGGACGGTCGGCGTTCGTCGAGTCGCCGCAGAGCAGCAGCACGCCCTCCGAACCCAGCTCGGCGAGCCGGGAGACGTCGGCCGGCGGACCGTCGACGGGCGTCTGGTCGAACTTGTAGTCGCCGGTCAGCAGCACCGTCCCCAGCTCGGTCCCCAGCGCGACGGCGCACGAGTCCGGAATGGAGTGGGTCATGTGGATGAGCTCGAGCGTGAACGGCCCAAGCGTGAGCTCCTCGCCGGTGGCCAGGTCGTCGATCTCGACCTCGCGCAGGTTGTGCTCATCGAGCTTGGAGCGGGCCATCGCCACGGTCAGCGGGCCGCCGAGCACGGGAAGCCCGGTCTCGGCGCCGAGCTCACGCAGAACCCACGGCAGCGCGCCGAGATGGTCCTCGTGACCGTGGGTGATGACGATCGCCTCGATGTCGCTCGCGCGGTCGCGCAGGTAGGAGAAGTCCGGCAGGACCAGGTCGATCCCCAGCATGTCGGCCGTGGGGAAGCGCAGGCCCGTATCGACGACGATGATCCGGTCCTCGTACTCGACGACCATCATGTTCTTGCCGATCTCGCCGAGGCCGCCGAGCGGCAGGACACGCAACTTCCCACTCACGTCAAGGCCTCCCGCACCCGAGTTCGCCGCACGAGGACCGGCGCCAGCCGGTCCGCCGCGAACCCGTCAGCGAACACGCAGTGTCGCCATTCATCGCGGCCTCCGGGTTCGCCCCCCGGGCGAACCCGCCAGCGAACACGCAGTGTTCGCCAGTCACGCTGCGCCGGCGAGAATGCCGTGGCGCTCGAGCATCGCGCGCACGACCGCGAGCTCGTCGGCGTCGAGCTCGACATACGGCAGGCGGGGCCGGCCGACCGGGACGCCGATCAGGTTCAGTGCGGCCTTGTTGCTGCACGCGGCGGGCGCGATCGCCATGTCCCGGTACACGTCGTGCAGGCCGGCGTCGATCTCGCGGCGACGCTCCGGTTCGTCGACCATGCGGCGCATCTCCTCGCCGAAGATGTGGCTGGAGGTCAGGATCCCCCCGGCCTCGCCCAGGTCGAGCACCTCGGCGAGCATGTCGTCGTTACCGGCGTAGAGGACCATCCCGTCGACCTTGGCCAGATTCGCGGGGTTGGCCTGTTTGACGCCGACGATGTTGTCGAGCTGGGCGAGCTCGGCCAGGAGGTCGTTGGACATGTCCGAGCCGGTGCGCTGTGGGATGTTGTACAGCAGGATCGGCAGGTTCGTGGCCCGGACGACCTCGCGGTAGTGCGCGAGGATGCCCCGCCGCGAGGGCCGGTTGTAGTACGGGTTGACCGACAGCAGCGCGTCGACGCCCATCGCCGTCGCCCGCTCGGTCAGCTTGACCGCGTGGCGCGTGTCGTTGGAGCCGACGCCGGCGACGACGGTGCACCTGTCGCTCATCTCCTGGGCGGCGAGGGCGATCACCCCCAGGTGCTCGTCATCGTCGAGGGTGGCCGATTCGCCGGTGGTGCCGCAGACGACGAGGCCGTCGGAGCCGTGATCGACGAGGTGGTGCATCAGGGTGACCGCCGCGTCGTCGTCGACCCGCCCCCGTTCGTCGAAGGGGGTGACCATCGCGGTCAGGATCGCACCGAGGTTCAGGTCCATCGCCGCATTATCGCAGGGGGCCTCGGGTCCGGGTCAAGCCGCGGCCTTGGCCGGAGCCGACGGGACCGCGGCCGGATCCAGCAGCCGCTCGTAGACCCGCCACCGCTTGACCAGGCGCCCACCCATGGCCTCCAGTCCCCGGTTCATCGAGGTGTTGACCTCGAGTATGAAGCTGGCCTCGCCCTGCTTCTGCCGGCTCCGGGCGGCGACATCGAAATGCTCCATGTACAGCGCCGCCGCCACCCCGGTGTGCTGGTACTCCGGGAGCACGCCGAGAAAGCCCACCCGGACCCGGTCGATGATCCGGGCGCGGTTGAGGTAGTACCACCAGCCGAGCGGCAGCAGCCGGCCCTGCATCTTCTGGTAGATCTGGTGGATGTCCGGGATGGTGATCGCCATCGCGATCGTCTTTGAGTCCTGCTCGGCGATCATGAACCACTCGCGCGAGTAGACCAGCTGCATGTCGATCGCGTAGGCGTCGAGGTCGGCTTTGGAGTAGGGCACGAACCCCCAGTTGTGCGACCAGGCGGCGTTGTAGACCTTGGCGAACTCATCCATCTCCCGCCGCAGGTGGCGGCGCTCCATCTTTCGGATGGTGATGCCGTGGCGGGTGCGGGCGCGCTCGGCGATCCGCGGGAGGATGGGGTTCAGGTGCTCGCGATCATTGATCGACAGGTCCCAGCCGAACAGGTCCATGGCCTTGATCAGCCCGGCCTGCTCGTACCGGGCCGGGTAGTACGGCGGATTCCACGGCTCGCGGATCAGCGGCTCGCGCTCGAAGCCCTCGACCATGACTCCGGCCTCGTCGTTGATCTGGAAGTTCATGGGGCCGACCATCCGGTCGCAGCCCCGTGACCGGCACCACACGTCGGCGGCGCGGAGCAGGCCGTCGACGACCTCCTGGTCGTCCTCGAACTCCGGGAAGCCGAACATCCCCCAGCGGCTGGCGTGGTGCTGGTTGAAGTCGAAGTCGACCTGCGCGGTGATCCGGCCCACGGTCCGGCCGTGGCGCCGCGCCAGAAAGTACTCCGCCTCGCCATGGGTGAAGAACGCGTTGAGCCTGCGGGTCAGGAACAGGTAGCGCTCGAGCTTGAGCGGCGGGATCCACGGGGTGCCGGCGTGCAGGCGGAACGGCAGGCCGACGAAATCGACGAGGTCCCGGCGGCTGCGAACGGCACTAATTTCGAGCGTCATGCGGTCGCAACCGTATCGGAGGTGCGCAGAATGAGCTCTGCCGAACACGATGGCCCGGCGCGGGACCACGTGCAGCCGGAGGCCCAGCCCCTGCTCAGGCCAGCTCGCCCGGTCAGGCGGCCTTGGGCAGGTCCGGCGCGGTCTCCTCGCCGCTGCCCCGGTACAGCGGGCCCTTGTACGGGCCGGGCTTGGGCCGGGCATGGCCGCCGGGGAGGGCGAGGCGCAGGATCGTGCGCTGGACCATCCCCAGCTGCTGGTGGAACGGCCCGCTGTTGTACGGCAGGTCGTAGCGCTCGCAGATCTCCCGGACCTTCGGCGCGATTTCGCCGTACCGGGTGCTCGGCATGTCCGGGAACAGGTGATGCTCGACCTGGTAGCCGAGGTTGCCGCTGATCACGTGAAACATCGGACCGCCGTCGATGTTGGCCGCGCCGACGAGCTGGCGCACATACCAGCCGCCGCGGGTCTCGTTCTCGGTCTCCTCCGCGGTGAACGTGTAGGTCTGGTCCGGGAAGTGACCGCAGAAGATGATTGCGTAGGACCACACGTTACGGATGAGGTTGGCGACGACGTTGGCGGTGAGGGTCCGCTTGAACGGCTCCCGGAACGACCGGCGCTCCACGAGCTGGGAGAGCAGGCTGTCCCCGCCGGCCCTGCGCGCCGCTCTGCGCGCGGCCCGGCGCGCTCTGCGGCCGAGACCTTGGGCGCGGGACTCGTCGTGGGCTTTGGCCGCGAGGACGCCGGCCTCGATCGCCGTCATCACCAGCCCGCTGATCAGCGGCCAGGCGATGTAGTCCTTGGTGATCTGGGTCCGGGCCTTGCCGGCGATGCCCTTCAGCTCCTTGCGCAGCTGGTTGGGATCCTTCTCCCCCTTGCGAATCGCCTCGAAGTTGAGGTCGTGGACGGCGACGCCCCACTCGAACAGCATCGCGAGCATGACGTTGTAGATCGGCTGGAGCAGGTAGACCGGGTGCCACTTCTGCGCCGGGTCGATCCGCATGACCTCGTAGCCGAGGTCGCGGTCCTTGCCGAGGATGTTCGTGTACGTGTGGTGGATGAAGTTGTGCGAGTGGCGCCACGCCTCGGCGGTGGAGGCGGTGTCCCAGTCCCACGCCCGTGAGTTGATGACGGGGTCGTTCATCCAGTCCCACTGTCCGTGCAGGACGTTGTGGCCGATCTCCATGTTCTCGAGGATCTTGGCCAGGCCGAGCGTGCTCGCTCCCACCAGCCACGGCACCCGCCAGCGCGACGCGATCAGCTCGGCGCGGCCGATGAGCGCGAGCTGGCGCTGGAAGGCGATCATGGAGCGGATGTAGCGGGCATCGCGGTCGCCGAGGTCGGCCTTGACCTGCTCGTGGAGCGCGTCGAACTCCTTGCCGAGCGCTTCGATCTGCTCCGGGGTCAGCCGGTGCAGCGGATTGTCGGAGCCGTCGATCTCTGCCATGGTGGCCGTGCCGTTGCCATTCTGAGCGGCGGTCGTCATAGGTTCTCCTCGTTGGTAGCTCTCACAGCTCTATCTCGATCGGTCCCTCAGGGGCGCTGATGCAGGTGCGGATGACCTCGCCCTCCTCGCCGTACACCTTGCCGTTGCGCAGATCGCGCACCCGGCCGGAGCGCAGCTCGCCGACGCACGTGTGACAGATGCCCTCGCGGCATCCGTAGGGCAGGTCCAGCCCGGTCTCCTCGCCGGCGACGAGGATCGGCCGGCTGCCATCGGACTGGGCCTCGCGGTCGGACTTCAGGAACGTGATCGTCCCGCCCTCGCCCTCCTCACCGTCGCCGAGCCCCAGCTTCGGCTGGAAGCGCTCCATGTGCAGGTGGTCGGCGATGCCGGCCGTCTCGTAGGCGTCGGTGAACGCATCGAGCATCTCGTTGGGACCGGAGATGTACGTGTCGCGCTCGCGCCAGTCCGGGCACAGCCGGTCGAGGTCCGGCGGACCCATCCGCCCCCGGTCGGCGGTGTGCTGCTCGTGGAGGACGAAGGCATCGTGGCGCCGGGCGAGGACGCGCAGCTCGTCGCCGAAGATGACCTCGTCGGCGTGGCGGGCGGAGTGCAGGAGCACGATGTCGCCCAGCTCGCCGCTCTGATCCAGGTGGCGCAGCATGCTCATGATCGGCGTGATGCCGCTGCCGGCGCTGATGAACAGGAGCTTGTCCGGCAGGCGGTCCGGCAGGACGAACTCGCCCTCCACCCCGCCGAGCGACACGATCGTCCCGGGCCGACCGCGGCGCACGAGGTACGGCGAGACCTTGCCCTCGTCGACGTTCTTGACGGTGATGCTGATCAGGCCGTCGGAGCGCTCCGGATCGGAGGTCAGCGAGTACGCGCGCCAGTGGCGGACGCCTTCGATGTCCAGTCCGATCCTCAGGTACTGCCCCGGCTGATGGCCGCCCCACCGGTAGCCGGGCTTGATCAGCACGGTCGCCGCCTGGTTGGTCTCGTGGTTGATCGTCTCGATCCGTCCGCGCAGCTCTCGGGTCGACCACAGCGGGTTGATCAGCTCGAGGTAGTCGTCGACGAGCAGCGGCGAGCTGAGCGCGGCCAGCGCGTCGAGCACCCGCCGTTGGACGGGGTGGACGTTGGGTCGGGCTCCTCGCTCTGGCATCCGCTACTGAAGAGTAATATCCACTCGGGTAGATTCTTACACGAGTTGTCGCGAGACCAGGCAACAACTCCCGGGCGGGGACGCAGCTCGCAGTCCCGCGCGGGGACCCAGGGGATGCCGCGTTCGCTGCGCGAGCAGTTGATCCTGCGCGTCGCCGGACAGGTGTTCGCCGAGGGCGGCTATGACCGGGCGTCGATGGATCACATCGCCGCGCTCGCCGGGGTTTCCAAGCCGATGCTCTATGCCTACTTCGGGTCCAAGGAGGGTCTGTACGTCGCGTACATCGAGCGGACCGGCGGCGAGCTGGTGCAGCGGCTCGTGGTGGCCAACCGCGCCGACGGGGACGGGTCTCCGCCCGCTCGGCTGCGCTCGGTGATCGGCGAGTTCCTGGGCTTCGTCGAGGAGCATCGCGATGGGTGGACGGTACTGTTTCGCGAGCTCAACATGCGTCAGCCGCTCGCCGACCAGGTGGCCCGGTTGCGCGGCCGGATCGTCGCCGAGGTCCGGGGGATGCTCGAGGGCGCGCCGGAGGAGGGCTCCGGTTCCGGGTCTGGATCCGGTTCCGGGTCTGGGTTGACGCCGCCGGCGTCAGAGGGGGTCGCCGAGGCGATCGTCGGCGCGGGCGAGGCGCTGGCCAACTGGTGGCTGAGGAAGCCCGACGTCAGCCGCGAGGACGTGACCGACTGGTACGTGGGGCTGACGCGGGCGGCGATCGCCGCGGCCAACCGGCGCGAGTAGCCCACCCGCGCGACCGTGCAGGATGCGCCAAATCCGAGCTGCCCCGGCCAATCTGGCGCATCTTGGGGGCTCAGCGTGCGCGTGGTGCCAAATCATCTGAGCCGGTGCGTGATTTGGCGCCTGATGCAGGCTGATAAGCAGTGCAGTGAGGCTGGAATCCGGGGCAACGGCCCGGTGCAACCGGTAACGCCGCCTTCGTTGCCGCCGTTTCCGCACGTCGGGCCCCGGGACCGACCCGGGCCACGGCCGGGCTAGGACAGGAGCTTCTCCAGCCCCACGACCGGCGAGTCGGTCAGCGTACCCACCCGGCGCACCGCCAGCAGCACCCCGGGCATGAACGACTCGCGGTCGACCGAGTCGTGTCGGATCGTCAGCGTCTGGCCGACGTCGCCCAGGATCACCTCCTGGTGCGCGACGAGGCCGGGCAGCCGGACCGAGTGGATGGGGATCTCGGTGTCGGATCCGGCGGAGTGGCGCATCAGCTCGGCTGTGCGCGCGGCTGTCCCGCTCGGCTTGTCGACCTTGCGGTCGTGGTGGAGCTCGATGATCTCGGCCCGGGCCATGTACCGCGCCGCGTCGGCGGCGAACTGCATCATCAGCACGGCACCGATGGCGAAGTTGGGAGCGACGAAGACATTGGCCGGGGACCTGCGCAGGTCCTCGAGCCCGGCGATGTCGAAGCCGGTGGTGCCGATCACGACGTGGACGCCGGCGTGAACCGCTTCGCGCGCATTGGCGAGCGCCGTATCCGGGATGGTGAAGTCGACGAGCACCTCGGGCTCGGCGCTCAGCGCATCACCCAGGGTCGTGCCGAGCGCAGGATCGGCCCGGCCGACGAGCTCCATGTCCTCGGCGCCCTCCACCGCCCGGCAGACGGTCTCCCCCATGCGCCCGGCGGCGCCGGCGACGATGACCCGGATCGGCGCGGCCATCCGGCGATCAGCTTCCGCCGACGCCCGCCTGCGCGAACGTGGGTGCTACGGCGGCGAGTCCCGCGTCGAAGCGCTCGCGGTCAGGGCCGATGCCCGCTGCCGACAGGCGCTGCGGATCCCAGAGCTCGTCGGCGAGCGCCGCGAGATCCTCGAGCGTGACCGCGTCGATGCGCTCCACCACCTCGTCGATGGCCATGAGCGGCGCGCCGGCCAGCGTCTCGGAACCGAGCCGGTTCATCCGGGCGCTGGTCGACTCGAGCGCGAGGACCACGCGGCCCTTGAGGTTCTCCTTGGCCCGGGTGAGCTCCTCGGGCGTGGCCGGTTCTGAGCGGAACCGGCTCAACTCGGAGCCGACGACCGACAGCGCCTGCACGAGGTTGTCGGCCCGCGTGCCGACGTACAGGCCGATCTGGCCGGTGTCGTGGAACGCGCTCGTGAACGAGTACACGGAGTAGGCGAGGCCGCGCCGCTCCCGCACCTCCTGAAACAGGCGCGAGGAGGAGGTGCCGCCGAAGATGGTGTCGAGCACCCGGAGGGCGAACCGCCGGTCGTCGTGGCGCGACAGACCGACGCCGCCGAGGCACACGTGGTACTGCTCGGTGTCCTTGCGCTCGAAGCGCCGGCCCGGCGTCGGCACCGGGATCGGCGTGTGCGGGTGGTCCGCCGCCATTGCGGCCGCGGGGGACCCGGGCGGGCCGGTCCGCTCGCGGGCCAGCTCGACGAGCCTGTCGTGGTCGATGGCTCCCGAGGCGGCGATGACGACGTTGTCCGGCCGGTAGCGCACGTGGTGAAACGCGGCGATCTGGTCGGCCGGAGTGCTGGAGATGACGCTCGCCCGGCCGATGATCGCCCGCCCCAGCGGATCGTCGCCGAAGACCGCCTCCCCAAGCATGTCGAACACCTTCTCCTGCGGGTCGTCCTCGTACATCGCGATCTCCTCGAGGATGACCTCGCGCTCGGAGTCGATGTCGCGCAGCGCCGGCCGGAACACCATGTCGGCCATCACGTCGAAGGCATCGTCGAGGTGCTCGTCGATGACGCGCGCGTAGACCGAGGTGGTCTCCTTGCCCGTCCCGGCATTGAGCTCCGCGCCCATGCCGTCGAAGATCTGGTCGATCTGCAGCGACTCGTACTTCCCGCTGCCCTTGAACAGCAGGTGCTCGAGCAGGTGCGACAGCCCGGCCTGCCCCTCGGACTCATACCGGGAGCCGGTGCCGATCCAGAAGCCGAGCGAGACGGACCGGACGGAGGGCATCGCCTCCGTCACGATCCGCACCCCGGAATCAAGGGTGGTGATCCGCCACGCCTCGGGAGACTCCGCGTCGCCGGCAGTCGGCCCTGGGGACGCCGCGTCGCCGGGAGATCGCCGTCTGGGCGATCTCCCAGTGACATCGCCGTCAGGCGATGTCACGAGCGGGGGCGATCCGGGTCGCGGTCGCGGACCCGGCCGCGGTCGCGGTCCCGGTCACGGTCGCGGTCCCGGCCGCCGCGGCCACGATCACGATCGCGGTCGCGGCTGCCGCCATCACGCCCGCCGCGCTCGCGGCGCTGCCCGCCGTTCTCGGCGGCGGCGATCGCCTGCAGCTCCTCCGGGTTCTTGCCCTGGATCTCCGGATCGTCGGCAAGGCGCAGGCCGATCCGGCCACGCTCGCGATCGACCTCGACGACCTTGACCGTCAGCTCGTCGCCCTTGTTGAGCACCTCCTCGACCGTCGCGATCCGGCGGCCCGGCGCGACGTTGGAGATGTGCAGCAGGCCGTCGGTGCCCTTCGACAGCTCGACGAAGGCGCCGAACGTCGTCGTCTTGACGACCTTGCCGGTGAACTCGTCGCCGACCTCGACCTCCTTGGTCATGGAGCGGATGCGATCGATCAGCTGGTCGCCCCGCTCGCGATCGGCGGCGTAGACCAGGACCATGCCCTCGTCATTGACGTCGATCTGGGACTCGAACTCCTCCTGGAGCGACCGGATGGTCTCGCCGCCCTTGCCGATGAGCAGGCCGATCTTCTCCGGATCGATCTGGATGGACGCGATACCCGGTGCGTACTTCGAGAGCTCCGAGCGCGGCGCGTCGATGACCTCGTTCATCTCGCCGAGGATGAACTCCCGGGCCACCTTGGCCTGAGACAGCGCGTCGCGCATGATCTCGAACGTCACGCCCGTGATCTTGATGTCCATCTGCAGGGCGGTGATCCCGTCCCGCGTGCCGGCGACCTTGAAGTCCATGTCGCCGAGGTGATCCTCGACGCCGGCGATGTCGGTGAGGATGACGTAGTCGTCACCCTCCTTGATCAGGCCCATGGCGAT
>DASZMK010000140.1:0-48627 GCA_035551855.1 Solirubrobacteraceae bacterium
ACTAGGCGATCGCGCGGACGACGACGATCACGACGATGATCGTCGCGATCACGGCGAGCGCGTAGAGCAGCAGGCGAAAAGCCTCGCCCTCGCTGCGCAGGGGGTTCAGCACGCTCAGACTATGTAGACAGTTGTGTAGACGACCACCCACATGACATCCACGAAGTGCCAGTAGATCCCCGGCACTTCCATGCCCCGGTGGTGCTCGGCGGAGTAGTGCCCGCGGAAGCTGCGGACGGTGACCATCAACAGCAGGGCCAGACCGATGAAGACGTGGGCGCCATGCAGACCGGTCAGGGCGTAGAAAACGCTGGCCTGAGCCGAGTCATGGGGGGCAAAGCCGATGTGGATGTACTCGTTGACCTGGATGGTCAGGAAGGTCAGGCCGAGCAGGAAAGTAGTGACCATGCCCGCACGGAGACCGAAGCGGTTGCCGTGCTTGATCGAGACCAGCGCCCAGTGGATCGTCAGTGACGAGGAGAGCAGGATCGCCGTGTTGACGCCGGCCACCGCCTCGGGCAGATGCGTTCCCGCCGCCGGCCAGGGATCGTGGGAAACAACCCGGATGAAGAAGTAGGCCGTGAAGAAGGCCCCGAAGATCATCACCTCGGAGATGATGAACAGCATCATGCCCAGCGTCGGTGCCTCCACGCGCGAGGAGTGGTGGGCGGGGGGCGGGCCGTGGTGCTCGGCGTGGGCGATCGAGGCGGCTTCCATCAGGCTCTGTACCTAGCGGTTCGAGGGGACAACGTGCCTCCTAGGCCGTAGTCGGATTGCGCTCAGGGTGCACGATGTGCTCGACTTCCTTGCCGCTGGCGTTGCGGATGCGAGAGACGAGATCAGCGCGCAGCCAGCCCGACTTTGACCCGGCGAAGGTCGAGATCACGATGTCGTCGACCCGGAAGCTCTGCAGGGCGTTCATGGTCGCCGTGTAGGGGTCGGGATCGCCGATCACGCCGGCCGCGGTCAGGCCGGCATCACGCAGGCGCCCGAGGACCAGCGAGAGTCGCGTGCGGGCCCGGCGCGTGGCGCTGCCGTCGCCGCCCTCCTGGGGCACGACGACGATGAACATGTGATCGTGCTTGCTGCCAGCCGAAGTGGCCCGAGCCTTGAGGGCGTCGAGGAGCTCGTCGCCGCTGGCCGTGCGGTTGGCCACCGCCAGCGTGACATGGAAGGGCAGCCCCTCCGAGTCGATATCGGTGACGACGTGCTCGACGGGCAGACCGGATGCCTGCTGCAGGCGCTCGATGAGGTCGCGGCGCAGCCAGCCCGAGCGCGACTCCGGGTAGGTGGAGATGATGATCGCGTCGGGCTCGTACTCGCGCACCGCGTCCATGGCCGCGGCATAGGGATCGGCGTCGCCGACCTCGCCGACGGCATCGATCTCCTCCGAACGCAGAAAGCCCAGCGCCAGGTCCACGCGCGCCTGAGCGGCATCGAACACGGCATCGTCGTAAATGACGTAGCCGGCGCGCGGCTTGGTCTGCGGGACGCAGAGCACGAACCGCGTCTCCTCCTCGGCCGCCCTGGCCCGCACGGAATCGATCAGCGGGCGGCCGCCGATCGTCTCGTTGGCGATGACGAGAATGGTCCTCATTCCTCATCCTCCCCAGTGGACCCAGCCGACGACGCGGTGCGCCCACCCCGCCCGGCGGGGGCGCCGGCCGCGACGGGCCTGGCCTCCTCGGGCGGCGCGAAGATCCCGTGAACCGCGCCCGGGACGCCGTACTCGTAGGGGCCGCCGACAACGGTCGGGACGGCGTCGAAGTTGAAGACCGGCGGTGGCGAGGAGACCTGCCACTCGAGAGTCAACGCCCGCCACGGGTTGGCCGCCGCACGCGGTCCGCCGCGCCAGCTGGCCACCATGTTGTAGAGGAAGATCAGCGTGCTGAGGCCGAGCACGAACGACGACAGCGAGATGATCAGGTTCCATGTGGCGAACTGGTGGGCGTACTCGGCCACCCGACGCGGCATGCCCTGGATCCCGATCAGGTGCATCGGGCCGAAGGTCAGGTTGAAGAAGATGAAGGTCATCCAGAAGTGCCACTTGCCCAGCCGGTCGTCGAACATTCGCCCGGTCATCTTCGGGAACCAGTAGTAGACCCCGGCGAAGATCGTGAACAGCGAGCCGCCGAACAACACGTAATGAATGTGGGCGACGATGAAATAGGTCTGGCTGACGTGGATGTCAAACGGGATCATGGCCAGCATCACGCCGCTGATGCCGCCGAGGGTGAACATGGTCAGAAAGCCGAGCGCGAACAACATCGGCGTATCGAGGTGCAGCACCCCGCGCCACAGCGTGGCCAGCCACGAGAAGATCTTGATCCCGGTGGGGATGGCGATGATCGCCGTGGTGATCATCATCGGGATGCGGATCCACGGCGCCATGCCCGAGACGAACATGTGGTGGGCCCAGACGGTGAAGCCGAGAACGACGATCGCGAGCAGGCTGAAGGCCATCATCCGGTAGCCGAAGATCGGCTTGCGCGCCTTGACGGCCAGCACCTCGGAGATGATTCCGAATCCGGGCAGCATCATGATGTAGACGGCCGGGTGCGAGTAGAACCAGAAGACGTGCTGATACATGATCACGTTGCCGTCTTTGCCCGCTCCGACGAAGGCATCGAAGAAGTGGAAGTGCAGCGCCGTGTCCAGCAGCACGAAGAACTGCGACGCGGCGATGAACGGGGTGGCGATCACGACCAGAAGCGAGGTCGAGAAGTTGGCCCACACGAGCAGCGGCATCCGGAAGAAGCTCATTCCGGGCGCGCGCATGGTGATGATCGTGACCAGGAAGTTGAGCGCGGTGGCGATCGAGGAGGCACCGGCGAACTGGACGGCCACCGTGAAGAACAGCTGGCCCAGCGGCATCGTGGTCGATAGCGGTGCGTAGGCCGTCCAGCCGGCAGCGAACGAGCCGCCCGGGGCCAGGAAGCTCATCAGCATGAGGATCCCGGCGATGGGCAGCATCCAGTACGACAGCGCGTTCAGGCGCGGGAAGGCCATGTCGGGCGCGCCGATCATCAGCGGCAGCACGAAGTTGGCCAACCCGGCGAAGACCGGGATGACGAACAGGAAGATGAGCACCGTCGCGTGGACGGAGAAGACGCCGTTGTACTGCTCCGGCGTCAGGAACTGCATGCCCGGCTTGGCGAGCTGGGCGCGGATGAGCATCGCGAGCAGGCCGCCGACGAACAGGAAGAAGAACGAGGTGACGGTGTACTGGATGCCGATGACCTTGTGGTCGGTGTTGACGCGCAAGTAGTCGCGCCAGGTGTGTGCGCCGTGGCTGGAGTGATCCTCGGCGCGCTGGGGCCGCCCGGCCGCCCAGTAGAACCAGTAGTCGGCCGTCCCGAGGCCGACCAGGAAGAAGAGCGGGACTGCGATCAGGGCGACGATGGTGATGGCGCGTCCGTCGACCACCGGGTGCTGGTGCATCAGCCATCGGATCAGCACGACCAGGCCGAACGCGAAAGCGAATCCGAGGATGTCGTACAGAGCGGCCCGGTACCAGCCGGGCGCGCGGAGCTTTGACGAAAGGGCCATCAGCTCTCCTCCTTAAACGTGTTGCTGCGGGAAATCGGGTTCACTCCTTCGGCGGCTTCGGATTCGCGTACGGGGTCGTGGAACCGGGAACCCCGGGCTGCGCCGCGTTCTTCGGCGGGACACCGACCGGTGGCGGCGCGTTCGGCTTCTGGGCGCTCAGCCAGGTCTTGAAGGCGGCGGGAGTGACGACGATGGCGGCGGAGCGCATCAGCGAGTGGCCGGCGCCGCAGAGCTCGGTGCACTCCACCGGATACTTGCCGGGCCGGGTGGCCGTAACGCGCAGGGTGGTGACGATCCCCGGCACCGCGTCGAGCTTCTCGGAGAACTCCGGCACGAAGAAGCTGTGGATGACGTCGAGCGAGCGCAGGTGGAAGACGACCGGCTGCCGGGCGGGCATGTACAGGTCCGGTGAGACGACCTCCCGCCCCGCGGCGTTTCGGTAGGAGAACTCAAAGGCGAACTGACGGGCGGTGACGTTGACGACCATCGCGCCCGGATGAGTCGACTCGTTGGAGCGCAGCACCGAGTAGGAGTATGCGCACAGGCCCACGATCAGGATCGCGGGCAGCGCGGTCCAGACGACCTCGAGGCGCGTGTTGCCGTGGATCGGCGGCCCGTCCTTCTCCTCCTCGCCCGGCTTCATCCGGAAGTTGAAGACCGAGTAGAGCACGACCGTGGCGACGAGAACGAAGATCGGCACCGAGACGATGAGCAGGACGTCGTACAGCGTGCGTAGGTTCTGCGCCTGTGTCGACGCATCGGCGGGGAACCAGTGAATCGACAGCGCAATGGCAATGCCGACCGCGGTCGCCACCACACCGATGACGGCCATCTGTAGCAGTGGGCGCTTACGCACGACTACCTCTCATCACTCCACCCGCATCCTATGCCTTCTGGGCGACGAACACGACGCCGGAGATGGATTGCACCGCCCCGCTCTATGATTGAGACAATCGTCGCAAACTCACCCGGGAGGGCATCATGCTCGTCCAAGAGGGAATGACCGAAGTAGTAACCACCGTCGGACCGGGACACACGCTGCGGGAGGCGGCTGAGACGATGTGGGCGAGACGCGTGGGGGCCGCGGTCGTCCTCGACCCGGACGCCCCCGGGCCGGGCGTAATCACCGAGCGCGACATCCTCCGCTCCGTCGCGGAAGGTCGCAACCCGGACGAGGAGCGGGTCGCCGACCACCTGACCGCGAACCTGACGTTCGCCGGTCCGCACTGGTCGCTGGAGCAGGCGGCCTCGGCCATGGTCCGCGGCGGCTTCCGGCATCTCGTCGTCGTCGACGGCTCCGAGCTCGTGGGGATCCTGTCGATGCGGGACATCGTTCGCGTCTGGAGCGGGGAGGGAGCGGCCTGCGACGTGCCCGCGGTGGCCAGCCGCCGCTGACGGGCGCCGCCCGGCCCCCGCCTCCGCCGGCTGGCGGATGCCGGGCAGCGCTCTGAGCCCGCACTGGCCGCCGGGAGCCCGCGCCGGCCGGCGTGGTTCGGTGACCGCGCGCTGTCGCCCCCGCCGCTGACCTGCAGGACGCGCCAGATCTCGGACGGCCTGGCCGATTTGGCGCAAACCCCCGGTTCAGCCTGCGTCCTGTGCCAGATCGCCGGGGCGATTGGACATCTGGCGCATGCCGCACGCCAGAAACCGGTGTAGCGGCCCGCGGAGGTCGGCGAACACCCCGCGGAGGTGGCGAAGACCCTGCGGACGTGGCGAACACCCCGCGGGAGGCGGTCGCGGCTAGTGGTGGACGTGCTCCTCCGGGAGCTCGTCAATGTCGCGGCGGGTGTCGCGGATCCACATCACGACGGTGATGAAGAAGATGATCAGGCCGACGATCGAGATGATGAAGTCCGGGCCGATCGTCGTTCCGATGACAACCATCGTCAGCGCCGCGGCGCAGACGACCGGGAGGGCCGTGGGTCCCGGAAGGTGGATCTCCTCGCCCGGAGGGGGCGTGTCCGGCTCCGGCCCGTTCACGCGTGGACGTAGATCGCGGCGGCGAGGAAGGTGATGCCGAACATGAAGAGACACGCGATGGCGGCGAACAGGCCGGAGCGCAGGTTCTTCCGGGCAAGCTTTCTATCCATGGCCAGAAGGGTACCTGTTTGGGGCCTGAATGGTCGGGGCGCGCGCGGTCATCACCGCGGTGTCTCAGAGCTTGACGTCGGCCACCATCGCGGCGAAGAGCAGGGCCAGGTAGAGCATCGAGAACAGGTACAGCCGCAGCGCCGTGCGCCGGTCGGCGCGCCGATACAGGAGCGCGGCGCCGGCGATGAACGCCAGCCCCAGCACGATCGATGCGACCAGGTAGACCCCGCCGAAGACGCCGACGCAGAAGGGGAGCTGGCTGACCGCGTACAGCAGCGCCGTGTACAGGAGGATCTGCATCCGGGTCGAGGCCTCGCCCCGGACGACGGGCATCATCGGCACGCCCACCTCCTCGTACTCCTTCTTCATCAGCAGGCTGAGCGCCCAGAAGTGCGGCGGTGTCCAGTAGAAGACGATTGCGAACAGGTAGACGGCCGTCCAGGAGACCGAGCCGCGGGTGGCCGCCCAGGCGACCAGCGGCGGCATCGCCCCGGCGGCTCCGCCGATGACGATGTTGTGCGGGGTGCGGCGCTTGAGCCAGATCGTGTAGACGCCGACGTACCCCACAAGGCCGCCCAACGCCAGCGACGCCGCCAGCACGTTGATCGTCAGCGACATGAGGACGAACGACAGGATGGCCAGGATGAGGCCGAACCGGACCGCGGCCGCCGGGCTCACCCGTCCGGACGGGATCGGCCGCCCCGCCGTGCGCGCCATCTTGGCGTCGATGTCGCGATCCCAATAGTGGTTGATCGCCCCGGCTCCGCCGGCCGACAGGTAGCCGCCGAGGCACGTGAGCGCGACCTTGGAGACGGACGGGTCGCCGGCCACCTCCATCGTCGTCACCGTCGTGAACAGCAGGAGCGTCTGGACCTTCGGCTTCGTCAGGTCCAGGTAGTCGCTGAGCACCTGGCGCCAGCGCGGCACCGAGCGCACGGCGACGGTCGATGCGGTCACGGCTCTCACCCCCTCGCTCCGCCCACCATCCGGGTAGCGGAGACTTCGTTGTTCATCCGGACGAACGTGCGAACTGCTCGCTGCCGCCGGTCTTCTGGACCGCGCCCGTCTGGCGCTCCACCTGTCGCCGGATGTCCCGCATCGGCTCGACCGAGCGGACGCGCGGGACCTCGTCGAAGTTGTTGACGGGCGGCGGTGACGATGTGAACCACTCCAGCGTGTTGCCCTTCCAGGGGTCGGGCCCAGCGATCCTTCCCACCTTCAGGCTGCGCGCGACGTTCGCAATCGTGAGCAGCACTCCGATGCCGAGAATGAACGATCCGATCGTGGAGATCAAGTTGTACGTCGACCAGCCGAGGCCCGGGCTGTACGTGTAGATGCGGCGGGGCATGCCGGAGAGGCCCAGGGCATGCTGGACGAAGAACGTCAGGTTGAAGCCGATGAACATCCACCAGAACGAGATCTTGCCCAGGCGCTCGTCCAACATCCGTCCGGTCATCTTGGGGAACCAGTAGTAGATGCCGCAGAAGACGGTGAACACGGCGCCGCCCATCAGCACGTAGTGGAAGTGGGCGACGACGAAGTAGGTGTCGTTCAGCTGCCAGTCGACGGGGAACACCGCCAGGAAGATGCCGGTGATGCCGCCGATGATGAAGATGGCGATGAATCCGACCGCGAAGTACAGGGAGGTCGTCATGACGATCGACCCTCGCCAGAGAGTCGCGATCCAGTTGAAGATCTTGACCCCGGTCGGCACGCCGATCAAAAACGAGCTGAGCATGAAGAAGCCGAGCACGACGATCGGCACCGGCGAGGCGAACATGTGGTGCGCCCACACGAGCGTCGCCAGGAAGGCGATGACGGCGGTCGAGGCGGCGATCGCCTTGTAGCCGAACACCGGCTTGCGGCTGAAGACCGGCACCACCTCGGAGATGATCCCAAACCCCGGCAGGATCATGATGTACACCTCGGGGTGGCCGAAGAACCAGAACAGGTGCTGCCATAGCACCGGCGATCCGTGCGCGGTGGGGTCGAAGAAATGGGTGCCGAAGTGGCGGTCGGTCAGGAGCATCGTGACCGCGGCGGCGACGACCGGCAGCGCGATGATCAGGAGGATCGCGTAGACGAGCAGCGTCCAGACGAACAGCGGCAGCCGGTTCCAGGACATGCCGGGCGCCCGCATGTTGACGATCGTCGCGTAGAAGTTGATCGCGCCGATCAGCGAGGAGATGCCGGTGATGTGGATCAGGAAGATCCAGGCGTCCTGACCACCGCTGGGGGAGTACAGGGTCTCCGACAGCGGCGGGTAGCTCCACCAGCCGGCGTCCGGCGGCTTGTAGAACAGCGAGGCATAGAAGACGACGCCGCCGAACAGCAGCAGCCAGAACGACAGCGCGTTGAGCCGCGGGAAGGCCATATCCCGCGCTCCGATCATCAGCGGCAGGAAGTAGTTGCCAAACCCGGCCATGACCGGCACGACGAACAGGAAGATCATCGTCGTCCCATGCATCGTGAGCAGCATGTTGTAGTGCTCCGAGGTCACGAGCGTGTTGTTCGGAACGCTCAGCTGCAGGCGCATCATCAGCGCCTCCACCCCGCCCAGGCAGAAGAACACGAACGTCAGGACCAGGTACATGATCCCGATCTTCTTGTGGTCGGTGGTCAGCACCCAGTCCAGCCAGCGCTTCGTCTGCCGCGGGCGGGCAACTTCGTGCGCGATGACCTGGGGAACCGGCTTCAGGATCGTCTCGGAGGTCAGGGTCGCCATTGGCTCAACTTCCTAGCTGTCCGTTCTGGGTGAGGATCTGGCGCAACTGGGCCACCTGCGAGTTCTGCGCCGTGATCAGCTGCTGCTGCTGCTGGGTCCAGGCCGTGTACTGGGCCGGCGTCACGACCTTGACGAACGCGACCATCGCGGCGTGGTTGGTCCCGCACAGCTGCGCGCACTGGCCGCGGAAGATTCCGGTGTGCAGCGGCTTGAACCAGGTGTAGGTGGTGTACCCGGGGACGGCGTCGACCTTGCCGCCCAGCTGCGGGATCCACCAGGAGTGGATCACGTCCGTGGACTGGATGTCGAGCACCACCGTGGTGTGGACGGGGACGACCATCGTCGTGTACGAGTACGGAAGCCCCTTGTTGTTGTTCGCCGTGAAGGAGCTGGTCAGGCAGCCGTTGCCGTAGGTGTAGCGCCAGATGAACTGGCGGCCCTGGACGCAGATCGTCAGCTTCTTGCCGTTCGGAGGCGTCGGCTGGCTGAGCGCGGCCTCCGGTGGCGCGAACGCGTTGGCGTCGGAGTTCGGCGGATTGACGATGGCGGGAAGCTTGATGAAGGTGACGACGGTCAAGACGACGAGGATGAGGGCCGCAGCCACCGTCCAGCCGATCTCCAGGCGGCTGTTGCCATGGATCTGGGCCGCCACCTTGTTCTTCTTGGCGCGGAACTTGAAGACCGAGTAGAGGAGGGCGCCCTCGACGATGACACAGACGACCGCCGCGAGGTACAGGACGATCATGTACAGCGAATGGATCTCGTTGGCGTTCGGCGAGCCACCGGCCTTCGGCGTGATGAAGTTGGCCAGGGCGCTGGGCGCCAGGACGAGGAACCCCGTCAGGACGAGAGCGAGCGCCGGAACCGTGGCCCGGGGGTGAAATCCCCAGGCGTGCTTCTCTGACTCGCGTCGTCCACGAGAGGGCGGAGCGTCGTTGACATCGTGTCGCAAGGCGGGCGGCATTCTATAAGTCCGGCCGTCTGATCGGCTCCCTCGGAGTCGGGATCCAGCGGCTGACGGTCTGCGAACAGACTGCCCCGCCTGATGGGAGAGTCACGGGCGAGCGGGCCGTTTTCCGGTCGGAACTTCTGTAGATCGTCTTATACTGCCGCGCCTTGCGAGTCTCGAGGGCCATCAGAGCGGGAGCCTGGGCCCTGGTCTCCGCCGGGGTCGCCGCCCCGCTCCTGCGCCGGCGGGTAAAGCTGCCTCCCGCCGCGGTCCTCGGCACGTCCGCGCTGGCCGTCCCGGCGCTCGCCGTGGCCATGCCGCGCACGCGCGGACGGGACGCGGCCATGTGCTGCCTGAACATGTGGGCCTACCTGGCGGCCTACGAGCTGCCCAACGACGACCCTGACCGGCTCGAGGCGCGCGTCCGCATCGACTATCCGATCGCCATCGACCGCGTGCTCGGCCTCGGGGTGCCGCCGACGGTGCGACTGCAGGCCGGCTTTTCGGATCCAACGCACATCAACCGTCTCGAGCGTGTGCTCGTGTGGTGCCACTGGGTGTGGTTCATGGTTCCTCACGCCAGCGTCGGCTACGTCCTGCTGCGCCGGCCCGACCGGTTCCCGTCGGCGGCGGCCCGGATGTACGCCGTCTTCGATATCGGCGCGGTGTTCTATTGGGCGATCCCCACTGCGCCGCCGTGGTACGCCGCCCGCCGCGGGCGGCTGCAGGGCTCGCGGGTGCGCCCGGTGAGGCGGATGATGCTGGAGTACGGCGAGCAGTTCTGGGGTGAACGTTGGCCGGACCTTTACGATGTGCTCGGAGGGAATCCGCTAGCTGCCATGCCGTCGCTGCACTTCGCCACATCGATGATGGGCGCTCACCTGCTCAGGGAGGTGGGGCCTGGCGCGGGGGCCGTCGGTTGGGCGTACGCCTCGCTGCTGGGGCTGGCCCTGGTGTATCTGGGTGAGCACTATGCCGCAGACCTCCTCGCCGGCGCCGCACTCGCCGAGATCGTGCGGCGCGAGGCCCCGCGCACCCGGCCCGCGGTCACCCTGCTCGGCCGGCTGCTTGGATCGCTGCATCGTCCCGCCCCCGCGGGGTAGCCGCGACGTGGGCTGCGGGGCTCCCCTAGACCAGCGGCGTCACGGGACGCGCGGCCCGGATGAAGCTTCCGATTCATCCTCGGAGGCCGCCGGAATGAGCGCGCAGGCGGCGGCCGGTCAGGACGGATCGCACGGCTCCCGGACGGGCGCGGCGGAGGAGATGCCGCGGGTGCGGCTCACCCGCCGCAGGCTGACGGCATCGATCGTCTTCGTCGTCTCGACCGTGGCGTTTCTGTACTTCGTGCTGCCGAAGCTGCTCGGGCTCGGCCAGACATGGAACCGCATCCAGCACGGTGATCCCTGGTGGCTGGCGGCCGCCGCCATCCTGGAGTGTCTCTCCTTCCTCGGCTACGTCGTCCTGTTTCGCGCTGTGTTCGTCCGCGGCGGGACGCGGATCGACATGCGCGCCAGTTACGAGATCACGATGGCGGGGCTGGCGGCGACGCGCCTGTTCGCGTCCGCCGGGGCGGGGGGAATCGCGTTGACCGCCTGGGCGCTGCGGCGCTCCGGGATGGAGCCGCGGCTCGTCGCCTGCCGGATGATCGCCTTCACCGCGCTCGTCTACGGCGTGTTCATGGCGACGCTCGTCGTCGTCGGGCTGGGGCTCTACCTGGGGCTGTTCCCGGGCCAGGCCCCGTTTGCGATCACCGTCGTCCCGGCCATCTTCGGCGCCGTCGTCATCGCCATCTTCCTCGCCGTGTCGCTGCTCCCTGACGACTTCGACCGGCTCGTCGCGCGCTGGTCTCACGGAGGCCGGCTCGGCCGGCTCGCCAGCCACGCGGCCGCGGCGCCGGCCGCCGCCTCGAGCGGCATCCGCACCGCCATCAGCCTCGTGCGCTCCAGAGACTGGGCGCTGCTGGGCGCCGTCGCCTGGTGGGGCTTCGACATCGCCGTGCTGTGGTCATGCTTCCACGCCTTCGGTGGATCGCCTCCGACCGCGGTTGTCGTGATGTCGTACTTCGTGGGGATGCTCGGCAACGTGCTGCCTCTGCCCGGGGGGATTGGTGGGGTCGACGGCGCGATGATCGGTGCCTTCTCGGCCTTCGGCATCGCCCCGGCGCTGGCGGTCGTGTCGGTGCTGGCCTACCGGGGGCTCGCCTTCTGGTTGCCGACGCTTCCGGGCGCCGTGGCGTACCTTCAGTTGAGACGGACCGTCAACCGCTGGCGCAGCGAGGCGAGCCCAAGCTATACTTAATGAAGTGATGGAACAGACAATCGAGAACGTCATCATCATCGGCAGCGGCCCGGCCGGCTACACCGCCGCCCTGTACACCGCGCGCGCCGAGCTCTTTCCGCTGGTCATCGAGGGGTTCGCCTGGGGTGGGCTCCTTCAGCAGACGACCGACGTCGAGAACTTCCCCGGCTTCCCGGAGGGGATCATGGGCCCGGAGCTCATGCAGCGCTTCCGCGACCAGGCGGAGCGCTTCGGTGCCCGGCTGGAGACCGACGATGTGACCTCGGTCGAGCTGTCCCGGGACGGCTCCGAGCCCCACAAGGTGTGGGTCGGCGACGATCTGCACCTCGCGCGATCGCTCGTGCTGGCGATGGGCGCCCAGCACCGCAAGCTGGACGTGCGCGGAGAGCAGGAGCTGTCCGGCCGCGGGGTCAGCTACTGCGCCACGTGCGACGCGGCGTTCTTCAAGCAGGCGCCGACGCTGATCGTCGGCGGCGGAGACTCGGCGATGGAGGAGGCGATCTTCCTGGCGAAGTTCGCCGCCAAGGTGGCGATCGTCCACCGGCGCGACGAGTTCCGGGCGTCGAAGATCATGCTGGAGCGCGCCCGCGCCATCCCCAACATCGAGTGGGTCACTCCGTACGTCGTCGATGAGTTCATCGCCGGCGACAACAAGTCGCTCGCCGTCGCGCGGCTGCGCAACACCGCCGACGACTCCACCCGGGACCTCGAGATCACCGGAGCGTTCATCGCCGTCGGCCACGACCCCCAGTCGCAGCTCGTCCAGGGGCAGGTCGAGACCGACGACGAGGGCTACGTCGTCACCCAAGACCGTTCCACGCTGACGAACGTCCCGGGCGTCTTTGCCGCCGGAGACCTCGTCGACCACACGTATCGCCAGGCGGTCACCGCCGCCGGGTCCGGCTGCCAAGCCGCGCTCGACGCGGAGTGGTACCTGCGCGACACGGCCCCTTTCGACAGCTCGGCCCGCGTCGCGGCCGGCTGAGCGGCGCGTCGTTCCGCGGCGCCCGGCTGCGGGCGGTGCAACGTCGCAGTGAGGGGGACCAGGTGGTCCGGGCGGCCACCGAGGGTCCGTCGGCCGCTCGCCGGGGTCGGTCGGCCGCTCCCGCGGGGTTGGTCGGCCGCTCACCGGGCGTCCCTCGCCCCGTCGCACCGCAAATAGGTCCTGCACAGCGCGACAAATCATGCACCACCCAGATGATTTGTCGCCAGACGCACGCCCAGGGCCAAGTTTGCGGCAAACCTCTGGGCGCGATCCTGATTTGGCGCCTGATGCAGGTCGCAGCGTTTCCGGATTCACCTCCGACGCTCCGTCCGTCCCCTCTTCATTGACAGAAGTTCAACCTGTCGGCGACCCACCGATCCGGACCGGAAAGCCATCAACCGCCTAATGCGGGCAGCTGTCCGCCGGGCCCCAGTTGGGCGACGCTGCCGGCTGCCCCATGGGCAGACCGAAGTCCTGCGTCCACGTGCCGCCGCCGCTGCTGTACCCGGCGATGGGGCGCCGGCTGACACCGGTGCCGACGTCGCGGTAGGCGGGGTTCAGGATGTTCTGGCAGTGCCCGGTACTGGCCATCCAGCCGCTGACCACCGCGGCCGGAGTGCGAAAGCCGGTGGCGATGTTCTCGCCGGCGTTCGACCACCGGAAGCCGGTCGCCGTGATGCGCGCGCCGAAGTCGGCGCCATGGCTGAAGTCACGCCGAGCGACCATCGTGTTGGTCCACCCCTGGGCGGACCGGTTCAGGCGCGAGCTCTCGAGCATCCCCGGCAGGCCGTAGCTGTGGCGCTGCCGGTTGATCAGGCAGACGACGGCTCGCTGCAGCGCCGCGCGCGGCGCGGCGGTGATGGGGGTGTGGGCCCGGGCACAACCACGGTCTCGTGCAGCGGCCACCGAGGCGAGCGACATCGACGCGATCACGACCGCGGCCATGGCCACGGCCCGTCTCGGGAGAGTCCAGGCGGATGCCTCACCGGGCCACGGCAAGGCTGTGTCTCTGTCGAACATTGCTCCCTGTCATCGGCAGCGCTTGGGGGGAGTTAAGCGCGTCGAGGGTGTGTGCGGGACTGGTCCGGCGGACAGCTCGCGGGCACCCTACACGATCAACTTCCCGGAGCGTCGCACCACGGCGCAGGCCGGTCAGATCAGCCGCGCACACCCTTCTCAAAGCTCCTCAATTGCTCGCGGCGCGGCGGCGGCAAGCACCGCGTCTCTACGCGAGATTCGTCCAGACCGTCTTCGTCTCCAGATAGGCATCGAGCCCATCGCGACCGTGCTCGCGGCCGATCCCGGAGCTTTTGTAACCGCCAAACGGCGCGCCGGGCCCCGTATTGCCCCAGGTGTTGACATAGACGGAGCCGGCCTTGAGCAGCGCGGCCAGGCGATGGGCGTTGCCGACGTCGCGGGTCCAGACGCCTGCGGCCAGCCCGTACTCGGAGTCGTTGGCCCGAGCCGCGACCTCCTCCAGCGACTCGTAGGGCATCGCGACGAGGACCGGGCCGAAGATCTCCTCGCGCGCGATCCGGAGATCGTCGCGGTCGGTGGTGAACAGCGTCGGCTCGACGAAGTAGCCGCCCGCCGTCTCGGCTCCCGTGCCACCGCCGGCGATGAGCTCGGCGCCCTCCGAGCGCCCAATCTCGATGTAGTCGAGCACGCGCTGGCGCTGCTCGGCGGAGACGACCGGTCCGAGCTGGGTGGCCGGGCTGAGCCCGGGACCCAGCCGCGTCTTCCCCGCGCGGTCAGCGAGCGCGGACACGATCTCGTCGAACTGGTCGCGATGGACGAACAATCGGCTGCCGGCGTTGCACGCCTGGCCCGTGTTGAAGTAGATGGCCTGGAAGGAACCGGCGACGGCCGCCTTGATGTCGGCGTCGGGAAGGATGATGTTCGGCGACTTGCCGCCCAGCTCCAGGGTCACGCGTTTCAGCGCGCGCCCGGCCTTGGCACCGATCTCCCGTCCGACCTCGGTCGAGCCGGTAAACGCGATCTTGTCGACGCCGGGATGGTCGACGAGCGCCGCTCCGGTCGATCCGTCGCCGGTCAGGACATTGACGACGCCGGCTGGGATCCCGGCCTCGAGGGCGAGCTCGCCCAGGCGCAGCGCCGTCAGCGGCGTCTGCTCGGCCGGCTTGAGCACGACGGTGCAACCGGCCGCCAATGCCGGCGCCAGCTTCCAGGCGGCCATCATCAGCGGAAAGTTCCACGGCACGATCTGGGCGCAGACGCCGACGGGCTCGCGACGGGTGTAGACGTGCATGTGCTCCTGGGCAACCGGAATCACCTCGCCGAACAAGCGCTCCGGCCAGCCGGCGAAGTGGCGCAGCCAGGCGGCGGTGTCGGCGACATCGATCGCCGTGGCGAACTTCAGCGGCTTGCCGTTGTCCAGGGATTCGAGCTCGGCCAGCTCGCCCGCGTTTGACTCGACGAGGTCGGCGAGGCGATGGATCAGCCGAGCCCGCCGGGCCGCCGGGAGCGTCGGCCAGCTGCTGTCGGCACAGGCGCTCCGGGCGGCGGCGACGGCTCGCTCCACGTCCTCGGCGCCGGCGAGCGCCACGCTCGTGATCGGCTCGCCCGTGGCCGGATCGACGGTGTCGAACGTCGCGCCGTCGGCCGCCGGCATGTGCTCGCCTCCGACGAGAAGCTCGTGCGTGCGGCTCGCGAACCTCCGGGCAGCATCGGACAGCTGCTCAGGCAGTGCGGTTGCAGACATGGTCGGCCTCCTATCGGCTAGGGCTTGAGGACGATCTTCAGGGCCTCGCGGCGATCGTAGATCGCGTACGCCTCCGGAGCCTCGTCCAGCGGCAGGTGGTGGGTGACGAGGGGGGTGGGGTCAAGCGTGCCCGCTGCCAGCATGCCGAGCACGCGGTCGACGTGGCCGATGACGTTGGCGTGGCCGCTGCGCAACGTCAGGGCCTTGATCCAGACGAGGCCCATGTGGACGCGGGCCGGTTCGGCATAGACGCCGATCGCCACGACGGTTCCGGCCTTGCGCGTGAGCCTGATCGCGAGATCGAGGGCGTCCGGATGGCCGACGGCATCGATGCCGGCGTCGACGCCCCGTCCGCCGGTCAGCTGCCGGGCGACGTCCCGCGGGTTCTCCTCGGTCAGGTGGACGGGGATGGCTCCGAAGCTGCCGGCCATCTCCAGCCGGTCAGCCACCGTGTCGATCGCCAGCACCGGTCCCGCGCCGGCGGCGACCGCAACCTGGACGGCGCACAGGCCCACCGGACCCAGCCCCAGAACGGCCACGCTGTCGCCGGACCGGACCTGGCTCTGCTCGACGGCGTGATACCCGGTGCCCATGACGTCGCCGGCGAACAACGCGACGTCGTCAGGCACCGAATCCGGGACGGGCCGCAGCGTCAGGTTGGCCATCGGCACGAGCACCTGCTCGGCCTGGGTCCCCTGGAGTGATCCGAGCAGCTCCCCGTGGCCGAACACCCGCATCCGGTCGCACTTGTGGTAGGCGCCGCGCAGGCAGAAGAAGCACGTGCCACAGGCGCTGTGAAAGCAGCCGAGCGCCCGGTCGCCGACCTTGACGCGGGTGACATCGTCGCCGGCGGCGGTCACAGTCCCCACGAACTCGTGCCCGATGGTGAAGCCGGGCTCCATCTTCACGCGCCCGTGGTAGATGTGCAGATCGGAGCCGCAGATGCCGCTGGCCTCGATCGCGACGATCGCCTCGTCACGGGTTGTGAGCTCCGGCTCCGGGCGCTCGTCGAGGCGGACCTCCAATGGGGCCTGGAAGGTGATGGCTCTCATGGCGTCTCGTAGGAGAAGAAGCCCTCGCCGGTGGCCCGCCCCAGGCGACCGGACCACGCGAGCCGGCGCAGGTGCGGGGCCAGCCGGTACCGCTCCTCCCCGCGCTCCAGGTAGAGCGAGTCGAGCACGTTGAGCACGTGCTCCAGGCCGATCTCGTCGGCCCAGGCGAGGATTCCGCGCGGGTAGTTGAGTCCGAGGGTCATGCCGGCGTCGATGTCGTCGGCGCTACCCACACCCTCGCCCAGGGCAAACGCCGCCTCGTTGATGACCTGGCAGACGATGCGGCCGAGCACCAGGCCGGGAGCGTCGCCGACCCACTCGGTGTGCGTGCCAAGCGTGCGGAAGAAGCGCTCGGCGGTGTCCGCGGCGGCCCGCGAGGAGTCCGGCCCCCGCGTCAGCTCGACGAGCGAGGCCGAGCCGAAGGGCGGGAGGGCGTGGAATCCGACCGCCGCGCCACCGGGATCCAGTGCCGCCAGCGAGCCGGCCGTGCAGCAGATCGCCTGGGGCGCGCCCTGCAGCGGCGCCTCGGTCTCCTCGCCGCCGCTCAGGTCGAGGATCAGGTCCGGCGCGGGCCCATCCACGGCCTCTACCGGCGTCAGCACGTGCCAGCCGGCGGCGGCCGCCGACTCGCTGATCTCCAGCGCGAGTTGAGAATCCCCCGCGATGACGACGAGTCCGTCTCCGCCGCCGGCCGGCGGCGGCTCGGGGTCCGGCGGCCGGTACGCGCCGGTCTCCGGATACTCGTAGTAGCCGCGTCCTGTCTTGCGCCCGTAGCGACGGCCGGCGACCGTCTTGACGGTGATCGGCGACGGGCGCCACCGGGGCTCGCCGAAGCTCTGCTGGTAGAAGGACCGGGCGATGTCCAGACCGGTGTCGACGCCGACGAGATCCATCAGCTCGAATGGGCCCATCCTGAACCCGCCGCCCAGACGGCAGATGCGGTCGATCTGCTCGACGGTCGCGATCCCCTCTTGAAGCAGCTTCAGCCCCTCCAGGCCGAACGGCCGGTTGCAGCGGTTGACGAGGAAGCCGGGGCCGTCGATGGCCTCGATGACGTGCTTGCCCATCGCCTCGCCCGCCGCGCGGGCCACCACCAGCGCCCGCTCGGACGATTCGAGCCCGGCGACCACCTCCAGCAGGGCCATCAGTGGAGGCGGGTTGAAGAAGTGCATGCCGACGACGCGCTCCGGATGGGTGGCGGCCGTCGCCAGCGCGGTTACCAGCAGCGACGAGGTGTTGGTGGCGAGCACGCAATCGGCCGAGACGAGGTCGGACAGCTCCGACAACAGGGAACGCTTGAGATCCAGGCTCTCCGGTGCCGCCTCGATGATCAGCTCGCAGTCGGCGAAGTCACTCAACGTGGAGGCGGGTCGCAACGTCTGCTTGGCTCGGTCGGCGGCCGCCCGCTCCATCCGGCCGCGACTGACCTCGCGGTCCAGCTGGCCGACGATGCGCTTGATCCCGCGCTCCAGCGCGCCAGGGTCCGGATCATGGAGCAGCGTCGTCAACCCGGCGACGCAGCCGAGCTGAGCGATCCCGGATCCCATCGTTCCGGCGCCGGCCACGCCGAGAACGGTCGGAGCGTCTGTCGCGCTCACGAGGGGACGAGGGCGTTGATGCCCGTCAGCGCCCGGCCGATGATGAGCTTCTGGATCTGCGAGGTGCCCTCGTACAGCGTCGTGACGCGAACGTCGCGGAAGTAGCGCTCGACCGGGTGATCATCGACATAGCCGGAGCCGCCCAGGACCTGGATGGCGGTGTTCGCACACCGGACGGCCGCCTCGGTGGCATAGAGCTTGGCGACCGAGGTCTCCGTGGAGTTGGGCTTGCCGGCGTCCTTGAGGTAGCCGGCGCGGTAGACCAGCATGCGCGCGGCGTCGGTCTCCACCTTCATGTCGGCGAGCATCTCCTGGACGAGCTGAAAGCCGGCGATCGGCCGGCCGAACTGCTGTCGCTCCTGGGTGTAGGCCACCGAGTAATCCAGGCAGCCCTGACAGACGCCGACGCACCCGGCGGCGACGCTGTACCGGCCAGACTCCAGGGACGTCATGGCGATCTTGAACCCGTCGCCGATGTCCCCCAGCATCGCGTTCTCCGGGACCGCGCAGTCGCTGAGTGAGATCGCGGCCGTGTCGGACCCGTGCAGGCCCATCTTGCCATGTATCTCCTGGGGCTGATACCCCTCGTTGCCGTCGGTCTCCACCAGGAAGCAGGCGAGTCCCCGGTAGCCGCCGGCCGGTTCGGTCTGGGCGAAGATCATCGCCAGGTTGGCGTGGTTGCCCATCGAGATCCACATCTTGGCGCCGTCGATCACCCACCCGGAGTCGGTCCGGCGGGCGCGCGTGCGCTGGTTGGCGGCATCCGATCCGGTGTCAGGCTCGGTGAGGCCGAAGCAGCCCAGCCAGTCGCCGGAGCACAGCTTGGGCAGGTAGCGCTGCTTCTGCTCCTCCGTGCCCCAGCGCACGATTGCCGAGCACACCAGCGATGTCTGGACCGAGACGACGGTGCGCATGGAGGAGTCCCCGCGTCCCACCTCCTCGACGATCAGTCCGTAGGTCAGATAGTCGAGCCCGGCGCCGCCGTACTCCTGGGGCACGATCGCGCCCAGGTACCCCTGCTCGGCCAGCTTGGCCACGAGATCGAGGTCGAAGTGCTGGTTGCGGTCATTGTCGCGGACGCGCGGCACGATCTCTCTGTCGGTGAACGTGCGGGCGGTTTCCTTGATCAGGCGCTGCTCGTCGGTCAGTTCGAAGTCCATTCGAGGGAAGCTACACCAGTGAGGCTTCGTCTCGCTGGTGTCTCAAAATGCCCCGGGGGAGCCCCCGCCGCCGGTGCGGGGAGCTCCCGGGCGCAACTCAATCGGTCAGCCGGCGGGCAGCGACGAGAGCGGCGGCTGGGTCACGTCGAGCGTGACCGGTGTCGAGGCACCGCCGACGTTCGCCGGGCCGCCGGTGATCCGGGCCCGGAACTGCTTTGTGCCCGCGGTTCCGAACGTCCAACCGAACTGGAACGTCGAGGCGTTGGTGACGGACTTGATCGCCACCGTGTGCCAGTTGTCATCGCTGCCCAGCTTCTGCAGGTAGATCAGGTGACCGGCCTTGTCCGGCGAGACACTGCCGGTGAACGTGACGTGGCCGTTGACCGTGGAGGTCTGCGAGCTGGCCTGCATGGTGACGACGTCCTGTACTCCTTCGAACAGGACCGCGCTGTGGCGAGCCGGTGCGAACGTCGTCCATACCTGGTACAGCTCATTCCTCCTCGACGTGACGTTGGCGAAGCTGTAAGCGCCATCGTCCCCCGTCGTCGTGGTGGTGAGCTCCCGGAACTGGGTCGTGCCAGGCTCACGGCCGAACAGGCTCACGCGGGTGGTCGGCTCCGGAGTCGTCGTCCCCGGCGTGTCGAGCACGCCGGAGAGCGTCACCGCCTGCCCGTTGGCGACCACCGGATCGGATGTGGTGAGGGTGAAGTCCGGCACCTCGGTCTGCTGGATGAGCACCGTCACCGGATCTGATGGCGCTGCCAGGCTACGGGCGTCCCCGGGGAACACGACCCGGACGTCGTAGGCGCTCGGGATGCGCCAAGCGTAGGTGATGTTGTAGTCAGATCCGGCGCCGATGCGCCCCCGGTTGAGTGTCTGCCAGCCGCTGCCGGACGCGTTCTGCTCCTGGAGCAGCACCGGGCTGCCGGCATGTCCCGGGGTGACGTGGCCGGAGAACACCAGCGGATGGCGGGTGAACCCGGTCGGCGAGCTCATCGCCAGGGTGACCAGGGCCGAGACGCGCTCGCTGACGGTGCGGCTGTGGGTGACGCCCGGTCCGCGGACAAACCAGTTGCGATTGCTCTCGACGATGTCCTCGGCGCGGGTGAACTCGTACTGTCCCAGGGCGTTGGTGCGGGTAGTGCCGATCAGCGTGAACCGGGGCGCCGGATCGATCCGGTGATATAGGCGGATCAGCTGGCTGGCGTGGTCGGGTCCGGCCAGCCGACCATAGATGAGAACCGCCTCTCCCGCGATGATGGGGTTGGGAGCCCCACGGATGGTGAGCCCTTGGTTGCGCACAGGCGCGGCTGCGGCAGCGGCCGGAACAGCGATGCTCACGGACGCGGCGAGAGCGCCGGCGAGCAGGGTTGGGCGAAGACGCATGGAGCCTCCTGGGCCTGCATGTTGAATGTGCCACCGCTGGATGCCGGCCCCGCCCAGTCGGTGGCGATGAACGACCCCATAACAGCGTGTCAACGGCAATAGTTGCGGTGGCGTGAACGCAGCCGCGGCCGCAGAGGTGATTTGGCCGCCATGGCGGGTTACACTCGCTCACCGGTGGATCCATTTGCGATCGTCCTGCTGGTCGGCCTCGCCGGTCTGGTGCTGTGGGTGTGGGTGCTTGGACGCTCCAATCACGGTCGGGGCCTGGAGCGGATGGGGCTGCGCTCCGCGCGGGAGATCACCGAGGATCGGGAGGCGCTCGAAGCCGACGACCTCGCGCAGATGCTCGAGGCGCACAACGCCCGGCGCCGCCGCCGCGGTGAGGCGGACGTGACCATCGACGACCTGGAGCTCCGGGTGGCGCAGGACGTCGGCGAGCAGCAGCGCCGTCGCGAGCAGTACCTGGCCGAGCGCGAGCTCGACGAGCTGCTCGAGGCGACGAACGCCCGCCGCCGCGCCCGCGGGCTGCCGGAGCGCACTCGCGAGGACGTCAAGCGCGAGTTCGGAGCCGACGCTGCGCCCGGCAGCTGACCGCCCGGCGGACACGACAGAGGCATGGCTCGCTGTCTGATCATCGGCTGCGGCTGCCGGGGGCTCGAGCTCACCCGCAGCCTCCGGGCTGCCGGGCACGCCGTGCGCGCCACCACCCGCGAGCGGGCGCGCCGGAGTGAGATCGAGGCGGCCGGCGCGGAGGCGTTCGTGGGCGATCCGGACCGGGTGGGCACGCTGGGGCCCGCGCTCGCGCACGTCGGCGTGGCGTGCCTGCTCCTGGGCTCCGCCGTCGGCAGCCGGGAGCAGCTGGCCGCGCTGCACACCACCCGCCTGGACATGCTCCTGGAGCGGATGCTCGACACCACCATCCGCGGAATCGTCTATGAGGCCGAGGGGGCGGTGCCGGGCGAGATCCTCGCCGCCGGGACCGAGCGCGTCCGCTACGCGTGCGAGCGGTCTCTGATCCCCTACGTGCTGTTGGAGGCCGATCCAGCGGATCCGGCCGCCTGGGTGCGGGCGGCGAGTGAGGCGGTGCACACGGCGCTGCTGGCGCCGGCCTCTTAGCGCACCTCCCCGGCAGCGCGAGCTCAGCGCTCGGAAGGCGAGGTGAGCAGCGGCCCGATGCGGTCGAACAGGTCCGCCAGGATCCGGGCCGTCGCACCCCAGATCAGGTCGTCGCCGACGACGTAGGTATCGGTGCGGATGGGTACGCCGCGGCGGAGCAGCCGGCGGCGGCCGTAGCCGGCCAGCAGATCGTCGAGGGCGAGCTCGAGGACCTGCGCCACCTCGCGAGCGCTGAGGGTCCAGGCCATCCCGGGCTCGATGAGTCCGACGAATGGGTAGACGGCGTAGCCGGTGACGATGGTGGGCGTCGGCTGAAGCGCGCCCACGACGCGCACCGCCGACGGCGCCAGGCCAATCTCCTCCTCGGCCTCGCGCAGTGCCGTCGCCTGGAGGTCCGGGTCGGTGTCGTCGCGGCGCCCGCCGGGGAAGGAGATCTCGCCGGGATGGCGGCGCAGGTTCTCACGCCGCTTCGTGAACACCGCGTGCAGCCGGTCGTGATCCGAGTACAGCGCCACGAGGACGGCGGCGTCCGTCCGGCCGCTCACCTCCAGCGTGCTGGCTGCCTCCGCCGTCAGCAGCACACGGCTCAACCGGTCCGCGAGCACCGTGTCAGACGATGACAACCTCAGCCGCCGCCCTGCTCGCTGGGGACGCTCACTAGACGAGCGGGTTGAACAACAGCCCGGTCGGGACCTTGGGGAAGAAGTACGTCGACTTCGGCGGCATGCTCTCTCCGGCGGCGGCGACCGCCTGCACCCGCTCCACGGGGGTGGGAGCCATGAAGAAGGCGGCGTCGTACTCGGCCGACAGCACGCGCTCGAGCGCCTGGTCGGCGTCCCGGGCGTAGCCGAGGCCGTTGAGGTGGTCGATGTCGTCGTCGGTCATCGACAGCGCGTCCTTGAGGATGACCGCCTCCAGTACCGCCGTGTCCAACCGGCGATAGGGCTCGGCCCGGTCAGACAGGGCGCGTTGGGCGATCCCGGGGTCGCGCAGCGTGAGCATGTACGGCGTCCGGAAATGGGCATCGATGTAGCCGATCCGCACGGTGTCCCCCGAGGGGGGCGCGAGCGCCGCGGTGTCCGGAAGCCTCTCGATCTCGAAATCGCGACGCAGGGCGTCGGCGAGCGCCTCGTGCTGATCCGGACGAAGCCCACGAACGAGGCGGTGGGTGGGAAAGACGGTCAGTCCCGGGTCCTGAAGCGCGACGAGGCACATCAGCACGTATCGGTGCGGGCCGTCACCGCCGATCTCCTCGGCGTAGACGCGGGCCGTCTCGTACCGGTGATGCCCGTCGGCGATCAGCAGCTCGGTGCCCTGGAGCACCCGTTGGACGGTGGCGATGGCCTCCGGGTCGTCGACGCGCCAAAGATGGTTGATGGTCCCGTCGTCCTCGACGGTCCGCGCCCACGGCTCGGTTCTGCCGGTCGCCGACAAGGCATCCCGGACGGTTCCGGCCGGATCGGAGTACAGCGCGAAGATGGGAGAGAGGTTGGCGCGCGTGGCGCGCGTCAGCCGCAGCCGGTCCTCGCGGGGCCCCGGATGCGTGCGCTCGTGCGGCCGGATGCGGCCGGCGCCGTAATCCTCCACGCGCACGCGCGCAAGGTACCCGGTCCGGGTCCGCCGCTCACCGTCCGGTCCGACGTACTCCTGGGAGAGCGTCCAGAGGGCCGGTGCTTCGTCGAGCACGACAACGCCCTGCTCTCGCCAGTCCTCGAGGAGCTGAGCGGCCCGGTCATAGCGCTCGTCGCCTCCCTGGGGGAGGTCGATCCGCACGACGTTGTACGGCGACCGCGCCTCCAGCGACTCCCGCTGCCGGTCGTCGATGACGTCATACGGAGGAGACACCACGTCCTGGAGCCCGCCGGTGCGGCGGGGGTCGTAGTGGAGCGCACGGAAGGCCTGGATCTCTGCCATGGCGAATGTCCGAGGCTATCCGACGCACCGTCGAGGGCCCCGGGCCGGCGGGCCCGAGGCGTGGATTACACTCGCAACCACACGCGGGGCGTGGCGCAGCCTGGTAGCGCGCCTGCTTTGGGAGCAGGAGGTCCCCGGTTCGAATCCGGGCGCCCCGATTTAATTTATTTAGCAGCGCATCCGTCACTGCCGCTCCTGGTCTCGGAGGCGCCAAAGGTGCGTACGCCGGGGTTGCGCGATCAAGACGGTCGTCCCCGACGCCCAGATCGAGCTAGGGCTAGCGACCGGTGGGGCCGGTCAGCAGCGCTACCTCCACATCACCCGTATCCGGCAGGACACGGGCTACCGGCGCCGCCTACAACACCGAACGCGCGGGCCGCCCACGCCATCTCCTGGCCGCAATGCGGGCAACGAGCGCTGAGCGAGTCACCGGGTGCGGCCGCACGGAGAAAAGGCCGCCTCGGGCTCGCTCCCCTCCGTCGTCACCTCCGGCGCACTCAGTCGAGGCTCCTGCTCTTGGCTGGATCCAGCGGCGCGCGACGCGGTCGACGCGCAGGGCGCCCCGGAATTGAATGACTGACGGCGCGAGCTGGCCGCCTGAGGTTGGCGGCGGGCGCCGGAGGGCCGCTGGTCAGCCTCGAGGAGTGTGGCTGTCCAGCTGGTCCTCCAGGCCCTCGCCGTTTGGCTCAGCCGAGGCCGACCCCGGTAGACGCTCCGATGCCAAGCATCCCCGGCATTCCGGCCGTGGCCCCGAGGCCGAGACCGGCCGACACGCCCGGAAGGGTGGCGCCGCCGCTCAGGGAACCGGAGGCACCCAGCCCTCCGTAGCCGCCGAGGTTGCCGGAGCCGCCGAGGTTGCCGTAGCCGCCGAGGTTGCCGTAGCCGTGGTTGCCGTTTCCGGGATAGCCCGGATAGCCGTGCCCGGGATAGCCCGGGTAACCATGTCCGGGATAGCCCGGGTGGCCCTTCCCACCGGGGAATCCGAGCGGACGCTT
Organism: Solirubrobacteraceae bacterium; assembly: GCA_035551855.1. GTDB lineage: Bacteria > Actinomycetota > Thermoleophilia > Solirubrobacterales > Solirubrobacteraceae > Palsa-465. The sequence continues at coordinate 24,541 of DASZMK010000140.1, forward strand.
GGACGTGTGGATCCCGGCCGGTGCTCCCACGGTCGCGCGAGCCGGTGAGGCCGTTGCGGCGGTTGCGCTGGCCACCGGGGCGGCGACCGCGAGCGCGCTCACGACTGCAGCGGCTGTGAGCGTTCGGTTGGGTATGAGCATTCTGCACCTCCTTGCCAAGCGAGATCGCCTGACGCTTGTTTTGTCTGGGGGGGAGCCGCGCCAAGCTGAGTCGCCTCAAGCTCCGGAGGATGTTCTACGCCTTGACCCTAAATCAAAACTAAGCGTATCGTTTTGTATGAGCGGATGTCCTCTGTTCAGTCTCTTGGGACACGTGATGACTGGACCTGCGTACATAAACGAGGCGCCTCGTTTCTGATATGATCGGCACGGGCGCTGTCCCGCCCGGAGGAGCCCGCGAAGGAGCGACGACCGATGCATCGAGGCGCGGTGACCGAATCAAGTACCCACGACGGGCCCCGCCGGGGACGCCCGCGCAGCGAGAGCTCGCGAAAGGCCATCATTGCTGCCGCCCGCGAGCTGCTGCTCGAGCACGGCCTGAACTCGGTGAGCATGGATGCGGTGGCGGACCGCGCGGGAGCGAGCAAGGCCACCATCTATCGCTGGTGGCCCTCCAAGGAGCTGCTCGCCCTCGACGCGCTCTTCAGCCAGTGGGAGTTCGGAATGCGGGAAACGCCGGACACCGGCTCGCTCGTCGGCGACCTGCTTGCACTGATTCGTCCCTGGGCGCGGCAACTCGCCAAGAAGCCGTACGGCCGCATCATGGCGGGGCTGGTCAGCAGCGCCCAGAGCGACCCGATGTTCGCCCGCGAGTACCGCGCGCGCTTCGTGCAGCCGCGACGTAAGCCGGCCAGGATCATCCTCGCCCGGGCCGTCGAGCGCGGCGAGATCCCCCTCGGCTTCGACATCGAAGCCATCCTCGACCTCCTTTACGGCCCCTTCTACCTACGGATCCTCAACGGCCATGCGCCTGTGAACGATCGCTTCGCCCGGACGGTCGTCGACTGCGTCGCTGCGGCCCTGGCACGGCCCGCTCAGTCCGGCGGGTCACCGAACCGCCGAAGCGGCACACGATCGGCCGCGCCCAAGCCCGTCATGACGTGAGGACGCATACTCCGCCCGGTGGCATGACGCGGCGCGATCGACCGCTGACAGTCAGAGCAATCAGCTCCCGAACGACGGGAAGGGAACCGCCGGCGTCGGCGTCTTAAGTGCCGCAGACCGAGTGCGCGCGCGTGCCGAACAGGCGTAGGCCTTGCTCAGCGGACGTCGAGTGTTCTGACGGAGAGAGGAGAGTCCAGATGGCAAACCGGATCATCCAGTTCGAGGTTCTCGGCAGAGACGCCCAGGGCCTGCAGCGCTTCTGCTGCGATGCGCTCGATCGGCAGATGCAGGACGTCATGGACGGCGCCTACTACATGGCCGATCCGGGGATGGAGGGCGCGATCCAGGGCGGCGGCGTCCGGTCTTGTGAAGGCGATGTGACAGCGATGTCGACTGGACGCGTCGATGCGCCTGAGGGTGCCGGTGAGCAGGTGCCCACGTTGTTTGTGTGCCACGGGGACGATGGTGGGCCGCAGGTGCACCCGTGCCGTCGGGTGCAGGAGGGCCTTCGCGCCGCCAATATCCGCTACGCCAAGGTCATCGCCGCGCACGGGAGTCCGGTGCCGTTCCTGCGCAAGGGCTCACGCGAGGATCTGCGTGCGGCTACCGGAGACACGAAGCTGCCGGCGTTGAAGCTGCCCGACGGGACGGTCATCACCCACTCCCGTGCGATCCTCGCCTGGGCTCGCCGGCAGGCGGGAGACTGAGGGGCCGGGGAGCTGCACCCTCTTGGCGGGGACTGACGTTGCCGGCGAGCCGCTCGAGCGCGCCGTCCAACGCGTCGAGGTCCCCGGGGGTGAGTCCGCGGCGAAGGCGCCGGTCGAAGGAGAGCGCGGCGTCGCGTAACCTGGTGAACAGGCCCTCGCCTGCTTCGGTCAGCTCCACCACGTGGATGCGGCGGTTGCTCGCATCGCGGCGCCGCGTCAGCAGACCTTCCCTCTCCATCCCATTGAGGTGATGGGTCAGCGTGGCCTCACGGACACCGACCGCCTCCGCCAGCTCGCGCTGGTTGGCCACGCGCCGCGTCTTGAGGTTGAGGAGCACGAGCCACACAGGCAGTGAGCCCCCGGCGTCCGACAGCGCATCGTCGAACGCTCGGCTGACGACGCGCGACGCCCGGGTCAGCTGAAGGCCGATCGGCGCGCGCACGGGATGAGGCGACACGGGCCACACCATACCAGAGCCGTAGAGGCCGAAGACTTTGAGCCCTAATGCTCATTTCGCCTTGCCCGTCGGCCCGGATCGCCCGCCGCGTGATGCCTTCAGTGGTTTGCGGCGGCGGCGTTCTCGGCGATCGCGTCGAGGATCTGCGGCCACAGCTCGCGGGGGAGGTCATGGCCCATTCCCCGCAGGATCAGCAGTTTCGCACCGGGGATTGCCGCTGCCGTCGCGCGGCCGCCGGAGACGTCGATCAGGCCGTCGGCGTCCCCGTGGATGACTGTGGTCGCAACCCGCACTCCTCCCAGCAGCGCGGTGCGGTCGGACGCGGTCCGGATCGCCGCCAGCTGTCGTGCGCCGCCGGCGGGATGGATCCCCCGGTCGAAACAGCGGCTGGCCCGCTCACGCTTGCGGTCCTCTTCGAAGTCGAATGTCTGGGAGCCGATCAGCCGATAGGTCTCGAGATGGTCTTCGATGTACCCGGCGCGGTCGCGCTTCGGCCGGCGCAGGAGCCGCAGGGTGGCTCGCGGTCTGGGGCGGCCAACCCGGCGGTTGCCCGTGGTCGACATGATCGACACCAGCGAGCTCACGCGATCGGTGTGGTGGATCGCCATCAGCTGGGCGATCATCCCTCCCATCGAGACGCCCACGATGTGGGCGGATTCCGCGCCCAGGTGGTCGAGGAGCCCGACCGCGTCGGCGGCCATTTCATCCAGGGAGTAGGCGGCGCTGCGACCATCGCCCACCAGAAGCTGCCACTGCTTGGGCACCCCCGCATCGTGCAGGATTGTGGAGCGACCGACGTCGCGGTTGTCGAACCGGATCACCCAGAAGCCACGGGCGGCAAGCAGCTCGCAGAAGTCGTCGTCCCAGAGGAGCATCTGCGAGGACAGCCCCATCACCAGGAGCAGCGGCTGGTCGCCGCGGTCGCCGAACGTCTCGTAGCAGAGGCTCAGGCCGCCGGCGTTGGCGGTGAGCTCGCCTGATGCCGTGGAGTTGAGGTCCGGTGTGGCCATCGCGTCGACAGATTCTGCCCCACAGGGCGCTCCGGCCCCATCTGCCACGTTACGCTGATCGCCGAGCCCCCGTAGCTCAGCTGGATAGAGCGCCGGCCTTCTAAGCCGTGGGTCGCAGGTTCGAGTCCTGCCGGGGGCGTGCTTGGTCCTGAGGCGTGCTTGGTCCCGGGTTGGGGGGAGGACAGCTGGGACACTGGGGTATCTGCGGCGACGTCGGCGGCGCGGGTGGCGTGCCACCCCTGCTGGAGCGAATGCCACTCTGGTAGGTGAAGCTCATGCTGCGCCTGTTCATCAGGCAGGACCGGCGCGGCAGATGGATCCCCTTCTCGAGGCCGGGCCGGCAGTTCCTGAACCCTGGTCAGATCGCCCGGCGGTACCTCTGGACCACTTACTACTCGCGGCGAAACGGTGAGCCCGGTAGAAACGCTGCGGGCTCCACACAGGCTACGGCAGTCCGTGCGTGACGAGTGACAGCGCCCGCAGCGGGTGGTCCTGGGTGGTGGCCGACCATTTGTCTACGGACACGATGTAACCGCAGGCGGCGTTGACGCTGAGCCGGGGGGGTGCGAGAATCGGCCCCCTGTTTCGTGCCGGACGCGACTTGGTATTGAGAGGCGCCGCCTCTCAGCGGGAGGAGATCATGCAGCGGAGCACCGAGCGGATTCTGACCACCCATGCTGGCAGCTTGCCACGACCGGCACGGTTGCTGCCGCTGGTGTTCGCGCAGGAGGCGGGTGAGACTGTTGATGCTGATCAGCTTGAGGCTGAGATTCAGGCCGCGGTGAGGGAGACGGTCCAGAAGCAGGCGGACTGCGGAGTGGACGTTCTCAACGATGGCGAAGTCAGTAAGCCCAGCTACGCGACATACGTAAAGGATCGCCTCACCGGCTTCGGCGGAGAGGGGTCGATCCAAGAGGTCGCCGCCGCGGTCATGAACCTGGAGGATTTTCCGGACTTCGCCGACCACATGGCCGCGACGATGGCGTCAGCCGCCGAGATCAGGTTCACCTCCTGCGACGGGCCTGTCTCGTATGTCGGGCAAGACGCCGTACGGACCGATGTCGAGAACCTGAAGGCCGCGACGGAGACTCTCGGGCTGGAGGGGGCCTTCATGAGCGCGGCCTCTCCGGGAGTCATCGCTGTCTTCTCTCCCAACCGGTACTACGGGAGTGACGAGGAGTATCTGGGAGCCGTCGCGGACGCGATGCGCGAGGAGTACGAGACCATCCATGATGCGGGGTTTGTGCTGCAGCTGGACTGTCCGGACTTTGCCATGACCGCGCCGGGCGCCGGCTCGGTCGAGAACTTCCGCAAGCAGCTCGAGCTCAGCGTCGAGGCGCTCAATCATGCGCTGGCCAACATTCCGGCAGACGCCGCCCGGATCCACATCTGCTGGGGCAATGGGGAGATGCCCCGGACGAGCGACGTCGAGCTCCAGGACATCATCGACATCATTCTGAAGGCCAAGCCTGCGGGAATCATGCTGATGGCGTCCAACGGTCGCCACGCACACGAGTGGTCGGTGTTCGAGGAGCTCGAGCTTCCCGACGGCAAGTACGTGATCCCCGGCGTGCTCGACTCTACGACCAACGTGGTCGAGCATCCTGAGGTCGTGGCTCAGCGGCTGACGCAATATGCCCAGGTCGTCGGCCGCGAGAACGTGATGGCCGGCACCGACTGCGGGTTTGGAACGATCGCCGGCATGCAGGTCGTGGTGCCGAACGTGGTGTGGGCGAAGTTCCAGGCGATGGCACGGGGAGCCGAGCTCGCGACTCAGCGTCTGTGGAGCTGACGGGCGCAGGCGTCGACGTTCTCGCGGCGTACGGCTAGCCCCTGCAGCCGCCGGAGATGAGTCGCCGGCGAAGTGGGCTGCTTGGTCGCTCGGTCACGGGGCTCGGGACCGGGCCGCTACCGGAGCGGGACCGGGCCGCTACCGGAGCGGAACCGGGCCGCTACCTGAGCGGAACCGGGCCGCTACCTGAGCGTCGTGCGCCAGTAGTTCGTTTCGATGTCGTGAAAGCGGTTGTCGCCGCCGCCGCCACCTGGCGCGCGGGAGTGGCGACGTATATATCCGACCGCGTGCGGGAACACCACGAAGCCCCACACCAGAGCGAGGGAGTAACCCAGCACCGAGATGAGCGAAACCAGCACGACCGCCTCCGAGTAGTCCCAGTGGGAACAACCGGAGGGGCATCCACGCCCGCACAACCACCAACCATACGCCTCGCCGCATCCAGGCGCAAATCAGCCCTCGTCGTTTGACAAGGGTTCGGTGCTTGTCCTCGCCGCCAATCCAGTCGCGCTCCAGACATGGGGCAGCGCCGGGCAGCAGCAGAGTGCGGCCATGCACAGCCTGGGAGAACTGAGACCGCAGGAAAGGCGCGACGGCTGTTCCAGCCGATGGTGCTCGTACGGATGATTCAGGAGACACCGAACAGGCCGGCGGTCGCGAGGGTGACGCCGGGCTGTCGAGGCGCGTGTAACCGCCCGGCCGATGACTCGGCCGAGGACGGCAGCCGAAATTGAGCCGGTGCGCAGGCGGTGGTGGACATGACCGGCGTCTCGTGAGATGGCCAGCGGCGTGAAGCGCAGGTGGTGTCGGTTCTCGTCTGTGTCGGTGTCTTACTTTGCGCCGGCCGCGGCCGACGGTGCCCGTGGTGGGTCTGCGGCGGCACCCACGAGGGCACCGCCGACAGGTGTCTGTTACTACTCCGAACACGGTGATCCTCGGGATCATCGCGCAGAAGGTGATTGCGGGCACGCCTCCGGACCGGAACGCGTCTGACGGGCGGATGCAGCGGCGAGCTCAGTTCCGCGGCACTGGCGCCGACGCAATCCGGCGACGTGAAGGGATTGACTGCTTCACGAGTGCCACATGGCCGCGAGAGAGGTCTCGCAACGCGGTAATGAACGCAATCTGCTTGATGTTCCCCGCGAGAAAGGGTATGTTTGCGACGCGATCTTGAAGGCGGCTGTCGCTGACGGCGCAGCAGATTGCTCTGATGAACCAGCGGAACCGGGCGTGCGGTCTCATCGTTGGCCGACAGACCCGTGTCTGTGCAAGAGGATCAACTTTCTGATCTTGGTCGGCTCATCACCGTCCCGTGCGCGTCGGGGGACCGCGCCGGGGCCGCGACCGTCTGCCACGCGGCAGGCAGATGGTCCGTCGGCCGCGTCCGGGGGCGCGGCCGACGAGCCGATCAACCGGTTGCCGCCGATGCCTGAGCTGGATCAGAACGGGACGGGCCATCGGAGGTGCGTCGGCGCCTCCCCACAAGCGTGCGAGCAAAACAGTACGCGTTTGCGCGCAAAGCATCCACCAATCGCGCAATCAGGTAACCGGCTTGGGCGACGCGCTGGCAGCGAGACCTCCGGCGCGCTAGGCTCGCCCCCCGACAGGGTCTCCGGGGCCAGTCGGCACCCGCTGGCCGGGTCAACGTCCACAAAACGACGGACGGATGAGGTCTCGCCGGCCTCGCCGGCCAGGGGAGCGCCCACATGAAGCAACCTTCGGCTGAGTGCCGACCGTCCGCCCAGGTGGGCGGCCAGTTGCTGACAGCGATCTCAAACAGGATCGTCGCGATCCTCCGCGACCACTACGGGCGGGGACCTATGAAAGCCAAGACGTACTGGCTCGATGACATGATCGTCGTCGTCATGCGGGGCCGCGGCTTCACACCCCTCGAGCAGACGATCATGGACAGCGGCCAGCCTGAGCGGGTCGTGACGATGCGCCACGACTTTCAACACATCATGACTAGACGGTTCACCGAAACGATCGAGGAGCTGACCGGCCGCAGAGTCACCGCGTTCCTGCCTCAGGCGCACGTCGACCCGGACGTCACGATCGAGATCTTCTTGATCGACAGGCCTGTCGAGAGTTCCGAGGCGACTGAAAGCCTCGCCTCCGAGGAACTGCACCGCTCGGTGAACGGCATCGTCGCGACATCCTGCTGACGCCGCCTTCGGCTCTGCCCAAGAGTCAATCGAGCGTGGGCTCACTCGTGCTCGGCGTCCTTGGCTCGAGGAGGAACGCCTGGATTGATGACGCGCCCGATTCGTCGGTGCCGCTCATGAACGTACGGACCCTGCGTCGCGTGAGGCGCTCGACGGTGGCGATGAGCTCGGGCCCCATGGCGCGATGGAGGGCGTCGCGCTGGACACGGACGAGCTCGGCCTTGCCAGCCGACACGAGGTTGCGTTCGGCCTTTGTTGCGCTGTCCTCGAGAACGCAGACGACGACATTCTGATGCACGAAGGCCCGCGAGCTCGTCGCCCCCCTTCCGGTGAACTCCGCGAAGAGCTTGCCGAGCTCGGTCGCCAGCGCAGCATTCAGGGCGCCACCGACCAGCCGCTCGTGTGAGCTGTTCAAGCCCGCCTCCATGTTTGCCTCATCCGTCGTAAGCGTTGCCCGAACGCGACATCCCAATGCGCCCGCGCTGATTTCTGAAAAGCTGACCGTAGCGTCGGGTCGCGGCTCACGGGCCGGTCAGTAGTTAAGTCGCAGCTTCCGCGGCGGGTTAGGTCCATAAATCCTGCGAGCCAGCTCTCACCCATGCGGTGCCCCAGCAAGCCCGCGCTACCATGGCGTCTTCTGCTCGCGCCAGGCCCGGCGCTGCGACGGGATTTCCACCGAACAGGGCCAAAAGCTCTACAAAGAGGGGCTGGCGGTCTCACCGGCTCGCTGCTGGGGCAGAATGAGTGGCGGGGCCCGGATTCCAACTTCAGGTCGTCCTCCGCGGTCAAAGGCCGTGAGCGACGAACGCAGGGGCAACCGTGAGCTTGTACACGTGGTGGTGGGCATCAGACCACCTGATGACGATTGAGCATCCTGATTGGCGCCGTTCGCCAGGCGGCTGCCCATCACGTTTCCCTGGCTCAGGCAGCGCCGAGCCGTCGACCGGGTTGGGCGACCTTGTCTTTCCCCACGTGGTGCGCGCCTGCCGCCTGCGCGCCGCGCGGGCCGCGTCCCGGCCGGGCGCGGTCCCTCGGCGGCCCGCGACCCCCGGCGCGGGCCGCCCGATCTTCTGGCGCCGACCCGGTACATCGACCGCTGTCGCGCAGCCGATCAGTGCCCGGGATGGAGTGGGCAGGTCCGCGTCGTGCGCCGGGAAAATCGCCGTGTAATCGCCGGCGCCGGGGTTCGTCCCGCGCCTCGACCAGCCGGGGGCGGGGGGTGATGGAGTACGTTCGGCCGGTCAGCGCGTTGCGGGCAACCATCCAGCGGTGAAGGGCCGCGCGACGTTGCGCGCGCTGTTATTCAGTCGCTGGGGGCGTCGCCTGTCCGGCGGTCGTCGCTGCGCATGAGCGTGCCGACCTCGTGCCGGATTCCGATCGAGGGCCCGCCGATGAGCTCCCATGCCCGCGCGATCCCGATCAAGTCCGAGCAGGAACGCGACCTCCCGGCCGTTACGCCGCCGCAGCCGACCTACGCGGGATAGCGACAGCAGCGAGGCTGTGAGAGACACGAGCCCGAGGATCGCCACCACGAGCGCGGCCCATCCCACGTTGTCCGCGGGGATCAACACAAAGAGCGAAACCGACAACGCGTTCGTGAACGCCGTTAGTGCCGCGGAAGCGCGTGCCCGGTGAATCTGGGTATCCCCCGTCTCAGCGAGCCGGCCCCGCGAGACTGAGATCGCAACGAACAACAGCCCGATCAGCGCCCCGGCGACCCCCGCGGTAGCCGAAAAGAAATCGTGAAGATTCTGCGGCGTCACGCCCTCATTCTCGCGAACGGCGGACGGTCGTCGGTCCCGCTTCCCGTGCTCGTCCAGATAACGCGGCTGTAACGGCGTTACCTCGGTGTTAGCGGCAGGTCGGTACATATGCGGCCCAAGGACGGCAACGTGCGCTACGCCCAGCCCCTCAACCCCGCCAGGTACCGGAGCCAGTGGCTCTTGAGCCCGTTCATGACGATCGGCTGTGCGCTCGCGGTCGCCGCCTGTGGGTCATCGAGCACGACGAGCAACTCGACGCGTCACGGAGCGTCGCTGGCGTTCAGCGCGTGCATGCGTTCCCATGGGGTGCCGAACTTCCCTGATCCGAGTGCTGGCGGCGGCATTCAAATTCAGGCCGGCTCCGGGCTGAACCCGTTCTCTCCCTCGTTCAGGGCAGCCCAGGCAGGATGCCGGAGGCTGCTGCCGGGCGGAGGGCCCGGCGCCGAGCATCCCACCGCTCAGGCGAAAGCCGAGATGCTGAAGATCTCGCAGTGCATGCGGCAGCACGGCATCACCGGCTTCCCTGATCCGACGCTCACCCCGCGGTCCAGCCCCGCCGGCTCCAGCGCGATCATCGATCGCGGCGGAGTCGTCCTCGCGATCCCGGACACGATCGACACCCGCGCGCCGGCGTTCAACCAGGCCGCGGCCGCCTGCGGGTTCGGCCACTGAGGCTGGTGCGCACCAGGCTCCCGAGTGCTATCGGCGGCTGCGTACCAGCTCCAGTGACGGCGCGGCCACGTCGCAGCAGCCGGAGGTTGCCCTACCGTCAGACTCGGGAAGACGACGCGCGCTCAGGGCCCCTCGCGCAGCGTGAGGTGCCCTGTACAGTCCGCAATCGTGCCGAGACGACGGGTGGTGATCGACCACGTGAGCATTGGAGTGAGCGATCTTGCGCGCAGCCGTGACTTCTATCGTCGCGCGTTGACGCCACTTGGCTTTGCCGAGATCGGTCCATGGCGAGCTGGGGCCCAGGAGATCGCCTTCGGTCTGCAGGAGGCAGACGACTTCGCCATCTCCATGGCGTATCCATCCAGTGGTTCCGTCCACGTGGCATTCGCAGCCGACCGGCGCGAGCAGGTCGACGCGTTTTATGCGGCGGCAATCGCGGCCGGGGGTCGCGACAACGGGCCTCCGAAGCTACGCCCCGAGTACTCGGAGGACTACTACGGGGCGTTCGTGCTCGACCCGGACGGCCACAACATCGAAGCCGTCCATCACGGCCGGGCATAGCTCGCGGCGAAGGGGCACCTGTGGCTGCCGTGGGAGCGGATGGGCGCCGGCGCCGTGCGGCGCCCTCCGAACAGACGTGGGCGGCCACGGCGTCAGTCCGTCCAGGCGCAACTTCGTAGGCGGCCTCACGTTGTCGTGAGAGTGAGGCTCAGGAGCACATTGGGGGCGGCGACTTCTGTTTGGCGCCGGCCGACGATGCTCGCGATGATCGTGTGCCTGGCCGCCCTGGCGGGCGTGAAGCCTCCCGGTGCGTTGGCTGCAAGCTCGGCTCCGGGCTCGGCCGTTCGAGCCATCTTCGCTCAGTGTGCGAGCGGCCGCCTGTCAGGCGGCTATACGTCGGCGCAACTCCGGCAGGCGCTGAACAGCATGTCGGCGACGGTCAGGCAGTACACGAGCTGCCCAGACGTCGTGCAGGCCGCGATCTTCCGAAGCCAGCATCACCGGGGCAGCGTCGCAGCGATCACCTCGACTGGACAGTTCGTACCCACCCCGGTCGTCGCGGTCCTCGGCGTGCTCATCGTCGGCGCCGGCGGGTTGGGGATTCTCGCCTTTCTCCGGCGTTAGGACCTGTGGCCAGGCGCCCACGTCGCAGGGTACCGAGACATTCCGACCTATCGGCTCAGCCGCCTGCGCCGGCGCCGATCCCTCCCGAGGGGTGGGCAAATCCCCTCCTTTCGAGGGTGCGCCCGGGCCTCGAATTGGGGAAAGGTAATGATGGATGGAGGAGAGCGGGAGCATGTCTTCGGACGACCGGGTCCAATACGAGGTCCTTCCCTTCGCGCGCAGCGAGGAGCAGGCGGCACAGCTGGCGCATCCGGTCCGGCTGACCATCACCTGCTCGCCCAAGCACGGCCCCGAGCGTTCGGTCGAGTTCGCTCGCCGGCTCTGCGCGCTCGGGCACTGCCTCACGGTGCACATCGCAGCCCGCATGGTCCGCGACCGGGAGCACCTGGATTCGCTGCTGGACGGGATGGCAGACGCCGGCGTGGACGATCTGTTCCTGATCGGTGGCGATGCCGATCCCGTTGGGGAGTTTTCGTCCGCGGTGCAGCTGCTTGGGCTGATCGCGGTGCACCCGCGGCGACCGCAGACGATCGGGATCGCCGGCTATCCGGAGGGCCATCCCAAGATCGAGCCTGAGACGCTCGACGAGGCGCTCCGCGAGAAGAGTACGGCGGCGGATTACGTCACGACGCAGATGTGTTTCGATCCAGCGCCCTTGCGCAGGTGGACTGTTCGGCAGCGCGAGAGCGGGATCACCCTGCCTGTGCTCGTGGGAATGCCCGGCAAGGTCGCCCGGAAGCGATTGCTGGAGATGTCGGCGCGCGTCGGGGTGGGGCCCTCGGTCACCTTTCTGCGAAAGCAGCGGGGCGTCCGCGCTCTGTTCAGCAAGTCGACGGCGGACAGGCTTTTCGACGAGTTCGCGCCGGCCTTGGCCGATCCGCAACTGAACATCGTTGGCTTTCATTACTTCACCTTCAATGACCTGGTTGAAACATGGAAGTGGCACCATGAGAAAATCGCCGCGACCGGTACGCGGGCGCACTGGGAGGGGTTGGAGCCAGCGCGTAGTTACGTCCATCCCCAGCAGAAGACCACCACCTGATTGAACCCAACCACGGAGCCGGATCTCATGACACCAAGCAACCTTCAGGAAGTCCTGGACGCATCGGGAAGCATCGTCGAGCATCTGCGCAACTCTCAGATCGGAGCGTACATCTACCCGGTAGTCCCTTACGAGTTCACCAACTGGCGGCGGGAGCAGAAGGCATGGCGAGAGACAGCCGTCCTGTTCGATCAGTCACACCACATGGTCAATTTCTTCATGCGGGGACCGGACGCGCTCAAGCTGATTTCCGACACCGGGGTCAACAGTGTGGCCAATTTCCCGGTGAACGTGGCCAAGCAGTTCGTGCCCTGCACTCCGGCAGGTCACGTTATCGGCGACGGCATTCTGTTCCATCTCGATGATGAGGAGTTCGTCTGGGTCGGACGCAATCCGGTGGCTAACTGGCTTCACTACCAAGCCGAGACCGGTGACTACAACATCGATGTCGAGTACGACGACCGCTCACCCTCGCGGCCGTACGGCAGAGCCGTAACGCGTAGGTACTGGCGCTTCCAGATCCAGGGCCCGAACGCCTGGCAGGTGATCGAGAAGGTCAACGGTGGTCCCGTCGAACAGCTGAAGTTCTTCCGAATGGCCGAGATGAACGTGGGCGGCGGCCGGGTGCGCACCCTGCGCCACGGTATGGCCGGCGCGCCGGGTCTCGAGCTGTGGGGTCCGTACGAGACCTACGACACGGTCCGGGAGGCGATCCTCGAGGCCGGCCGAGAGTTCGGCCTCGAGCTGTGCGGCGCGCGCGCGTATGCCTCGAATACTCTCGAGTCAGGCTGGATCCCGTCGCCGCTGCCCGCGATCTACACCGGCGACGAGCTACGCGCCTACCGCGAGTGGCTCCGCGCCGACAGCTACGAGGCCAACAACGCGCTGGCCGGAAGCTTTGTGTCTGACCGCATCGAGGATTACTACGTGAACCCGTGGGAGCTCGGTTACGGGCCGTTCGTGAAACTTGACCACGACTTCATCGGGCGTGACGCGCTCGAGCAGATCGAGACCGAGTCGCAGCGCAAGAAGGTCACTCTGGCCTGGGAGGCAGAGGACGTCGAGAAGATCTTCGCGTCGCTGTTCGATGCCGGGGGCGAGAGTTGCCAGTTCTTCGACCTGCCGATCGCCAACTACGGCTCGTCGAATTTCGACTCGGTCCTGGACGCCGATGGCAACCTGTTGGGCTTCTCGATGTTCACCGGCTACAGCGCGAACGAGAAGCGTGCGCTGTCGCTCGCCACTCTCGATCCGCAAGTCGAGATCGGTGCCGAGGTGCAAGTCGTCTGGGGAGAGCCGGACGGGGGGTCGCTCAAACCGACGGTCGATCACCCGCACAAGCAGATCACCGTCCGTGCTGTCGTCAGCCCGGTGCCGTACTCCGAGGTGGCCCGGACGACGTACGCCGAGGGATGGCGCACGCATGCGGGTGCCGCGCGCTGAGGGGTGATGCCTCCACAGCCGACGGCGTCGGCGGCTCGACTGTCAGTCCGGACCAATCCGGCTATCGGATCTCAAAGAGCACGCCGGTCGCCTGTCCAGAGCCATCCAGACCCATCCCCGCATGCCGGGCGGCCCGGGTTCGGCAACGGCCGAGCGGCTGGAGTCATCGGATCGGTGAGGAAGCCGAGCTGAGCGAACGGCTCATACCCGGCGGCTTGGGTCCGGGCCGTCGGCGTCTGCGCGAAGCCGGCTTAAATGAGAACGCCCCGGAACCGGCGGGATATGAGGCCGGACTCGGGGCGCACTCGAGGGAGGAGAGGTACTGCGCCAAGAATGATGACGCGCGCGCTTTTAGAAGTCCAAGACGGATCGAGAGAATGATTCATAAGTTTGGCTTATGAACGCGGCTTCGTCATCGCATCCCGTGACCCTCACCCGCGAATGCTAGTTTGCTAGTATCGACCGCGTGGTTCCTCCCGGACCCGCGCAGAAGCAGCAGTTCAACGTCTATCTGCCGCCGGCGCTCATACGACGCGTCAAGCATGCGGCTGTGGACCAGGGCGTCTCGCTGTCACGCCTCGTCGAGGAAGCGCTCGTTGCTCATCTGGAGCGGTTGGAGGAGGAGGCGGCGCCGTGAGGATCCGGCCGATCCATTTCGTGCCTGATCTAGCCGACGCGGTCCGCTTCTACGAAGCGCTCGGCTTACACATCCAGGCGCGGTCACGTTCCGGGCACTGGATCGGACTGGCCGCGGCCGGGGGCGAGCTCGGCCTCCATGATGCAGCGGTTGCCGCCGACGGACAGGGTCGAACCGGAATCGCTCTGAACCTCGTCGCCGACGAGCCACTGGAGGAGGTCGAGCGACGGCTACGAACCGCCGGCTTCTCGCCTGACGACAGGATGGTCGACCAGGAGTGGGGCCGGTCTCTCTTTGTCCCGGGTCCTGACGGAGCCGTCATCCAGATCGACGAGCAGGACCCTGAGCTCTACACATGAACGCGGTCTTCTCAGCCGAGCCTGCCAGGACCAAACGAAGGAGTGACACCAATGGCCAATGTCAGCGTTCGCTACATCGTCGATGACGTAGATGCCGCACTCGCCTTCTATTGCGGGCTACTCGGCTTCGAGGAGGTGATGCGTCCCGCCCCTTCGTTCGCGATGCTCTCGCGGGGGGATCTGCGTCTTGTGCTGAGCGCCCCCAGCCGGGCCGCAGGCGGCGGCCAATCGATGTCTGACGGCACCACGCCTGCGCCCGGTGGGTGGAACCGCTTCATGCTCGAGGTTCCAGACATCGCCACGATCGTCGGCAGGCTTCGCGCCGCAGACGTTCAGTTCCGCAACGACATCGTAACCGGCGTCGGCGGCAAGCAGATTCTGCTCAACGATCCCTCCGGCAACCCCATCGAGCTCTTCGAACCCACCCGGCCGGAGGCCTCACTCACCGCGGGCTGGCGGCGCCCGTCCTGACCGGCGACGGCCGGTATCGAGACTGGGATGCCGTCCGTGCCGACGAGCAATGGCGCCCCCTGAGACGCCGGCTCAGCCGGTTGTGCCGCCGCCGGCGTCCTGGACCCTCAAGCGTTGAGCGCAGCGACCGCTGTGGCGAGGCGATGACCGTCGCTTCGGTCGGCCGCGGTCCACAGCGCGTCGCCACCGAGTGCGTGGCGCTCCGCCCGTCCCTCCGCGACGAGCGCCAGCAGCGCGGTCTCTGCCGCGACGCGGTCAGGCCGGTCGTTGCCGCGCGTCATCAGCCCGGCGACCTCCTGTGTGCTCAGGCCAGAGTCGAAGTACTCCAACAGCGCGCCGGCATCCTCCGGCGGCGCCTGGCGCTCGAGCGACGGGTCGAGATTGGCGATCAGGACGTCGTAGGCCTCAACGGGCTGAAAGCCGCCAGCCTCCAACCGCCGGCCGTCCTGGCCCACGAAGACAACGGACGGAGCGGTGTAGCGGACCGCGCCGTCGCTATTGCCGGCCTTCCCCTGCAGCTCGGTCGGCGACCCGGCTGCAGTGCGCGATTCCGCCTTGTCCTGCTCGTAGGCGGCCAGCACCGCTGGATCATCGATCAGGCTGACGATGAGATCCGCGTCGATACCGCGCACGGTGCCGAGAACCTCGCGCATCTGGTCGTCGTCGTCGAACACCAGCGGCGTGTTGAAGTTGGCGATCTGCAGCGTCCGGAACACCTGCCACTCGCTTCCCGGCCACTGCAGCCGGGCGGCGATCACCGCGCGACATGCTCGTGACGACGCACTGAGCCGCGGCTTCGGCTGAGGCGCGAACGGCATCCCGTAGCGCTCGCGGAACATCAGCCCGCTGCTGGCCATTCGCAGCGGCGTGAACCCGAGCTCGGCGTAGCGCGAAACGTCCTCACTGAGCCCGACGAGAACCAGGCGCCAGTCGAGCTGTCGGCCGTATCGCCACTCGATCACCCGCAGAGGCGGGTTGGCGGAGTAGCCCCACGGGCAGGCCGGGTCGCTGAACAACGTGACTGAGATCGAACCGTTGATGCCTCAAGTATAGGACAGCGGGAGCTTCTTGTGATGACTCGGTTCTTGGAACAGTTCCAGATAAGTGCTACGGTGGTCGCGTGTCATCCAATCTGGACACGTTCGTCGATGAGCTGCGTGCCCACGGCCTCCGGGTGACCTCCCCCCGGGTCGCCGTGTATCGGGCTGTGGCCGAACTCTCGGGCCACCCTGACGCCGAGGCGATCGGGGCCGGTGCTCGCGCCCGCATCGGCACGCTCTCGACACAGGCGGTCTACGACACGCTTCACACTCTCACACGCGCCGGCCTGCTGCGGCGCATCGAGCCCGCCGGCAGCCCGGCGCGGTTCGAGACCCGGGTGGCCGACAACCATCATCACATCGTGTGCCGCTCGTGTGGGGTTGTCCGTGACATCGACTGCACCATCGGTCGCGCCCCTTGTCTCCTGCCCGGCGACGCCGGTGGCTTTGTGATCGACGAGGCCGAGGTCACCTTCTGGGGACTCTGTCCGGACTGCCGGGCCGGCAGCCAGATGGGCTAGCTCACGTGGGGCGGCGCCCAAGCCCAGGATGGGGGGGCTCATCGTGACCGGTCCCGCCCCGCGCGGCCGGGCGGCAGCTCTTGACGATGCCGCCGTCGTGGAGAAGCTGCGGCATCTCGAGGGTCACCGCATACCGGAGCGGGTTGCGCGTGCGCAGGGCAGCGCGGCGCCGGGTTACCTCAGCGTGACCGCAAACGCCGCCGGGTTCACTGGTTCGACGTCCCGCACCGCGGCAGGGCAGCACGGGGCCGCGAGGGGATGGGAGACGGGACGGAGCGGCACCGAGCTGCGTGCGCTCGCCGAGGAGCAGGGGGCGCTCCGGCGGGTCGCGATGCTGGTCGCCCGAGGGGCACCGCCGGAAAAGGTGTTCGCCGCCGTCACCGAGGAGGTGGGGCGGCTGCTTCCGGTCGACTACGCCGAGATGGGCCGCTATGAGCCTGACGGTGCCATCAGCTTCGTCGCCGGCTGGGGCGGCGCAGTCGAATACTTCCCCGTCGGGAGCCGGTGGGGCCTGGGGGGCCAGAATCTCGCCACGTTGGTCTTCCACACCGCCCGGCCGGAGCGGATCGACGGGTACGGGGACGCCTCGGGCTCGCTGGGGGATCGCGCCCGGGAAACAGGGGTCCGCTCGGCCGTGGGGACCCCGATCCTCGTGGAGGGCCGCCTGTGGGGCGTTGTGATCGCCGGTTCGATCCGCGAGCAGCCGTTGCCGCCGGACGTGGAGGTGCGCCTCGCCTCCTTCACCGAGATGTTGGCGACGGCGGTGGCGAACGCCGAGAGCCGGGCCGGGCTGGCTCGCCTGGCCGCAGAGCAGGCCGCGCTGCGGCGGATCGCGACAGAGGTGGCGCATGCGGCGCCACCTCAGGAGCTGTTCGCGGCGGTCGTCGAGGAAGTGGGGCGGGTGCTGCCGGTGGAGTACGCGCACATGGGCCGCTACGAGCCGGATCACACGGTCACGTTCGTGGCCGCGTGGGGCACCGCGGGCCAGGTCTTTCCGACCGGCACCCGGCTGCAGTTGGGGGGGAACAATCTCGCGACCATCGTGTTCGAGACCAGCCGTCCGGCGCGGATCGAGAGCTGGAGCGATGGCTCTGGCCCCCTGGCTGTCGCCCTGCGTCAGAGGGGAGTCCGGTGGTCGGTGGCGACGCCGATCCTTGCTGAGGGACGCCTGTGGGGCCTGATGGCGGCGGGGGCGATCGCGGAACAGCGCCTGCTCCCGGACACCGAGGGACGCCTCGCCCAGTTCACCGAGCTGCTGGCGACGGCGATCGCGAACGCCGAGAGCCGGGCGGCGCTCGCCGCCTCGCGGGCCCGAATCGTCGCGGCGGGGGATGACGCGCGCCGCCGGATCGAGCGCGATCTTCATGACGGCATCCAGCAGCGGCTCGTCTCCCTGGGGCTGGACGTGCGCGCGATCCAGGCGGCGGCGCCACCCCAGCTCAGGGAGCTCCAGCGGGATCTGTCGCGCGTGGCCGCCGGGTTGGAGAGCGTGTTCGACGAGCTCCGCGAGATCTCCCACGGAATCCATCCCGCGATTCTCTCCGAGCGGGGGCTGGGACCGGCGTTGACAGGCCTGGCGCGGCGTTCCTCGGTCCCGGTCGAACTTGATCTCCGCCTGGAGCAACGGCTGCCGGAGCCGATCGAGGTGGCGGTCTACTACGTCGTGTCGGAAGCGCTGACCAATGCCGTGAAGCATGCGTGCGCTTCCGTCGTGAACGTCGAGATCGAGGCACACGACGCAATCGTGCGGCTGGCGATTCGCGACGACGGCATCGGCGGCGCCGACCTCGACAACGGGTCAGGTCTGGTCGGGCTCCGCGACCGGATCGAGGCGCTCGGCGGCACTCTTCAGGTCACAAGCCCGGGCGGCACCGGCACCACGCTACAGATCGAGACTCCGCTTCAGATGCGGCCGGATTCCGACCCCACCGGTCCCCGGTGAGCGAGGTCTCGCTGCCGGCTGACGCACGGGCGCTCACCACCCTCTCCCGCATGGACTAGGTCGAGGCCTTCCGGCTCGACGTTGGTGTGCGGCCGCAGATTCATGCGTTGGACTCCAAGCCGAGCGCCAGCTACGGCTGGTAGGGCGGCGCGACTCCCCAGCCCCATCGCGGAACCGGCGCATGCTGAGCCACTTCGGCGCCCGGACGCGAGTTGTGCACGGCCAGGCGCGAGGCCCACTCGGCATAGCCCATGACGGCGGCGCGGAACTCCGGGTCGTCGGGCAGCTCGGCGTCGTCAGCGGCCCGGCTGAGCAGAGTGACAAAGCGCAGCCGCTGTTCCGGGTCGATACCGAGGCCTATGTGCCGCCCCAGCATGTGCTCATAGCCGCCCAGGTTCTCGGTGTACTCAGTGGGACCGCCCATCACCTCGCACCACCAGATGGTCGCGTGGCGGCGATGCTCAGCGCCCACGCGACCGCCGAAGACGGGGCTGAGTAGCTCGTCCTGCTCGACAAGGTCATAGAACACGTTGAGCCAGCGCTCGAACGCTTCGCGGCCGCCGCCCCAGTCGTAGATGGCCGGCGGCTTGCTCGGTTCGGCGGGCACGAATGACACCATAGCCCGGGCGTGCGCTTCGTGGGGTGCGTCCACACCGCTTTTCAGCCTGATGGCGGTCCGGAACCTTCGGTTCCAGCCAGCAGGAACGGCGAGAGTTCGGTTACCCGCGATCGGCGTTTGCAGCTTCCCGCGATGACGGCGGCGCCCCTGAGCGTGATCATTTCTGCATCGCATACCGCACCCCGCTCCATGCGGCAGGAGAGGAAACGATCGAAATGACTCACCCGCACGTCACATACCTCGGTCCGGCATATCCGGACTCCACCGATCCCACCACCATGCGCGAGTTGCACAGTCGCGTCAGCGATGGCATTCAAGTCGACCTGCTGTGGTCCGAGCGCAAGGGACAGACGTGGGTGGCGGTGACCGACAGCAAGCGCGGCGAGTCGTTCTCGGTGCTCGTCCGCGAGGACGAGCGCCCTCTCGACGTTTTCCATCACCCGTACGCCTACGCGGCACTTCGCGGCGTGGACACGGGAGCGGCCTCCGTGCACCTTGACCCGGATCCCGCTCTCGCCGCCTGAGCGACGGGCGGATTCGACATTTCTGATCTCGCGACCTCACAGGAGACCTGATGCCCAAGCAATCGCTACCACTTGACCCCTTTAACCTGAGCCGTGTCGGGATGGCGAACTGGATGACGAGCGTGATGGTGGGATGGAAATTCGCTGAGGCATTCAGCGAGCAGAACACCCTCATGACGCGAGCCATGGGAGGATCGTCCGCCCGTCCGGCCCCTCCGGCTTGACGGACTCCGTCCCGTGCCCGGCCGGGCGGGGCGCGGTCGTGTTGGCGGCTCGAGGGACGGTGCCGCCCCCGACTTCGAGCCAGTCCCGGTCGCTCGCTGCCGGGCGGATCATGTCGGGCACACGAACCGCCGGGGACAGCCCTGGCGCCACCCCGTGAAACGGAGGTCTGCGTGATCTTTGACTACTGCTCATCCGGGCATCTGGCGACGGAGGGCGTGATCGCGGCGCTCGCTGCCGCGCCCGGGTCCCAGGACCGCGAGGCGTGGCCGGTTCCCCGTGGCCTCTGGGGTTACGGCCAGGTCGGCCCGGATGTCCCGCGTCGGACCGACCCGGCGATCGACGAGGAGCTTCCCTGGCGGTCAGCCTGAGATCCCCGCGACGCGGTGATCTCCGCCTCCGGCTCAGAAACGTCCGGGCGGATGGGACCGCCCGTCCGGCTCCCGCACGGGGTACGAGCACGGACCGGCTGTTGCCATAAGCTGCCGGCGTGCCGAACTTCGGTGACTTTCAGCTGGAGATCTACCTGCGGGGTCTGGCGGGCGAGCGCGAGCATCTGCCGCTGACCTACGCCGAGCTCGAGCGCCGAGCCGCGGCGATGCTCGCACCGGAGCTCCTGTCCTACGTCGCCGGCGGCGCCGGCAACGAGCACACGCAGCGGGCGAACGTGAGCGCGTTCGATCGCTATGGCGTGATCCCGCGGATGCTCGTCGCCGGCCCGGAGCGTGACCTGTCGGTTGAGCTGTGCGGCCTGTCACTGGCCTCCCCGCTCATGATGGCCCCCATCGGAGTGATCGGTCTCTGCGCGCAGGACGGGCATGGTGATCTGGCGACGGCGCGCGCGGCCGCCCGGACACACGTCCCCATGATCGCCTCGACGCTGAGCGTGGACCCGCTCGAGGAGGTCGCCGCGCAGATGGGGGACACCCCCGGGTTCTTCCAGCTGTACACGCCGAACGATCGCGAGTTGGCGGAATCGTTCGTCGGCCGGGCGGAGGCCGCCGGCTTCAAGGGGATCGTCGTCACCCTCGATACATGGATCACGGGATGGCGTCCGCGCGATCTCAGCTTGGGCAACTTCCCGCAACTGCGCGGGCATTGCCTGGCCAACTACTTCACCGACCCGCTCTTCCGGGACAAGCTCGAGACGCCGCCGGAGGAGGACCCGCGCGCTGCGGCCCTGCGCTGGGCGGTGACCTTTGGAGACCCGACGCTCACATGGGACGATCTGCATTGGCTGCGATCGCTGACGAAGCTGCCGCTGCTCCTGAAGGGCATCTGCCATCCGGAGGACGTGCGGCGGGCGATCGACAGCGGTGTTGACGGCATCTACTGCTCAAATCACGGCGGCCGCCAGGCGAACGGGGGAATCGCCGCGATCGACCTCCTGCCTGAGGTGGTGGCGGCGGCGGGTGACACGCCGGTGGTGTTCGACTCCGGGATTCGCGGCGGGGAGCACATCGTCAAGGCCGTGGCCCTGGGCGCGACGGCGGTCGCGGTCGGCCGGCCGTATGCCTACGGGCTCGCGCTCGGCGGCGAGGACGGGATCGTCCACGTGCTGCGCTCGCTACTGGCCGAGGCGGACCTCCTGATGGCGGTCGACGGCTACCCGACGATCGCCGACCTGACCCCGGAGGCGCTGCGGGTGCAGGCCTGAGCGTCCCGTCCTCGGCCATGACCGCGGGCGGGACGCCACAGACCGTGCGCCAGCCGGGGCCCGGGTTCAGGCGCCGGCTGACCGGTGATTCGCTAGGGCTTCACTCGGAAGACCTGGCCCGTCAGCTCGCCGACGTACAGCCACCCGGCATGGGCGCCGAGGCCGACGACCGGAGCCACGAACCCGGTCAGGACCGGCGTGGGCGAGCCGCCCTTGAGCGGCATCGAGTAGACCGCGCCGCCCGGCCCCTTGCCGGTCGAACCCAGGAACGAGCTCATGTAGAGCCTGCTGCCGATGATCGCCAGCCCCATGATGTCCATGTGGGGCGAGAACGTCTTGAGCGGCGTGGCAAACCCCTTGCACTTCTTGGCCGACGTCCGGTTGCACTGGGGGAAGCCGTAGTTGTCGCCCTGCTTGACGCGCAGGATGAAGTCCGGCGGAGCCTTGGCCCCCTGGTCCTGTCCCAGATCGGAGACGAGCGGGGAGCGTGCACCGCTGGGGAAGACGAGCTGCCACGGCTGACGGATCCCGGTGGCGTAGACCTTGAGGTCCTTGCCGTTCGGCTTGAGCGACAGGATGTCGTAGACGTACGGCGTCTTGGCCGGACCGTGGTCGTTGCCGTCCGTGAGCCCGACGTCGACGCCGACATAGAGCCGTCCATCCGGACCGAACGCCATGCCGTTGAAGCCGTCGAACTTCTTCGGCGCCGTGTAGACCGTCTTCTGCTTCGTGAACGTCGTGCCGTTCCAGCCGCTCCAGGCGAAGATCTGCCACGTCGCGCTGGTCGGACCGGTCAGCGACCCGCCGCTGACGTACAACGTCCCCTGGCGCCACGCCAGCCCGGCGACGAACATCGGCGACCCGGGGAGCTTGGTTGCCTGGCCGCCCTTCAACAGGAACACGCCGCCGTTGGGCGGTGTCGCCTTCTCGCTGCCGCCGTCGCCCTCGAATACGTTGCCGTCGCCGAAGGCGAACGACGTGGGGGTGCCCAGACCGGCGGCGACCTGTTGCACCTGGCCTCCGTGGGCCGCCGACGGCGGCGGCGGCGGACCTGCGGCTGTGGCAGCCCCCGCCAACGCGCCGCACGAGAGTGCCGTCGCGGCCATCACGGCCACAGTGCTTCTACGCATTGCTGCTCCTTTGTGGAGATGTACGACGCGCGCTCTCATCCCCAGCACACGCCTGCTAACGCAAGGCTAACATCCTGGACACATGACTGTCACGCCGCGCGGCGGTGGATAGCCTGCTTCGGCCCCAGGGGCCGGGCTCAGATCGCGACCCGCCGGCGCGCTGGGTGGGGCCAACGACGCGGCCGGGCTGGCTGTGCTCGCCCCCGCACTGGTAGATTCCGAGATTCCACGGTGGGCGTAGCTCAGTTGGTAGAGCTCCTGGT
Organism: Solirubrobacteraceae bacterium; assembly: GCA_035551855.1. Taxonomy (GTDB): domain Bacteria; phylum Actinomycetota; class Thermoleophilia; order Solirubrobacterales; family Solirubrobacteraceae; genus Palsa-465. The sequence goes on from DASZMK010000140.1 coordinate 47,206, forward strand.
TGTGGTCCAGGCGGTCGGGGGTTCGAGTCCCCTCGCTCACCCTCTAAGAAAGTCCTGCAAATCGCGGTCTTACGGCGTTCCTCATACTTCGCAGGATCGCGGGATTAGCGGCAGAATCTACCAAGCGTCTACCAAACTCACGGAACGCGGCTACGCGAAACCCGCAATGCCGGCCTGACGGCAGAGCGCGCGAGGCCAGCGACGGTGATTGTGCGGGGTGGACGGGACGCAACGGCGACCCCGAGCGACTGGAGCGGTCCTCTCTCTCAGCGGCCTCAGTTGACTGCGTCAGGGAGCTGATCGGCCCCGCCTTTGCGAAAGGGTGCGCTCTCGAGCCCCTTCTAATCCAGGGTCGCATTGACCGGCTTCGGTTCCGGCTGGGGGCCGGGCGGTCGCAGGTTCAAATCCTGTCTCCCCCGATTTCAGGAAGTCGCTGCAAAACGTGACCTTTTGTGGTCATGAGGCGAGAGGCGACCGGGGCGCACGGGGTCCAATTGGGGTCCAGATCTTTTTGGGACTTGGCGTTCGCAACGGACGGGTTGCGTGTTGCGGGCGCCAGGGTCGACCAGCGACATGGCGGGCGGCGGGTCGGACGGCGGCGATCGGCGGGCTGTAGCGGGGACGTCCGTCGGTGGCCTCGGACCGCGCGGAGAGTCGACGGGGTGATCGCGCTGGCCCCCCTTCGCTGTTGGGAGGGCGCGTGGGCGTCGGTTGTGGTCGATGAGGCGGGTCGAGCGTGTCGTGCTGGTCTGGAGCTCGGGCGGTGCGCCCTTAGCGCGGTTCGGCGTCGAGCGCGATGCGCTCGATCTGCCAGAGCGCGTCGGTGAGCTGGGTGTCGACGGGGAGGTGGTTGTGGCGCATGGCCTGCGCGACCGCGTGAACGGTGGCGGGGTCGGGGGTGATCCCGTAGGTGGCGTGGAGGAAATCGGGGTAGGGGACGGACCGCCGGCGGTCAGCGGTGGCGTGCAGCTGATGGGCGTCCTGGTGGCCGGGAAACGCTGGCGTGTCGGAGCGGGCGGGGGCGCAGCGGCGGATCGCGTCGGGGTGGAGCAGGTCGAAGGGGTGGAGGACGGCGAGGGGGAGGATCTCGATGTCGAGTTCGAGCTGGTTGGCGAGATCGAGCACCGCGGCGGCGGAGGCGGTCTCTGTGGAGAGGTCGTCGGCTGGCGGGCGGTTGCGGGCTGGGGCGTCGCGCAGCCGCGCGATCTCGTCTGCTGGGGTGGTGGTGAGGAGGATGAGGGGGGCGGCGGTGAGGTCGGCGAGCAGCGTGATTTCCGGCGGCGGACGGTCGCCGGACGGGGGGAGGGGGATGAGGCGAATATTGGATTGCTCGAGCTGGCCGCCGGCGAGGTGGTCGAGAACGGCGGCGAGGAGGGGGTCGGCGAACACGAACGCGCGCCAGCGGGTGAGCAGCTCGCCGCG
>DASZMK010000141.1:0-63205 GCA_035551855.1 Solirubrobacteraceae bacterium
GGCCCGTGGAGGCGAGGCTGGATGCCGAGCGGGCCGCAAGCCCGCGCCGGCGCCGCCGGGGGCCGCTCGAATGTCGTCGTATTTGCGAACCGGGCCACTAAGGCGCGCCGCTCCGGGAGGACCCCTCGGTAGTCTCCTCGCGATGTTGCTGGATCAGATTCTCGCGGACGTCCCGGCGTCCGCGGCCGGTGTGGAGATCACCGATCTCTGCTACGACAACCGCCTCGTGACGCCCGGAGCGCTGTTCTTCTGCATTGTCGGCTTCACGCGGGACGGGCATGACTTCGCCGCCGATGCGGTGGCACGCGGCGCGGCGGCGCTGGTGGTGGAGCGCCCGCTGGACTTGGATGTCCCGCAGGTGCAGGTGCCGTTGGTGCGGCCCGCCATGGCCCCAGCCGCCGCTGCGTTCTTCGGTGATCCCACCACGCAGCTGACGACCTCCGGCGTCACCGGCACGAACGGCAAGACGACGACCGCATTCCTGCTCCGCGCCCTTCTGGCGTCCGACGGCCGGCAGACTGGGCTCCTCGGAACCGTCAAGAGCGTCATTGGCGGGCGCGAGCACGAGGTCCAGCGCACGACGCCGGAGGCGATCGACCTTCAGCGCACGTTCCGGCAGATGCTCGACGGGGGCGACCGGGCGGCCGTCATGGAGGTGTCGTCGCACGCGCTCGCGCTGCACCGAGCCGACGCAATTCATTTCGCGGCGGCGATCTTCACCAATCTCACCCAGGACCATCTGGATTTCCATCCCACGATGGAGGACTACTTCGCCGCCAAGCGGAGGCTGTTCGTCGAGGCGCAGCCAGCCGCTGCCGTCATCAACATCGACGACCCGTACGGCCGGCGACTCGCCGCCGAGGTGCCGGGGGCGATCACCTTCGCCGTCAAAAGCGACGCGACCTACCGCGCGACCGAGGTCTCGACCGAGCTGCACGGGTCCCGGTTCACGGCCGAGACGCCGGATGGAAGCATCGATTTGCGCTCCCCGCTGCGGGGCGAGTTCAACGTCTACAACGTCCTCGGGGCGCTGGCGGCGGCACGGGCCCTGGGCGTGCCCGCGGTCGTCTGCACGGAGGCGATCGCGACCGCCGGCCAGGTCCCGGGCCGGTTTGAGACGGTCGACGAGGGTCAGCCGTTTGCCGTGCTCGTCGACTACGCCCACACGCCGGATTCGCTGGAGAACGTGCTGCGCGCCGCCCGTTCGCTGACCGGCGGCCGCCTGCACGTGGTGTTCGGCTGCGGCGGGGACCGGGACCGCGGCAAACGCCCGCTGATGGGCGAGATCGCGCGGCGGCTGGCGGATCGGGTGATCGTCACCTCCGACAACCCGCGGTCCGAGGAGCCCGAGGCGATCATCGCCGAGGTCCTGGCCGGCTCCGGGAGCGATGTCATCCACGACGCCGATCGGCGCGCGGCCATCGCCCGGGCGATCGAGGACGTGGCGGCGGGTGACGTGGTGGTGATCGCGGGGAAGGGTCATGAGCAGGGCCAGGAGTTCGAGAACGGCCGGAAGGTCCCCTTCGACGATGTGACCGTCGCCCGTGAGATCCTGCGGGGCACGGCCGTCAGCGCGGCCTCCCCCGCCACATGAAGCACTGGACAGCCCTGCAGGTTGCCGACGCGGCCGGCGCCCGCCTGATTGCGGCCCCGCCGGTTGGCGGCGGGCCGGTCACCGCGACCGTCGACTCCCGCCAGGCGGGCGACGGGAGCCTGTTCGTCGGCCTGACCGGCGTCAACGCCGACGGGGGGCAGTTCGCCTCGGCCGCCCTCGTCAAGGGGGCGTGGGGGGTGCTGGTCTCTCCCCAGCACGCCGAGCGGGCGGCGATGGCGGGGATGGGGACGGTGCTCGCGGCCGACGACCCGCTCCGCTCGCTTCAGCGCCTGGCCACCGCCTGGCGGCGCGAGCTCCGGACGGGTGGGGCGCGACTCATCGGCGTCACCGGCTCGACCGGCAAGACCTCCACCAAGGACCTGCTGCTCGCGGTGCTCGCCCCCCACCGGCGGACGGTCGCCTCGCGCGCGAACTTCAACACCGAGATCGGGCTGCCGCTGGAGATCCTGAACGCCCCGGCGGAGACCGAGGTGCTGGTGCTGGAGATGGGGATGCGCGGCAGGGGGCAGATCGCCGAGCTGGCGCGGATCGCCGAGCCGGACGTGGGGGTGATCGTCAGCATCGGCCCGGTCCATCTCGAGCTGCTCGGGAGCGTCGAGGCGATCGCCGCCGCCAAGGCGGAGCTGATCGCCGGCCTGCCGGTGGGCGCGACCGCCGTCGTCCCGGCCGGTGAGCGGCTGCTCGAGCCGCACCTGCGCGACGACGTGACGATCGTCACGTTCGGAGATGGGGGAGATGTGCACCTCGCGGTGGGCGATGAGCACCACGTGGAGGTTGCCGCCGCCGGTGCCCGAATCGATCTGGAAGTGCCTTTTACGCAGGCACACCTGCGCTCCAATCTGCTGGCCGCGGTCGCCGCGGCCCGGGCGGTCGGCGTGACCCCGGCCGGCCGCGTCGAGCTGACCCTGACGTCCGGTCGGGGACAGCGCCGGGAGCTTCCGGGGGGCCTAACGGTCATCGACGACTGCTACAACGCGAACCCGATGTCGATGCTCGCCGCCCTCAGAGACCTCGAGACGACGACCGCTGCCCGCGACGGCACGCGGCGGATCGCAGTGCTCGGCGACATGCTGGAGCTGGGGCCCCAAGAACGGGAATTCCACGCGGAGCTGGGTGAGCAGGCGGCGGCCGCCGGCGTCGACGTGCTGGTGACGGTGGGGCCGCTGGCGGCCGCGAGCGCCGCCCGGTTTCACGGGGAGAGCCATTCGGTCGCCGACGCCGGCGAGGCGGCGGCGCTCGTTCCCCAGCTCCTCCAGCCGGGCGATGTCGTATTGGTCAAGGGCTCCCGGGCCGTCGGGCTGGAGCTGGTCTGCACAGCGCTCGGTGCCCGGGACGACACGTGACCGCAACCTCCTCCGGGCGGATCCTCATCGCGGGGACGGCATCGCTGTTGATGTGCCTGTTCCTCAGCCCCAAGTTCATCGCCTTCCTGCGCCGGCGCTCGTTTGGCCAGAACATCCGCGAGGACGGCCCCCAGGGCCACAAGACCAAGGCGGGCACTCCCACGATGGGCGGGATCATCATCTTCCTGGCGATCACGATCCCGTACGTGCTCCTCTCCAAGCGCGACTGGCAGTCGGTCGGCGTGTTCATCGCCGCCATTGCCTGCGCGGTGCTCGGCTTCGCCGATGACTACACGAAGATCGTCAAGCGCCGGTCGCTCGGCCTGCGGGCGCGGACGAAGCTGGTCGTGACGATCCTCATCTCGGTCGCCCTGTGGTGGATCGCCACTCAGAAGGCCGGGGTCAGCTCGACCATCAAGCTGCGGATCATCGACACCTCAGTCGATCTCGGCCCCCTGTTCCCGGTGTTCATCTACCTCGTCGTCGCCGGGACGACGACCGCGGTCAACTTCACCGACGGCCTGGACGGCCTGGCCGCCGGGTGTGCGGCGATCGTGCTCCTGACCTACCTGGGCATCACGTTCATCATCGGCCAGCGCGACCTCGCGCTGCTGGCGGGGTGCCTGGTCGGCGCCTGCATCGGCTTTCTGTGGTTCAACAGCTTCCCGGCCAGCATCTTCATGGGCGACACCGGATCGCTCGGATTAGGCGGGGCGATCGCCGGGCTGGCGATCATGACCAACACCGAGGTGCTGCTCCTCCTGCTGGGCGGCATCTTCGTCATCGAGGTCCTGTCGGTCGTCATCCAGGTGTTCTCGTTTCAGGTGTTCCGAAAGCGCGTCTTCCTGATGGCGCCCATCCACCACCACTTCGAGCTTCAGGCGTGGTCGGAGACGAAGATCATCCTGCGCTTCTGGATCGTCGCCGCCGCCTGCGGGGCCATCGGCTTCGTCGTCTATCAGCTCAGCGTCCGCTCGTAGGGGCGACCACCCGTGACCGCAGTTCCCGGCGCCGGCAAACCGCGGCCGCCGCTCCCTGAGGGGCCGTATCTCGTCTTCGGCCTCGCGCGCTCCGGCGTGTCGGCGGCGCTCGCCCTGCGCGCCCGCGGCGCCGAGGTCATCGGCTGTGATTCCGGTCACGCCGGAACCTCGGCGCTCGACGCGGCGGCCGGAAGGCTTTCCGCTGCCGGTGTCGAAGTCCACCTCGATGCGTCAGGCGACGCCCTTGCCGCCCGCGCCGGGACGCTCATCAAGAGCCCCGGCGTCCCCCAACACGCCCCCCTCGTGGCGGCGGCACGGGCCCGTGGGCTCCCCGTCCTCGGTGAGCTGGAGCTCGGCTGGCGGCTGCTTCAGAACGAGTTCGTCGCGGTGACGGGCACCAACGGGAAGACGACGACCACGGAATGGATCGGCCACATCCACCGTGAGGCGGCGCGGCCGGTGGCCGTCGCCGGGAACGTCGGCACGGCCGTCACGTCGCTGGTGGGGTCAATCTCCGACGCCGCCACGATCGTCTGCGAGGCCTCGTCGTTTCAGCTGGAGGACACCACCGCCTTCTCACCGGAGGTGGCGGTGCTCCTCAACCTGGCTCCGGACCATCTCGATCGCCACGGCACCTACGCCGACTACGTGGCCGCCAAGCTGCGGATCTTCGCCAATCAGGGCAACGACGACGTGGCCATCGCGCCGGTCGATCTCGACGTCGAGGACCTCGGCGGCTGCGCGCGGCGGGTCCCCTTCGGTGCCGGCGGCGCTGAGCTGTCCGAGCGCGCCGGTTACCTGTGGTGGGACGAGGAGCCGTTGGTGGCGACGAACGAGATCTCCCTTCCCGGGGCGCACAACCGCGCCAACGCGATGGCGGCCGCCGCGGCCTGCCTGGCCCGCGGTCTGGAGCGTGACGCCGTCGCCGCCGGGCTGAGGAGCTTCCCCGGGGTCGCCCACCGTCTCGAACGGGTCGCGGAGCGCGACGGCGTGGCGTTCGTCAACGACTCCAAGGCGACCAACGTTGCGAGCACGCTCGTTGCCCTGCGCAGCTTTCCCGGCGGGGTGCACCTCATCGCCGGCGGTCGTGGCAAGAACCAGGACTTCTCATCGCTGGCGCCGGTCGTGGCCGAGCGCTGCCGCGGCGTGTATCTGATCGGCGAGGACGCCGGCACACTGCGAGCGGCCCTGACGCCCTCCGGCGTGCCCATCGTGGAGGCCGGCGACCTCGAGACCGCCCTGGAGCGCGCCCAGGCGGCGGCGCACCCGGGGGAGACGGTACTGCTGTCGCCCGCCTGCGCAAGCTATGACCAGTTTCGCGACTTCGAAGAGCGCGGGGATCGCTTCCGCGAGCTCGTGAGGGTTAGGTAGATGGCCGAGGCCGCCGCTTCCGCGGGCCGCCGGGCACGGCGCCGGGCCGCCTCGGACGCCGGTGGCGTGCGCCGGCGCTCCGCCGGGCGGCGCGTCGCCCCGCCGCTCGAGCACCGGATCCTCATGACCGCCACGCTGTGCCTGCTCGCCTTCGGGGCGGTCATGGTGTACAGCGCCTCCTCGCCGCTGGGCGCACTCGGTCCCAACGGCGGTAGCGGCACCGGCGAGTTCATCCGCTACCTGGTGTTCGGCCTGATCGGCCTGGCGGCGATGCACGTGTTCGAGCGGCGCGGCCTGGCGCTGCTGGATCAGCGGCTCGTCAACCTCATGCTGCTGGGGTCATTCGGCCTGCTCGTGCTGGTGATGGTCCCGGGCTTCGGCGTCAACGTCCAGGGCGCCCGGCGCTGGTTCTCGGCCGGTCCGATCCAGTTCCAGCCCTCGGAGTTGATGAAGATCGCGCTCATCCTGTACGTGGCGCGGTACCTGGCTGAGAACCCCAAGCGCTTCGACGTGCGCCGGCGCGGGCGTGGCGGGCGCCAGGCCGAACGTCCGGGGCCGGCGATGCGCAACTTCCGCCTGGCCATGGCGCCGATCGCCGTCGTGGCCGGGCCGGCCTGCCTGCTGATCGTCGCCGAGCCGGATCTCGGCACCGCGCTCGTCATCGCCTTCACCGTCGTCACCCTCCTCCTGGCGGCCGGGATGCCGATGCGGTACCTGGCGATCCTGGCCGGCGTCGCCGCGGTGGCCATCCTGCTCATGGCCGTGGCGCAGCCCTACCAGCGCGCCCGCCTGACCTCATTCATCAACCCGTGGGCCACGAAGTCGACGGCCGGGTTCCAGGCCGTGCAGGGCCAGATCGCGCTCGGCTCCGGCGGACTGCTGGGGGTGGGGCTCGGCAAATCGGTGCAGAAGATCTACTACCTGCCGGAGGCCCAGACCGACTTCATCCTCGCCGTCATCGGCGAGGAGCTCGGCGTGCTGGGGATCGTCGGCGTCGTCTCCCTGTACGGGATGATCGCCTACGCGGGGCTGCGAACCGCCCGGCGCGCCGCCGGCCGCTACGCGAAGCTGCTGGCCACGGGGCTGACCTCGCTCATCCTCTGCCAGGGGATCCTCAACATCTTCGTCGTCCTGGGGCTGGCCCCGCTGACCGGCGTCCCGTTGCCGTTCATCTCCTACGCCCCCACCAATCTCTGCGTCATGCTGGCCTCCGTCGGCGTGCTGCTCAACATCTCCCGCCCCGGCGCCCGGCGTCTGCAGGTGGTCGAGGGCAGGCCGCGGGAGAGTGCGGCGGATCGCGAGCGGCGCCGCCGAGAACGCCGGGCCCGTCGCACCGCGGCCGACGGGCGGCGATCCGCGGGCTGACCGCTCAGCCGCGAAACAGCTTCGTCAGCTCGCTGCGCGAGCCCACGTCGAGCTTGCGGTAGGCCTGGCGCAGATGGAACTCCACGGTCTTGGGGGTGACGAACAGCGCCTCGGCCACCTGACGGGTCGTCAGTCCCCGGGCCGCCAATTCGGCCACCCGGCGCTGGCTGGTCGTCAGCGACTCGATCCCCGACAGGGCCAGCCGGCGCGGTCGCGCCCCGGCCGCCACCAGCTCGGTGCGCGCCCGCTCGGCCAGGCCGGCGGCGCCGGCCTGGTGGCTGAGCTCCAGCGCCCGGCTGAGCGGTGCGCGGGCCGCCGCTCGCTGGTTGGCGCGGCGCAGCGCGGCCCCGTAGTCGACGAGCGCCCGGAGGTGCTCGAGCCGGGGGGACACGCCGTCGCCGATCTCCACCGCGTCGCGCAGCAGCGCCAGACCCGGTGCGCCGCCGACGGCCAGCCCCAGCAGGCGCAGGCTTCTGATCGTGACGCGGACGTTGCCGGTCCGGCGGGCATCGTTCAGCTCGGCCTCGAGAAGCGGGCGCGCCTGATCGGCCTGGCCGAGGGCCAGATGGGCCGCGGCGGCGGCCGAGCGCCAGGGGATGGCACTCCGGTCCGCCTCGGGGAAGACCGACTGGAGCGCCGCCGCCGCGGCGGACGCATGCTCCAGGGCGTCGTCCGGGCGATGCTGGGCCAGGCGGACCTCGGACGCGATCAGGTGGTGCAGCGAGACGAGTGTGGCGTCGCCGGCGGCGAGCTCGCCGAGTGCCGTGAGCGCGGCGTCGGCCGCCTCCAGCACGCCGCGATGGATCTGGCAGCAGGCGGTCACCGCCAGGGCGACGGCTCGCGGTGTGACCCGGCGGACGGCATCGAGGTCGACCGACGCCTCGGCCTCGGCCTCGGCGACCTGGCCGCGCAGGTACAGGCTCCAGCTGCGCAGGGGGCGCAGATCGCGCACCCTCCCGGCTGCGGCGTCGCCGCACGCCAGTTCGCCGGCCAGCTCATCGAGGAGGTCGAGCTCGTCGGCGAGGACGAGCGAGGTCAGCAGCATCGGCAGCGTGTCCTCGCTGCACGCCGCCGACTCCAGGAGGGCGCCCCCGCTCCAGGCGAGCAGCGCCCGCTCCCGGAGCTTCTGGTTGGGAACGCCGCGAAGGCCGTCGAGGGCGACCGTGTGGGCGAGGGCGACCCGCTCGGCGGCTGACAGGGGGTCGACCGAGTCGGTGAGGATCCCGTCCCGTTGCTCGAGCGCGCGCCCCGCCAGCCCGGGCACCAGCGACGCGGCAGCGACGTAGGCGACACGGAGGTGGCGCTTGAGGTCCGGGTCGCCACTGTTGAGCTGGTCGATGCCGGACTCCAGGATCTCGGCGGCGGCCCGGTAATCGCCATTCGCATACAACCGCTCGGCCTCGACGAGCGCAATCTCGGCGTGGCGCCGCGGATCCCTCGTCAGGCGCTTGGACTCGAGCAGATGCCGGTCGGCCGCCGGCAGTCCGGCCTCGACCTCGGCCAGGCCGAGCTCCATGAGCAGCTCGGCGCGGACATCGGCGGCCGGTTGCTCGAGCAGCGCGCGTTCGAGCAGCGCAATCGCCAGCCGGGGATCATCGGCGGCGAGCGCCGCCGAGGCGCAGTCGCGCAGGACGCCGAGCGGGACCGTCTCCGCTCCCGGGGCGGCGACGGCCAGATGGGGAGCGATCCGGATCGGATCAGCGCCGGAGGCCGACAGCAATTCGGCGGCCCGGCCGTGGGCCCGTGCCCGCTCGGCCGCCGGGAGGGTGGCGAGCGCGGCCAGGCGGACGAGCGGCTGGACGTAGAGGACCGGGACCTGGGCACGGAGCAGTCCGGTGGCCACCAGCTCATCGGCGATCCGCGAAACGGTGCTGTGGTCGATCGCGGCGAACGCCGCCAGATTGCGCAGGGAGGCGTCGGCGCCGAGAATGGCCGCTCCGGTCGCGACCGCCCGGTGCACGGCCGACAGCGCGTCGAGGCGCCGCCGGACGGCGTCGACGACCGCGTCCGGGAGGAGGTTGGCGATCAGGGCCGGGTCAGCCGGGCTGATCTCATGCTCGATCGCGTGGGCCAGGAGCGCCTGGAGCAGGACAGGGTTTCCGCCGGTCGCATCCGCGACCGCGCGGCAGAACTCCTCCCCGGCCTCCGGGTAGCGCCGCCGCGCCGCCACGGCCACGCCCCCCGGCGTCAGCGGGGCCGGCGTGAGCACGGCCGTCTGCGACGAGCGGCGAAGCGCTGCGAGGGCCTCCGGTTCAGGCCGGCCGGCGCCCGTGGCGCTGACCACCACCAGGGCCGGCAGGGGGCCGATCCGCTGCGCCAGGTAGGCGAGGAACCGGGCCGATTCGGCGTCGGCCCAGTGGACGTCATCGACGATCATCACCACCGGTGTCGGCTCCGGATGCGCCGGCGCACGGGAGACCAGGTTTCGCACGAACCAGTAGAGCGCATGGATGAGCCGGTACGGCGGGTCCGGGCTTGACCGGGCGTTGTCGACATGCGCCTGTCCGAGGAGCTCGGCGGCGGGGGCGGCCGGGCCGAGGACGAGCGCCTCGCGGTCGCGCGGGTCGGCGCGCAGCCAGATCGGTTCCAGCAGCTGGAGGACGACGCCGAACGGGAAGGCGCGCTCGAGCTCGACCCCGGTGGCCGTCAGGATCTCCAGGTCCCCGCCCCGGGCCAGGCCGGCGGCGGCCTGAAGGAGCGCCGTGCGCCCGGCGCCGGCGGCCCCCTCGACGTAGACGACCGAGCCGGCGCCGCTCTGGGCAGCGGCGAGGCTCTGCTGGAGGGTGTGCAGCTCCCACCCGCGCTCGATCAGCCGGCTCGGCTCTCGGACCGATCGTTTCTGGCTGGCGATGCCGGTCATGGGAGTACTTCGGCGCCGCGAGCCGCGGGCGTTACATGGGTTCGTGCAGCCTGGACGCCGCCGACATGGCACGAACCGACGCCGGATGGCCGGTGATGCGACGATGCGCGCGTGGACGCACCGCTGATCGTGATCGGCGCGGGAGGCACCGCCGGTCATGTGGTGCCGGCGCTGGCTGTGGCCGATGCCCTGAGGGCTCAGGGGGCGACGGTGGTGTTCGTCGGCGGTGAGCGAGCCGAGCAGGAGCTGGTGCCGGCCGCCGGGTACGAGCTGCGGACGCTCCGGTTGGCGCCCCTGCCGCGGCGTGATCCGCCCGGCGCCGCCCGGGCCCTGGCCGTCGATGCCCGCGCGATGGTGGCCGCCCGGCGGGTCGTCAGGGAGCTGCGCCCGGCGGCCACGCTGGGAGCCGGCGGATACGTGGCCGGGCCGATTGGGCTGGCGTCGGCGGTCGACCGGGTGCCTCTGGTCCTGATGGAGGCCGACAGCCACCTGGGGCTGACCAACCGCCTGCTGGCTCCGCTGGCGCGCCGGGTGTGCCTGGCCTACCCGCTGGCCGGGCGCGCGGGCCCGCGCTACCGGGTCACCGGGCGCCCGGGTCCTGAGCCGGCGACCGACCGCGATGCCGCCCGGCGGCGCTTTGCCATCTCACCTCAGGACGCCTGCGTGCTGGTGTTCGGCGGCTCGCAGGGCGCCCGCTCCATCAACCACGCGGCGATCGAGGCGTTCGCCGGCGCCCGCTTCCGGGTGCTGCACGCCGCCGGCACCCGGGACCTGCCGGATCTGCACGCCCCCGGGCCCCGGTACGACCTGCGGGGATTCATCTCCGACTTCCGCGAGGCGATCCTGGCCAGCGACCTGGTGGTGGCACGATCCGGCGGCTCCATCTTCGAGGTGGCGGCACACGGCCGGCCCATGGTGCTGATCCCCTACCCGTACGCCGCCGCCGACCACCAGGCCGAGAACGGGCGCTACTTCGAGCAGGCCGGCGCCGCCGTCGTCATTCCGGATGCCGAGCTGACGAGCGCCCGCCTGGCCCATGAGGTGGGGCGGCTGCTCGCCGAGCCGGACCGGCTGGCGGCGATGGCCCGCGCGTCGGCTGGGCTGGCGCGACCTCACGCCGCGTCTGAGATCGCCGCGGAGGTGCTGGCTGCGGCACGCTCGGGTCGCAGCAAGGTCCCGCTGGGCGCCTAGCTGGTGGCAGTGGAGCCGCGCCCCGCTTGGTACTGCACGGCGAGGGTGTCGTCCTCGCCGATAACGAAGCGGTAATGACGCGCGGCGAGACGGTCGAGGGTCGCGCTGTGATCGGCCGATGACAAGTTCCGGTGCTCGAAGCGGACGACGGTCGGTGACACGTCGATGTGATCGAGCATCGACACGATCTTCGCGTCGTAGCCCTCCGCATCGATCTGCAGGACGTCGACCGGAACCGGCGAGCGCTCAAACACGTCGGCTAGCGTCAGCGCCTCCACATCCTGGCCGATGATTCGCTCGTGGAGATCGGGGCGGTCAGGAATGTGCCCCACCAGGTGCTCACGGCTGAATGATGCGGCCTGAGCGATCCACCACGGATCATCGGGCTTGGGATTGCCGACGCGCCAGAGCGTCATCGACCCGCGCCGTTCGGCGACCGCGGCGTTGAGGAGCACCAGCTCATCCACGTCGGCGTAGGTCTCACGAAGGCGGGCGAACGGCTCGGGCTGGGGTTCGACGAGCACACCCCGCCAACCGTGCCGGCGCACGAGGTCATGGAGCGGATCATTCGTCTTCCCGTCGAACGCGCCGATCTGGACGAATCCCACCTGTGGACGAGTGGCGCTGAGCCAGGCTCCGATGATGTCGAGATCGACCTGAAGCGGAGACCGGAGAGCGGTTGCCGGTGCGAGTCGAAGATTCAGACCGCGCGTGCCACGCCCGTCGATGGTCAGGCCGCCAGGTCTCGCGGCCGCCTCGAGCGTTCTCCGTCTGATGGCCCCTCGGACCCTGGTGATGACGGTCACGCGGGCGAGCGTATCGACGTCACAGCACAGGAGAGCGCCAACCCAGCGGTCACAACTCCGAGTGGTACCTCCCAGATGGGTACACGTTTTGATCTGAGCAACCTGATTGCTGTACGGCTGGACGACCATCTGGTGGAGTTCGTCGATGAGGTCGTCGCCAGCGGCAGAGAGGCCCGCCGGGCGGTCCGCCACCGCAGCCGCTGAGGCGGGCTATGCGCCAAATCCGGCGCATGATGCGCCATATTCGGCGCATCTACGATATGTGACTAGTACGGCTGGCTGGGGAACCCGGGCCCGAGCTTCTGGTCGGCGTTCTGGGCGAGCATGATCGCCCGTGCCGGCCAGAACACGCCGCCGGGAGGGCCGCCGCCGCAGCCGCTGCTGTTGCCGGGCGGGTGCGTCCACATGAGCGCGTCGACGTATGGGTAGCCCGTCGCGGTGTTCAGCAGGGGCCCCAGGCCGCGGCCGGGCGGGTTGCACAGATCGGCGTTGCCGTTCTTGACCCGGTTGCGGTTGAGCAGCGGGCCCCGGCCGTTGTCGGCAGTGTTGACGATGAAGTGGGCGCCGTGGGTGCGCTTGGCCACCTTCGTCGCCCAGCGGATCTCGTTGATCGTCCAGTTCTGGTGCGTGTCGTTGGTGAAGAAGCCCTGGATGCGGTTGACGTGGATGGCGTTGAGGACCTTTGCGGTGTAGGCGACGGAGTTGCTGTCGGAGTAGCCGCCCTCGACGTAGACGACGGTGTGGGGGAGCGACGCCATCGCCGTCATCTCGTAGCGCAGGTCCGCCTCCCAGAGTCCCAGCGAGCCCATCCTGGCGACGCAGCCGGAGGAGCCGAGCGCATCGATCTCCAGCAGGAACACCGCCGGGCGCCGGTCGGTCGCAGCCGCCATCTCGTTGACCTGGCGCTGGAAGGTGGGGGTGTAGGCGCGGACCGCGGCCGGCGTCGGGCACCCGCCCAGCTTGGCGTGCAGGAAGTACGTGTTGAAGATGGGAACCGAGCCCGGGTCGGCCTGCATGTTGGAGCAGAAGATCTTCTCGGCCTGGCCGAAGATCGCGCCGGCGCCCCCGCCCTCGGAGTAGATGCTCAGCCGCTGCGCCTCCGGCTGGGAGGCGATCTTCGACAGCTCGGCCACCTGGTGGGCGAGGCCGGGGTTGTGCGCCACGCGGCCGCCGAGCGATCCACCGGAGACGTCGCTCTGGAACCGTGCCCAGGACTCGGAGACCGACATCGTCTTGGGATTGAGCCCCATCAGCTGCGCGATGGCGGCGGCCGCCGAGCCCTTGGCGGGGCCGGGAACGTAGAACCGGGCGCCGTTGAGCGGGTCGGCCCCGGGTGCCGTCGGCAGATCCAGCGGATTGAACTGGTCACGCTGGGCCGGGTACGGCTCCGGGCACTGCTGCCGGTAGCCGGCGCTGTGGGCCGCCGGAGCGTGGCCGGCGGCCGTCCCCGCCAGCCCGAGCGACAGCGCCGCGACTGCCGCCACTGCCGCCAGCCCCGTGCGGCCCAGCAGGCGGCCTGCGAGGCACAGGTTTCCTGGCTGCCTGAGCACGGCGGGCAATCTAGCAGTGACCCCCGCCCGAAAAACACCAGGTTTGCGGGGATATTATGTGCTCTGACGAGCTTTTGGCAGAGACTGCACCGGCACACTTCGATGGCCCCGGCACACTCCCGGTCCATTCGCCCTGATCGGCCGTGTGTCGTCGTATAGCCTCGGCATCAGCGGTTCCAACCCTTGGGGAGAGGTGCAGCGTCATGCTCTTTGGCCAGCAACACGTCAAGCGATACCAGGAGACGGACGGAGCCGAGGGACACGAGTGGCAGGGGACGCACGTCCTCATCCTCACCACCACCGGCCGGCGCTCCGGGCGGTCGCGGAGCACTCCGCTGATCTACGGCCGCGACGGCGAGAACTATGTCGTCGTCGCCTCCAAGGGAGGGGCCGAGGAGCATCCCGGCTGGTACCTCAACCTCCTATCTCAACCTGAGGTACAGGTTCAGGTCCGGGGTGATCGCTTCGCGGCCCGGGCACGGACCGCCACGGCGGAGGAGAAGCCGGAGCTGTGGCGGGCGGCGGTCGAGCGCTGGCCGGCGTACGCCGACTACCAGCGCAACACCGACCGCGACATCCCGGTCGTCATCCTCGAGCGGTCCTGACTATCCCCGTTCGCACCGAGGCGGCCTGGGCGGGGCGCCGGCTTCACTTCGTGGGAATCGGCGGCGCCGGCATGAGCGGCCTGGCGCTGATGGCGGCGGCCCTCGGTGCGGCCGTGACCGGCTCTGACCGGGCCCCGTCCTCCTACACCGAACGGCTGCGCGAGCGCGGCATCCAGCCTAGCTTCGGCCACGCGGCGGCCAACGTCCCGGCCGGGGCGGAGGTGGTGTATTCGACGGCGGTCCCGCTGGACAACCCGGAGCGCCAGGTCGCCACCGCCGAGCTGCACCGCGCCGACCTGCTGGCCCAGATCGCGACGCTGCGCCGCTGCCTGGCCGTCACCGGCACCCACGGCAAGACGACCACCTCGGCAATGGCCGTTCACGCCATGCGCGGCGCCGGGCTGGACCCCTCGTACGTGGTCGGCGGCGAGCTGCGCTCGACCGGCAGCAACGCGGGCTGGGGGTCCGGGGAGTGGATCGTCATCGAGGCCGACGAGTCCGACCGGTCGCTGCTCAAGCTCCAGCCGGAGATCGCCGTCCTCACCAACGCCGAGCTGGATCACCATTCCACGTACGCGTCAAGACTGGACCTCGACCAGACGTTTAGGGAGTTCATGGGCCGCGCCGGGGCGCGCGCCGTCGTCTGGGATCGTCCGGAGCTCCGCGCGCTCTGCCCGCCGGGTGCCGTCGCCTTCGACGCCGCCGATGCTGAGCTGGACGCTGACGGTTCCCACTTCAGCTGGCGCGGCGTGGAGGTTCGACTGTCCGTGCCCGGCGCCCACAACGCCGTCAACGCCGCGGGCGCGCTGACCGCCTCCGCCATCGCCGGCGCCGACCCGGCGCGGGCGGCGGCGGCGCTCGCCGGATTCCGCGGCGCCCGCCGGCGCATGGAGCGGGTGGGGGAGACCCCAGGGGGAGCCGAGGTCTACGACGACTACGCCCACCATCCCACCGAGGTGGGCGCCGCCATCGCCGCCGCCCGGACGCTCGCGCCCCGTCGGCTCGTGGCCGTCTTTCAGCCCCACCTGTACTCGCGCACGCGCGCGATGGGGCGGGCGTTCGGCGCCGCCCTGGCCGCGGCCGACGCCGTGGTGGTGCTCCCCATCTATCCCGCGCGCGAGCGTGCCGAGGATTTCCCGGGGGTCAGCGGCCGGCTCGTGGCCGGCTGGGCCGCCGACGCGCCCGGGCGCCGTCCGGTGGCCTGGCTGCCGGGATTCGACGCCGCCCGGGCCTTCCTGGCCGGCACTCTGCGCCGCGGCGATCTCTGCCTGATGATGGGCGCCGGAAACATCGACGCGCTCGGCCGCTCGCTGCTGGGCTGAGCCCGGTTCGCGGCCGCCGGGTCTCGTCGGTAGCGCCGCCGCGCCGCGCTTTCTGGCAATAACGCCCGGGCGTGGGGCGCCCCGGCGTGGGGAAAACACGCCCCTGGGGCCCTGGCGGGCGACTGGGACCTAGTCGCACCGGATTGTCGCGTGCACCGTGCGCCAAATCCGGAATGCCGCCGCCGATCTGGCGCAAACAGGGGGCTGAACCCGCGTCCTGTGCCAAATCTCACCGCCGCCCCCGGATCTGGCACGCTATGCACACCGCTGCGCCGGCCCGCGTTGCCGCCCTCCTGTCGCTCCCGTCGTTGCCATCGTTGCCCGGCCACATCGCCCGGAACGGACGGCCGCTCCACTGCCGTCGTCCTGTCCGGACCGGTCTGCGCTGGAGGGCGGATGTGGCCGGTCCGCCATCTAGTCTGGCCTGCGCAATGGCAGATCTTCCTGACGGCGTGCAGCGTGACTTCCCACTCGCCCGGCTGACGACGATCCGCGCCGGCGGCCCGGCCGAACTGTTCGCCCGGCCCGGGACCGTGTCCCAGCTCGAGGCGCTGCTGGCCTGGGCGGCCGAGCAGAGCCTGGAGGTAGGGGTCGTCGGCTCCGGGTCGAACCTGCTCATAGCGGACACGGGCGTTCGCGGACTCGTCTTGAAACTCGACCAGGAGCTCAGCCAGATCGCAGTGGACGGCACCCGCATCGATTGCGGGGGCGGCGCGCGCCTGCCCGCGGTCTCGGCCCAGGCGGCGCGGGCCGGGCTGAGCGGCATCGAGTTCGGCGTCAACATCCCGGGAACGGTCGGCGGTGCCGTTCGGATGAACGCCAATGCCTACGGCGGCGAGCTGGCCCGGGCGCTGGATTGGGTCGACGTCACGAGCGCCGCCGGGACCGAGCGCCGGGCGCCGGAGCAGCTCGGCTTCGCCTACCGGCGCTCCGGGCTGGCCGCCGGCGAGGTCGTCAGCCGGGCGTCGTTCGCGCTCAACCCGGCGCCGAGCCAGGAGGTCAAGCGGACGCTCAGCGAGATGCGCGACCAGCGGCGGGCGGCCCAGCCCTCCGGGATCAAGACGTTCGGCTCGACGTTCAAGAACCCGGACGACCCGCGCGCCGAGGGGCGCAGCGCCGGTCAGCTGCTGGAGGCGGCGGACTGCCGTGGGCTGCGGATCGGCGGCGCCGGCTTCTCCGACAAGCACGCCAACTTCATCGAGAACCTCGGCAGGGCGACGACGGCCGAGGTCGTGGCCCTGATGGCCGAGGGCCGGCGCCGGGTCAAGGAGCGCTTCGGCGTGGAGCTGGAGCCGGAGGTCCAGGCCCTCGGCCCGGTGGCCTTCCCGGCCGATTGGGACTACCACCGGTGATCGGCGGAAGCCGCAGCCAGCCGGCACCGCGGCGGCGCTCGGGAGCCGCTCTGCCCCGCCGACGCGCCCGGGTGAGACGCTCGCGGCGGCTGCGCCGGCCCGGCCCGCGGCTGCTCGGCGGGCTCGTGCTCCTCGTCCTCATCGCCGGCGGCGGCTGGCTGTGGCTGCGCAACTCTTCCCTGGTGGCCGTTCGCCAGGTCACGATCGCGGGCGTCAGCGGCCCGGACGCCGGACAGATCCGCTCGGCGCTGACGAGCGCCGCCCGGGGAATGACGACACTCAACGTGAAGATGGGCGCGCTGCGCACGGCGGTGCAGCCCTATCCGGTCGTCAAGCACCTGGACGTGAGCACCAGCTTCCCCCACGGGTTGCGCATCCAGGTCGCCGAGCAGGTGCCGGTCGCCGAGCTCTCGGCCGGCGGGCGCCAGGTCGCCGTCGCCGCCGACGGGACGCTCCTGCACGACGCGGCCGCCACGGGCCCGCTGCCGACGATATCGGTCTCGATCTACCCCGGAGGCACGCGCGTCGAGGGCGCCGCCCGGCAGGAGGTCCGGCTGCTGGCGGCGGCGCCGTACGCTCTGGTCGCGAAGGTCGCCCAGGTGGTCACCGACCCCGCCCACGGACTCGTCGCGGAGTTGCGCAGCGGGCCCAGGATCTACTTCGGCGACGGCACCGATCTCAGCGCCAAGTGGACGTCCGCGGCGGCCGTGCTCGCCTCCTCCAGTTCCGACGGCGCCGACTACGTCGACGTCACCGACGCCTCACGCCCGGCTGCCGGGACCGGCGCGGACTCCGGATCCAGCAGCGGTGCGACGAGCGCGAGCGGCGCCGCCTTCACCGGGACAGCGACTACCGGCGGCGGGGCAGCGACCACCCCGGCCACCGGAGGAACGGCGACGATCGGCACAGGCTAATCCTAAACTCGAGGGTTAGTCTGATGGAAATCGGAACTCTCCGCTATTGTCGAGAGTTCCTCGATCTGCAACGATCGTTGCGACAGCGTGCGCAGCGTTGACTTCGCGCATCGCTAGGCCCTAACGTGCCAAACTGGCCTCGCGGCGCGATTGGCCCCCAAACCTTCAACCCTAACTAGAGGGTCGGACGAAACTCATGGAAAGCGGAAGTTATCTAGCAGTCATCAAGGTGGTCGGCGTCGGCGGCGGCGGCACGAACGCCGTCAACCGGATGGTCGACGCCGGGCTGCGAGGCGTCGAGTTCGTGGCGTGTAACACCGACGCCCAGGCGCTCGCGATGTGCGACGCCGACATCAAACTGAACATCGGACATCAACTGACCAAGGGGCTTGGCGCCGGCGCGAACCCGGACGTCGGCCACGGCGCCGCCGCCGAGTCGCGGGACGAGATCAAGGAGGCGCTCAAGGGCGCCGACATGGTGTTCGTCACGGCGGGCGAGGGCGGCGGCACCGGCACCGGCGCGGCACCGGTCATCGCCGAGATCGCCAAGAACGAGATCGGCGCGCTGACCGTCGGCGTCGTGACCCGGCCGTTCGCCTTCGAGGGCACCATGCGCGCCAAGCAGGCCGCTGACGGCATCCAGCGCCTGCGGGAGAACGTCGACACGCTGATCGTCATCCCCAACGAGAAGCTGCTGGCCATCGTCGAGCGGCGCACCACGATCCTCGACGCGTTCCGGGAGGCGGACAACGTCCTGCGCCAGGGCGTCCAGGGCATCACCGACCTGATCACGATCCCAGGCCTGATCAACCTGGACTTCGCCGACGTGCGCACCATCATGCACGAAGCGGGAAGCGCCCTCATGGGCATCGGCACCGCCGCCGGCGAGAACCGCGCGGCCGAGGCGGCCAAGATCGCCATCTCGTCCCCGCTCCTGGAGGAGTCGGTGGAGGGCGCCACGGGAATCCTCCTCAACATCACCGGCGGCCATGACCTCGGCCTGTTCGAGGTCAACGAGGCGGCCGAGATCGTGCAGAGCGCCTCGGACTCCAACTCCAACATCATCTTCGGCGCCGTCATCGACGATCAGCTGGGCGACGAGGTCAGGGTGACGGTGATCGCCACCGGCTTTGATCACGGTCGCGGACCGGCTGGGGTCGGTACCGCGCGCGAGACGACGCGCCGCGAGCGGCGCGACCGGGACGTGACGATGGACGACCGCCAGCGCTCCTCGCTGGAGATCTCCGACGACGAGATCGACATCCCGTCGTTCCTCAAAGATCGCTAATTTGCCCGCCGTGCCGTCTGCACTGATAACCGGTATCACCGGGCAGGACGGCTCGTACCTGGCCGAGCTGTTGCTCGACAAGGGCTATGACGTCCACGGGATGGTGCGCCGCTCCTCGACGGAGAAGTTCGAGCGGATCGAGCACCTGCGCGACCGGGTCACCCTGCACCAGGCCGACCTGCTCGACCACCGCTCGCTCGTCGACGCGCTGCGGTCGGCCAAGCCGGACGAGATCTACAACCTGGCGGCGATGTCATTCGTCGCCGTCTCCTGGATCCAGCCGACGCTGACGGCCGAGTTCACCGGCGTGGGCGTGACCCGGGTGCTGGAGGCCGTCCGCGAGGTGTGCCCGGAGGCCCGCTTCTACCAGGCCTCCTCGAGCGAGATGTTCGGCAAGGTGCGCGAGGTCCCGCAGACCGAGGAGACGCCGTTCTACCCGCGGTCGCCCTACGGCGTGGCCAAGGCGTACGGCCACTTCATCACGGTCAACTACCGCGAGTCGTATGACCTGCACGCCACGAGCGGCATATTGTTCAACCATGAGAGCCCACGCCGGGGGCTGGAGTTCGTCACGCGCAAGATCACGTGGCACGCGGCGGCGATCAAGCTCGGTCTCGCCGACAAGCTGCAGCTCGGCAATGTGGACGCCGAGCGCGACTGGGGCTACGCCAAGGACTACGTCGAGGCGATGTGGATGATGCTCCAGCAGGACCAGGCCGAGGACTACGTCATCGCGACGGGCATCGCCCACTCGGTCAAGGACTGCCTGGAGATCGCCTTTGACCAGGCTGGGCTGGCGATCGGCGATCACGTCGAGATCGACGAGTCGCTCAAGCGGCCCGCGGAGGTCGATCAGCTGATCGGCGATCCCTCCAAGGCCAAGACCCGGATGGGCTGGACGCCCCGGACGAGCTTTGAGGAGCTGATCCGGCTGATGGTCGACGCCGACTATCAGATCCTGTCCGGCCGCGGGCCTGCGTGAGTGCCGGGCGCCGACGCGCGCTCATCACCGGCCTGACCGGCCAGGACGGATCCTTCCTGGCGGAGTCACTGCTCGACGACGGCTACGACGTCACCGGCCTGATTCACCCCGACGCCGGTGGGGATGGTCCCCGGCTGGGGCTTGCCGCCCACCTGGAGGACCGCGTGCGGGTCGTCGAGGGCGACCTGCTGGCCCCGGACTCCCTACGCGCTCCGGTCGCCGAGCTGCAGCCGCATGAGCTCTTTCACCTGGCGGCGCCGACCTTCGTGCCTGAGTCCTGGCGGCATCCGGCGCGGACGGCGGCGGCCATCGTGGTCGCCACCGCGGCCCTGCTGGAGGCGGTGCGCGACGAGAGCCCGGAGACGCGGGTGCTCGTGGCCACCTCTGGGGAGATGTTCGGCGACGCGCCGGAGAGCCCGCAGCACGAGGACACGCCGTGTCGCCCCCGCAGCCCGTACGCCGCATCCAAGCTGGCCGGACACCAGCTCGTCGGCCAGCTGCGCGAGCACGACGGGATCTTCGCCTGCTCGGCGATCCTCTACAACCATGAGTCAGAGCGCCGGCCGGAGAACTTCGTCACCCGCAAGATCACGCGGGCGGCGGCGGCGATCAAGCTCGGTCTGGCCGAGGAGCTGACGCTGGGGGACACGAGCGCCATCCGCGACTGGTCGTTTGCCGGCGACATCATGCGCGGCTGCCGGCTGATGGTGGCCCAGCCGGCGGCGGGCGACTACATCCTGGCCAGCGGGGTCGGCCACACGGTCCGAGACCTCCTGGATGTCGCCTTTGCCCAGGTCGGCCTGGACCCCGCGCGGTACGTGCGCACCGACCCGCACCTCGTCCGGCCGCCGGAGCAGACCCCGCCCGTCGGCGATCCGAGCCGCGCCCGGGAGGAGCTGGGATGGGAGCCGACGCTGAGCTTCGAGCAGCTGGTGGCGCGGATGGTGGACGTCGACGTGGCGGAACTCACCCAGCACCAGGGTGGGGCGGCATAGCGATGCCTGATCTGAATCGCGTTCCTGTTCCGGCGAAAGCCCGCCTCAGCTGCAGGTGTAGATGAGGTCGGCGGCGCCGCTGGGGAGCGACGATGCCGACTCCAACGTCAGCGTCGTGTCCGGGCTGAGCGTGGGCGTCAGTCGCATGCCTGCGCCGACCGTTTTCAGCGATGAGCGGAGCTGTCTACGCGGAGGCCAGGCAGGCACGCGCGACGATCCGTCCCGGAGTCGACCTCGGCTGACGTGAGCATGGGCCGACGGCGCGGCCTCTTGCGCGCACACCACCCGGGGGTGGAAGCTCTTGCATTGCGCGGGCGGATGGCAGAGACTCGACAGCTGACATCTGTCATTTCAGGAGCGGGAGGAATGTATGCCGCTCTATCTGAGCCGCTTCAGCTACACGCCGGACGCAGTCAAGGCGCTCGTCAACAGCCCGGCGGATCGCGCCAAAGCGGCGGGCGAGGCCGCCGAGTCCCTCGGCATCAAGCTGATCGGCTTCTGGTATGCGTTCGGCGAGTTCGACGGCGTGCTGTTGGCGGAGGCCTCGGACAACGCCACCATGGCAGGGATGGGAATGCTCGTCGCTGGATCCGGCGCCCTGGCGAAGTTCGAGACGACGGCGTTGCTCACCATGGACGAGGCGCAGGAGGCGATGCGCAAGGCCGGCGCCGCGGCCTACCAGCCGCCCGGCTGACACGCGCCGGCCAGACCGCTCGGCGCTGAGGAGCGCTCCGAAAGTCACAGTGCACAATGCGCCAGGTCCCGGTCTCTGCGTCGATCTGGCACCAGGCGCACGCCTAGCCCGCTTGGACCGGCGCCAAATCAGCCCGGTGCCGGAGATTTGCCGCGCACCTGCATGGCCGTTTCCCCCAAAGTGTGACTCGTTCTCTGACCGGCGGTCGCGTTTGTCTGCGTCGGAGGAACAGTCCTCCGGCTCCCGCCTGGACCATATGGTTCGTAGTCCGCATGCAAGGCTCCAGTTCACGACCCGTCATGCGCAGCAAGTGAGGTGACCGCTCCCTCGGTGTCAGACCCGGCGCCACGAGTTCGGCCCGGGAGGCGTCGCGGGTGCCCCGCCCTCAGACCAGACGCAGAGCCTCGCGGCCCGAGTGCCGGAGAAGAAGGAGGACACGATGTCTGAACAGCGCGGTGTGCCGGAGGAGTTGGACGGTGTCACAAGCAATCCGCGGACATGTGAGTGGAAGTCCACAAACGGGCGGAGCACGGCACGTGTGCGAGAACGGCGAGAGGGGCTGGCGAAGAGCTTGGAGCGTGTCGTGTCTCGTCATCGTCGTCCAGGGAGGTAGCCATGGCTATGCAGCCGATCGGTGGAGGAGCGCTTGAGCGCAGGCAGGAGTCCAGCGGGCTCGCCGACGTGGTGGGCACGATCCTGGACAAGGGTGTGGTCATCGACGTCTTCGCGCGGGTGTCGCTCGTCGGCATCGAGTTGCTGCGCGTCGATGCCCGGGTGGTGGTGGCGAGCGTCGACACCTATCTGAGTTTCGCCGAGGCGGCCAATCGTCTCGAACTGGGCGCGCGTGAACCCGAAGCGCTCGCCGACGTCGTCGGCGACATCACCAAGGCGGGCGCCAAGGGCATCGCCGAGGGCAAGGCCAAGGGGGCGGTCGACGCGGGATTCGACCGGATCGGAGAGTTGCTCAAGCCGCCCCAGCGCGGACGTTCGACGCAGAGACGTTAGGAGGAGCCACGGTGATCGATGAGAAGCAGGAGAAGACCTGGCTTTATGGAGTCATTCCGGCCGGCGTCAAGCTCAAGGAGCTGAGACGGCGCCGCGACCGGTTGCCCGGCGACGTCCGGGTGGAGGAGTTCGGTGACCTGGCGGCGATCGTCAGCCATGCGCCCGGCGAAAATGCGAAGGCCATCCGCGATCAGGCGCTGGCTCACGCGCGGGTGCTGGAGGTGGCGGTCCTGGATGCGCCCGTCGTGCCGTTTCGGTTCGGCACAGTCCTGCCGGACGGTTCCGTGGGCAGCGATCTGCTGGAGCCGTGGCATGACCAGCTCGCCCAGATGCTGGAGAGCGTCAAGGACGTTGTGCAGTTGACGCTGAAGGTGACCTACCGCGAGGACGTCATCCTGCGGGAGATCGTCGACAGCAACCCGGAGATCGCCCAGCTTCGTGAGCAGACGCTGGGGACCGACGAGATCGCGACCCGCGATAGCCGGGTGCGCCTCGGCGAGCTCATCAGCCTCACCCTTGGGAACTGGCGCCAGCGCGAGGCCCTGGCGATCCTCGATCGCCTCAATCCGCTCGCGGTCGTGTCCAGGGTCGAGGCGCTGGAGAGCGAGTTCATGGTGCTGAACGCGCCGTTCCTGGTGCAGCGGCCGCGAACGGAGGAGTTCGAGGACGCCGCCGGTGCCATCGCAGATGAGCGGGTGGACCGCATGAGCATGGCGCTGCACGGCCCCATGCCGGCGTTCGACTTCATCGGCGAGGGGCAGCTGCCGTGGGAATGATGAAGCAGCTGGCGCTGCTGCCGGTGGCGCCGCTTCGCTTCACGGTCTGGGTCGCCGACAAGGTCGCCGAGGAGGCCGACCAGAAGCTCAACAGCCCGCAGGCATATGTCCAGCGGCTGCGGGAGATCGAGGACGCTCGCGTGCGAGGCGACCTGACCGATGAGGAAGCCGCCGAGCTCGAGGCGGAGGTCATCGAACGCGCCAGCGGAGTGGGGGGTCCCCATGGCTGACTCACGGCGGGCCCCGCACGACGCCGACGCCGGGGAGGGCCGCCGACGGCGGGCGCCGCGCGACGCCGACGCCAGGGAGGGCGGCCGACGGCTGGCGCGGCGACGGCTCTCCTCGGCGCAGGTTGCGCAGCGGGCCTGCCGCGAGCTGACGGACATCACCGGTCTCCCATCCGAGGGGGTGACGGCGCTCGAGCGGCAGGACGATGGGGTGTGGCGGCTGACCATCGAGTTGCTGGAGTTCACGCGCATCCCCAACTCCGACGATGTGCTGGGCACTTATCAGGCGTCGGCTGACGCGACCGGCCAACTGATCGGCTACCGGCGGGTCCGCCGCTACGCGCGCAGCCGGGCACTCCAGGATCAAGGGAGCTGACGATGAGCAGGATCGGGTCCTCCAATTCCCATAATGGGCTGACACCTCTTGGCCAGGGTGGAGCGGTGGCCGACGGCGGGACCAACCTCGCGGATGTCCTGGAGCGGGTGCTGGACAAGGGTGTGGTCATCGCCGGCGACATCCAGGTCAATCTGCTCGACATCGAGCTGTTGACGATCAAGCTGCGGCTCGTGGTGGCGTCCGTCGACACGGCGCGGCGGATGGGCATTCGCTGGTGGGAGAGTGATCCGATGCTGGCCGGATCAGACGACCAGGACGACCCCAAGAGGCTTCGCGAGCGCATCCACCGCCTCGAGCGTGAACTGGAGCAGACTTCACGAGCCGAGCACCCCGAGACATGACCGCGACGGCCCTCGGCTGGTACGTGTACTGCATCACGGCCGCCGGCGAGGTCCCGGCGCTCGACGGACTCGCCGGAGTCGACCGCGGCTGCGAGGTCGGCTGCGTGACCGAGGGCGAGTTGAGCGCCGTGGTCAGTCACGTGCGCCTCGAGGAGTTCGGCGCCGAGGCGCTCAAGCGCAATCTCGAGGATCTCGCCTGGCTGAAGCAGACCGGTCTCGCGCACAACGCCGTGCTCGCGCGGGCGCTCGCCGCCGATGCGGTCGTCCCGCTGCGCCTCTGCACGATCTTCGCCGATGAGGATGGCGTGCGGGACGCGCTCCGGCACGGGCGGGATTCACTCCCGGCCGCGCTCACGCGCGTGCGGGGACACGCGGAGTGGAGCGTCAAGCTGATGGCTGATCCGCGCCCGCTCGAGGCGGCTGCCCGCGAGCGCGGTGCCGTTCCGATTGAATCCAGCAGCCGGGCGACCGGGCACGCGTTCTTCGCTCGCAAGAGGCTGGAGCGCGTCGCACGGGACCACGTGCGGGCCGAGATCGAGCAGGCGGTCGAGGAGACGCACGCGCGGCTCCAGGATCACGCCACCGCCGCCGTCCGCCTGCCGCCGCAGGATCGGCGGATCTCCGGGCGTGAGGGACAGATGCTGCTCAACGGTGCCTACCTGGTGCGGCGGGCGCGCGCGGCGGAGTTCGCCGAGCTGGCGACGGGGCTTGATGCCGGGCACCGTGAAACCGGCCTGGCGCTAAACCTCAGCGGCCCGTTCGCGCCGTACAACTTCGTGGGGGCCGAGAGCGAGCGGGAATGACCGAGCGCGCCGTCGTCCTGCCCACCGAGCGGGAGGTCTCACTCGTGGAGGTTCTCGATCGTGCCCTCGGCGCCGGTGTCGTCCTCACCGGCGACGTCACGATCTCGCTCGCCGACGTCGACCTCGTCTACCTGAGCCTCCGCGTTCTCGTCGGATCCGTCGGCACGATTGGAAGCGGGTCGGACGTGGTCGATACCGATGCCCTGTCGCTTGGGCGCGGCGAGCCGTGATCTACGTGTACGCCATCTCCGAACCCCCGGTCCCCGCGCCGGCTCTGCGCCGGCGCGGGCTGGGGGGCGCGACGCTGCGAACGCTCGCGCGCGACGGCCTCGTCGCCGTCTACAGTCGCCACCGCTCTCTGCATCCGCACCCGCAGCCGGATCTGGTGCTCCACCACGAGCGGGTCGTGGAGGCGATCATGGCCACCGGAGTCGTCCTGCCGCTGCGGTTCGGCACGCAGCTCGCGGGCGAGGACCGGCTGGGCGACCTGCTCGCCGCGCGCCATGATGAGCTGACCCGGTCGCTCGAGCGCGTGCGCGGCAGGACGGAGCTGGGCGTCCGGGTGATGACGATGCGCTCGTTCCCCGGCGGTGAGGCCGGCGAGAGCACGGGTCGCGACTACCTGCTCGGCCGCGTACGCAGGCACCGTCGCCACGAGGAGGCGGTTCGCGACGTTCACGCTGCGCTGGGGGCGCTGTCTGCGGCGAGCTGCATCCGGCCGCCCGGGACGGCGCCGGCGATTCTCGTCGCCGCCTACCTCGTCGACGACGGACGAGTCGCCGAGTTCCGCCGCCAGGCGGACCAGCTGGCCGGACGCCCCCCGGGAACGCGGCTGATGGTCACGGGGCCCTGGCCACCGTACAGCTTCGCGACGGAGCAGCGATGAGGATTGAGGGGGACCGGGAGGACGTCGCTCGCGGCCTGGCCCAGCTGGTGCTCACCCTCGTTGAGCTGGTGCGCCAGCTGATGGAACGCCAGGCGATCCGGCGCGTCGAGGCCGGCGGGTTGAGCGCCGACCAGATCGAGCGCCTGGGGCAGGCGCTGATGGCGCTCGAGCGGCGGATGGAGGAGCTCAGGGAGGACTTCGGCCTGACGGAGGAGGACTTGAATCTCGACCTCGGCCCGCTGGGCAAGCTCCTGTGACGGACCGGCGGCTCGGAGGCCGGGGTGAGAGAGACAATCGGCAATTGCCGGACACCAAGGAGGAATCACCATGAAGAGCTCGCGCCGCGACAGGACGGAGGGGACGGTGGATCAGCTCGCCGGACGGGTGCTGGAGACGATCGGCCGGCTGACCGGCCGCCGGTCGTACACGGCCAAGGGCAAGGCGGCTCGCGCCCGTGGCGCCGCCAGACGGCGCAAGGGTCAGATCAAGCGGGTCCTGCACTGAGCGCATATGCTCGGCGGTGTGTTTCGGACGGTCGGTGCCCTGCTCATCGGGGTGACCGGCCTCCTGAGCGGCGTGCTCCGCGGGGTCTGGCGACTTCTGCGCCGCGTGGTGTGAGAGCAGGTAAGGCAACGTGGCGGCGCTCTGACGCCTGGCGGCTTGGGCACGCCCTCCCCGCATACGACTGGACCCACCCTGGCCGGACGGACAGTGCCAACGGCCCGCCGGAGCAGGACGCCGAGGCGATCGTCTCCCACACGCTACTGACACACCCCCGGCCCGGGATGGTGGTACCGAGGAAGGGAAGCGAGGATCCGAGATGGTTGAGCAGACGGCCAGAGGCGTGTCCAGTGCTGCGGGGCGGGGTGTCGGTGGGGTGGCCGGCGAGACGTTGAGAAAGTCCGGTTCGGCGGCGCGCGGGGCGACGAGCGCAGCCCTGGCCGCGACCGGAAAGGACGCTGCCGAGGGCATCGGGGAACGAGTCCACCAGGGCGCGGATCGCGTTGCCGGTGCGGTCGAGGGTGCTGGAGGTGGCGATCAGCTCACCGTGCGTGAGGAGCTGCGAGAGATCGTGCGTGAGACGGCGCTGGATGTACTCGTTCCGGTGGCGCGGACGGCCACGACGCAAGCAGCGAAATACGCCATCACCAGAGGGCCACAGCTCGCGCGGGACACGATCGCGCCGAAGCTGGCGGACACGGTCGGCGCCGCGATCGAGGAGGCAGGCGGCCTGGAGCAGTTTGCCCGGAGCTGGCTCGCCTCGGCCTCCGGCGCGCGCGCCGGGATGTTGCAGAGGGTCGGTATCGGCGGTGAGACACGAGCTCGGCCGTGGCGTGAGCGGCGGCTGCCGATGGAGGAATCCGTCGACATCGTGGTGCCGCTCGCGACGGCGTATGACCGGTTCGGCGAGTTCGACGAATACGCCAGGGTCATGTCGCGCGGCGAGGCCGTCGACGCGCGTCCGAACGAGCGGATCACGTGGGAGCGCACCGACGGGGTCCAGGCGAGCGCGGTCATCACGTTTCACCGGTTGAGCGATCGCCTCACCCGCGTGATGGTGACCTACGACCAGGATCCCCAGGGTCTGCTCGAGAAGACGACATCGGTGTTCCGCGCTTCCCGGCGCGGCCTGGCCGCCGACCTGATGCGCTTCAAGGCGTTCGTCGAGATGAGCGAGGACGACGCCGATACGCGGGATGCGGATGCCGGCCAGCAGGCAGCGCAGCCGCGCGGGCGCCAGCGCGCCTCCGCACGACGTGCCGAAGGCGGAAGCGCCGAGCCAGAGGTGTCCGAGGAGTCGCGGCCCGCGCCCAGGCAGCCGGCACGGCGCCGGTCGGCCGCCCGGCCTCGCCAGCCGAAAGCCCGGAGGGGGTAAGGCGGACAGCCAGTGAGCCTGGCACAGCATCCGTGACAACCGAGCTCCGGGATTCTCTGTAGCGATGTGAGGTGTGACTTATGGCACAGCGGGAGACGAGACCTCCAGAAGAGGCCGACGCCGTGGATGAGCGACAGCAGGACGCCGGCGCCAGAAACGGCGACGACGGAGCCGGCGAGACCATCGCCCAAGAGCTCAAGGACGCCGTGCGGGAGGCGGCGCTCGAGGTTCTGGGTCCGGCCGCGCGGCAGGCCACGAGCTCGGCCGCCAGGTACGCCGTCAGCAAGGCCCCGGAGCTCGTCGCCAAGAACGTGATGCCGGCAGTGTGGAAGGCGGGCGGTCCGAGCGGCCTGGCTCAGCAGGCGATGTCACGAGGCGGCGAGGCACTCTCCGGGGTGGGCGGCATCGGTGGCATTGCCGGCAAGCTGATGTCGAAGCTCGGCCGGGGAGGGGGAGGCGGCCAGGCCTCCGGCTGGGGCCGCAACCGGCGGATGCCCGTGCAGCAGGTCACCTATGTCTCGGTCCCGGTCCGGGACGCGTACAACGGATGGACCGAGTACAAGCAGTGGCCGCGATACATGCACCGAGCCAACCAGGTGGATGCCCAGATCAGCGACAGGGAAGCTCGCGTGAAGGTCACCGAGAAGATGTGGGGCTTCAAGCGGCCGTTCACGGCCGAGATCGTCTCCCAACAGCCCGACGAGCACATCAGGTGGAACAGCACCGAGGGCACGAAGCACGCGGGCGTGATCAACTTCCATGAGCTGGGGCCGCGATTGACGCTGATCGAGTTGAACCTCGACCATTCACCCAGCGGCTCGGTGGAGAAGCTCGCCCGCGGGTTGCGCTTCGTCAAGCGCGCCGTTCGCGCCGACTTCCACCGGTTCCAGGGTTGGATCGAGATGAAGAGCAGCGACGAGCTCGAGCAGCTCGAAGGGTGGCGCGGCACGATCGAAGGCGGCCGGATCGTGATCAGCCACGAGGACGCGCTCGAGGAAGAACAGCGAGACGAGGACGATCGAGACCAGGAGCCGGGCGGCGAGTACGACAAGGAGGTGGAGAGCGAGTACGACGAGGAGCCGGAGGAGGGCTTCGCGGAGGAGGAGTCGGAGGACGAGGAGTACGAGGAGGAGCCGGAGAGCGAATACGAGGCCGACGAGCCGGAGGAGGACTTCGAGGAGCCGGAGCCTGAGGATGACGACTACGAGCCGGAGCCGGACAGCGAATACGACGACGAGCCAGGGTCCGACGGCCGCGGCCCAGACGAGGGGCCCGACATCCCGAGGCGCAGACCGCCGCACCGACGTGTGAGGCAGCGCAGGCGCCAGCCGGCCGCGAATTCCCACCGGGAGCGACCATGATGCACTGGCTCGGCCGCACGCCGGCGGGGGGTGGGCTGGCTGAGGGCTCCGGTGGCGTCAGATTCGGAGTCCGCGCTCGCCGGGGGCGGTCTGAGACGGGCGCCCCGAGTGCGGCGTTCCGGTCACGGGCCCCGGCTACACCGTCACCGCTGCGATGAGATGTGGGTCGTCCAGGAGGGGAACGTCACCTTCCAGCTCGGCGACAGCCGTCGCGTCGCCGTTCGCTGTGCGCGAGCGGCGGCGTCCAGACGACCGCGCCGGCGCCGGCGACGTGGTCACCGCCCCGCCGGGCGTACCGCACAAGTTCACCAACGACGGCCCGGGGACCCTGACGCTCGTCTGCATTCACGCCAGTGCCTCGTTCATCACCGAGTGGCTCGAATAAGGCGGCTCTCCGGGTGAGACAGGGCTCTCTGGGGTGGGCTCTTTGGGGTGGGAGGCTCTCCCGGGTGGGGCCGCCGGCGGGAGCGGCGCCCGGGCCTGCACCACGCGACAAATCTGAACCGGGCGGGCCGATTTGGCACAGAACGCAGGCTCAGCCCTGAGTTTGCGCCGGATCGTCAGGAGAGACCCGGATTTGGCGCATGGTGCACGGCGAAAACCGGCGCATCAGCCTTCGTCTGTGACAAGACCGTCACAGACGTAACGGAAGACGCTCGGGCCCGGCGCCGCCATCCGGCCACCCCAACTTCATGGCCATGCCGGGGTGGCCGCGCTCATCGCACGGTCAGACCCGCCACGCCAGGCTCGGCTCGATCGTCACAGGGTCTGCGCGCTCGGACGGATGAGGATCTCGTTGAGCGTCACCCGCTGCGGGCGACCGACCGCGAACGCGATGACCTCGGCAATGTCCTCGGAGGTGATCGCCACCTCGTCATACAGCTGCTCGGCCGCCTGTTTGGCGTCCGGGTGGGTGATGTGGTCGGTCAGCTCGGTCGCCACGGCGCCGGGCTCGATCAGCATCACCCGCACAGCCGGCTGCAGCTCCTGGCGCAGCGCCTCGGACCAGCCATTGAGCCCCCACTTGGTGGCGTTGTAGACCGACGAGCCCGGCCGGGCGGTGCGACCGGCCACGGACGAGATGTTGACGAGGTCGCCCCCGCCGTCGCGCAGCTGATCCAGGAACACCAGCGTGGCGGTCATCGCGCCCAGCAGGTTGGTCTCCACCATCTGCCGGATCTCCGCGATCTGGTCGGAGGAGAAGGGGGCGAGGAGCATGACCCCCGCGTTGTTGATGAGGATGTCGGCGCCGCCCAGCTCGCTCTTGACCCGCTCGGCCGCCGCGACCATGGAACCCTGATCGGTGACGTCCGCCTCGATCGCCACGGCGCCGCCGCCGAGCTTCGCGGCCAGCGCCTGAATCCGGTCCGCGCGCCGGGCCAGCAGCGCGAGGCGATGGCCGTCGGCGGCCAGCGCACGAGCGGTCGCCTCGCCGATACCTGATGAGGCACCCGTGATGACGACGACGCGGCCTGATTCTCGATTGGTACTCATGGCGGTCTCTCCGATGATGGGGGAGTCAGGTTCTCAGCACATGGGTAGGCCGACTTGGCCAACGGGCGAGTGGAGACTGGCCAACCGAGCATCCGCGACCCCACCCGTACCGAGGATGCTCGCTGCAGGCATTTCCAAACGCGCACGGAGCCCGCTGAGACACCAGGTCTCGCTGCCGAGCCGTGATCGCGACAACTGCATCGGCGTCACCGACGCCGACTCCTGACCGGGAGGAGAGCCGATGTCCAGGACGCGGCGGATGAATCGGATACCGGGGGGCGCCGTTCTGGCGGTCGTCATGACCAGCGCATTGGTGGCCGCCGCGCCTGTCGCCGCGGCGAGCGCGACCACGTCCGGGCTCCCCGCGCCCGCGGTGCAGGCCCTGGCGACCACCGGCACGCTCCCGGGCATCGACCTCTCGCAGCTCCCGTTGCTCGGCTATGGCCTGGCGTCCGCCTACGGTGGGACCGACATAGGGAATGTTCTGAACGGCGGAACGACGGTGTGCGTCACCACGGGCTCGAGTGCCTGCAGCACCAACGCGGCTCCCTGACGCGCATTGGGGCGGGCGATCCTGGCCGTTACGAGGATCACCGGCCCGCCGCCGGCCCGCCGCACCTATCTCGAGGACAGACTCACGTGAGCGCCCAGGATGAGCGCGATGAATCACCGCGGTCAGCAGCGACGTCCGCGTCCGTTTAAACCGCTCTGGCGATCAGAGCCCACACGCGGTGCGGGACGGCGAGCGGCTCGTTGGGAAAGCGCTCGGCCAGTACACGGGCGAGCGCCGCGTCGAAGGCGGCGACGGCCGGCGGCGGTAGGGTCGCTCCGACTCCGTTGCAGCTCCTCATGCGGCCTCGCCAGGCCCGGTGGGAGTAGGGGACGTCTTCGTCGAAGCTGAACGTCTCAATGGCGGTGAAGCCGGCCTCGGCCGCGTCCAGCGTCCAGTCGGCGTGGATGCCGGTACCGCCCGCCATCGCCCAGCCAGGATTGTGCTCCAGGATCAGCGCCTCGCTCGCCGCACACACGTTCCCTGCCAGCGGGACATAATCCATGTGACAGATGACGAGCGCCCCTCCGGCGACGAGCAGACGCCTCGCTTCCGCCGCTGCCCGGGTGCGATCGAACCAGTGCCAGCATTGCCCTGCGGACACCAGGTCCCAACCAGCCGTTTCCAGGCCCGTGTCCTCCGCGCGTCCCACTCGGTACGCGACGCGCACGCCAGCCTCGGCGTCCAGCCGGTCGGCCTCGTCGAGCATCGCCTGCGCCGGATCAAGACCGGTCACGACACACCCCCGGCGCGCGAAGCCGCGGGCGAGCGCACCGGTCCCCGTGCCCAGGTCCACGATTCGCTGACCGGGCAGGCCGACCTTCATGTCGCCGAGCCGGGAGAAGAACTCATCCGGGAAGCCGGTTCGATACGCCGCGTAATCAGCGGCCGTCCGGCCAAAGTCGACCCTGCTCACGGATCAGGGCCGCTCCGGTGCGGACATCCGTGCCCCCAGCGCCATGAGAGCAGTGACCGGTCTCACCGCCACCGTGAAGCTGCTGATGCGGTCGGCCTCGTCAAGCTCGAGGAGGTCAACGCCCCGGAGCGTCGCGTCTCCCACCCTCGCCTCGAACACCAGGCCGAACAGGGGCCTCTGACCACCGCTCGGATCGGCGAGGAGGTGCGTGTGGCGAAACTCGTCGCACGCTGCCTCCACGGCGCGCAGAGCCACCGCGACCGCGTCCCTGCCGGTGATCGGATCATCGCTCGCCGGGTTCAGCATCACGACGTCACGGGACAGCTGTTCGACGGCAGCGTCGTGGTCCCCCGCCTGGGACGCGGCAAAGAATCGCTCGGCCGCATTCACGCTGCGCATGATGACGGACCATCCGCCGCGTTTCCAGGCCGCGGGTCGCCAAGCGGAGCTAGCGCAGGATCCTGTTCTGCTCAGGCTCAGGGGCGACGGCGAACGGCCGTAGCTCGGCCGTCCAGCGAGTTCATAGGTGAGAACCAGGACGCCGGCATCGGTGGTCCTGAACGACTCCGTCGAGGGTGAGGAAGGTCGTCATGGTCAATCGCATCTGAGGCCCCGGTGCGGGGGTTGCGCTGGTCTCCGACCTTCCGCCGGGCGAGAAATCATCGCTGGTGCGCGACCGCGGCCGGAGAGTCATCGCTGGGGCTGGATCTCGCGGATCTCGTAGACATAGCCCGGCGTTCGCCCCGGGAACTCCGCGCGGAAATCGAACGCGGGACCGACAGCGGCGGCCGAGGAGTCCTCCCATTGGAGGGCCTGGATGTTCTTGTACCGGCGAGGCCGCTGACGCGCGGGGAAGGTCAGCTCGCGGCGAAGGTCAGCTCGCGGGAAAGGTCAGCTTCCGGACGCGCGCGTTTGATGCGAACGGCCCAATTAGGTAGGTTTTCACCAGCGAGCGATCCTGAGGCGGCTGTTACCCGACGGTGCAGAGGATTGCCCTTTTTGCGAGGAGCAGAACGAGCGTGCGGCACAGTGCCGGCCGCTAGGCCGTGTTCGTCTGCGTATCAAAGTCCAGGTATTGAGCTTGATCGGCTCACGAATGTCCCGTGCGTGTGGGGGGACCGCGCCGGGGCGCGACCATCTGCCCGGCGGCAGGCAGGTGGTCCGTCGGCCGCGTCCGGGGGCGCGGCCGGCGAGCCGGTCTTCGCGGCGAGCCGGCCCGGTGCGGCGAGCGGGCCCGGTGCGGCGAGCGGGCCCTGTGCGATGAGCCGACCCTGTGCGATGAGCCGACCCTGTGCGGAGAGCTGCTCGTCAACGCAGCCGCGCGTGATCAAGCCCGCACCGCACCGCCGCGCCTGACCAGGCCCGCACCCCGTCGAGCGGGGACGGAGTCACGTCAGGTCCACATCCGATCCCCGCCACACGCACAGGATCGACACGAGCCAGAGGCCGCCCCGCGGTGCCATCGCCGCGCCGTAACCGAGCGTCGATGGTCGCCCAGTCGGATCGCTGCGACGGATCGGGTTCCGGTGCGATACAGTCCGCGGCCCGGAAATGTGCAATCGTTCCCACATCAGGAGTGGGAACGGAAGATCAAGAAGGCGGGACCGGGGGAGAGGAGAGTGCAGGTGAGGCTGCGATATCGACATCAGGCCACCCCGGCGACGTCGGAGGAGGGTCCCCGCGCTGAACGACTGGTTCCGAGGCAATGGCCGCACCGCATTGCCTCCGTCGGTGCATCGGCGATCCTGCTGGCCGGCGTCGCCGCCGGGTGCGGCGGCTCGTCGAGCAGTACCAGCTCAGCCAAGAGCGCGGGCGGAGGCAGCTCGGCGACGCTCAACATCATGGGCTTCGGCACCAACGGCGACGACGTGGCCCAGACCCGTTTCGCCATCGCCCAGAAGGCAATCGCTCCGGCGAAGGTGTCCGCTCCGAACGGCGGCTTCAACGACCAGCAGTTCCTGGCATCGGTTGCCGGTGGCAACCCACCGGACCTGATCTACACCGACCGGTACCAGATCGGCTCCCTGGCGGCCCGCGGCGCACTCGAGCCGCTGAACTCGTGCATCTCCACCCAGCATGTCGCCATGTCCCAGTTCCGCCCACCCGCGGTCCAGGAGCTGACCGACAACGGGCAGGTGTACGGTATTCCCGAGTTCTACGACAACCGGGTGATCATCGTCAACAACACGGCGGTCAAGGCCGCCGGACTGGCGCCGAGCGACCTCGGTACAACCAACTGGAGCAACCTCGCGCAGGTGACGAAGAAGCTGGTCAAGGCCTCAGGCGGAAAGCTCTCGGAGGTCGGCTTCGACCCCAAGATCCCGGAGTTCTTCCCCCTGTGGGCGAAGGCGAACGGAGCCGAGCTGATCAGCTCCAATGGGATGCACCCCCAGCTTGACACCCCCCAGGTGATCCAGGCGCTGACGTATGCGGTGAGCCTGATCAAGGAGCAGGGCGGGTGGAACCAGTTCTCGGCCTTCCGCAACACGTTCAACTTCTTCGGCGCAGACAACGAGGTCGCCAAGAACCAGCTTGCCGCGTGGCCGATGGAGGACTGGTACTTCAACGTGCTCGCGACCACGTCGCCGAAGGTCTCGATCACGACGATGCCCGTCACGAGCCGCACGGGGCAACCGCTTGACTGGGAGACCGGCAGCGCCTGGGCGATCCCGAAGGGGGCCAAGAACGCCAAGCTGGCGTGCACGTGGGCGAAGGCGATGACCGCCACGTCGACCTGGATCGCGGCGGCCAGCAACCGCAAGGCCCTGTACGCCAAGAAGCACCAGTACTGGACGGGGCTGTTCACGGCCAACATCCCCGCCGATGCCGCAATCGACAAGCCCACTCCCGGCGAGCCCAAGCAGTGGGTCTCGTCGATGGACACCGTGCTCAAGATCGAGCCGGATGCGTTCGGCATGCCGGCCTCACCGGCCAGCCTGGAGTTCGAGACGGCGTGGACCAACGCGGTGACCCGGGTCCTCCAGGGTCAGCAGACCGCCCAGCAGGCCCTGGCACAGGCCCAGAGCGAGGCACAGGCGGCGATCAGCGCGGCGTCCAAGGGCGGAGCCGCTCCGGGCTGATCCGGCGATCGGCAGCGGTGCGGCCCCGGCCGGCCAGGCAGCGGTGCGGGCCCGGCCGGCCAGGCGGCC
Organism: Solirubrobacteraceae bacterium; assembly: GCA_035551855.1. GTDB lineage: Bacteria > Actinomycetota > Thermoleophilia > Solirubrobacterales > Solirubrobacteraceae > Palsa-465. Next base: position 35,015 of record DASZMK010000141.1, read on the forward strand.
GGCCGCATCGCTGTGCGCCTTGAATCAGGCCAGCAACGGCTCGAGCTCGCGTCGCCACGCACTCCCCAATGGGAACGATCCCATACCTGCGCGGGGGCGTGGGCCATGAACGTCGCGGTTCCCAGCGGCGGGTTTGTGGGGCTCGCCCTGCCGGTGGACGTCCTTGAGGTGGACGTGGCGCACCCGCGCGGGGCCGACCATCACAGCGACAGAACCTGCCCGCGATCGCGCAGCGAGCGCTGGAGCGCGTCCACGTCGATGTCCTGGACGGCGATGCAGCGGCGCGCTGCCTGGGCGGCCGCGAGCCCGGCCGCCTCGCCGAGCAGCATCAGGGTCGGCTCCATCCGGACCGAGGCAAAGGCGACGTGGGAGGCCGACAGGCAGATGGGGACGAGCAGGTTGGCGGCGTCCTGGCGGCGGGGAACCAGGGAGCGGTAGGGGATCGGATACGGCGGCACGGCGACCGACAGGTAGCCCTCGTTGAACACTGCGGGGACCGCGTCATACTCCGGTAACCGCCGCCAGGTCCGCTCAACCTCGCGGATGTCGATGTTGTAGGAGCCGAGCGCAACGACATCCGTCTGGGGGTGGGCGTCGAGCAGGTCGGCCTCGCGCAGGACGTACCGGCCGCGCATCCGGCGGGCGTCGCGCACATAGAGCTGGTGCGGCCACCCATCGGTGTCGGTGAACTCGTCCCGGCATAGTCCCCAGCGGGCCACGTCCTCCCGGGCCCCGGACAGGAAGTAGAGCAGCCCCTGGGTGTAACGCAGGTGGTGGGCGCGGACGGCGGCACGATCGCCATCGAGATACTCGCGGTTTGAGCCGTCGAGGACGTTGAGCGAGAACGGGCCGATCGAGTTGACGTCGCATTTGCCACCCGGCAGCAGATCGGACACCAGCCCCAGCACCTCGGCGCCGGGCGCCGCTGCCAGATAGCGGCGCAGCAGCTCGTACTCGCCGGGGTCATAGCCGTCGGGCTCCGGGAACGGAATGGGGTCGCGATCGGTCAGGCACACGCGGTAGCCGTAGGCCTGCAGGCCGCCGTCCCCCTCGGCCAGCCGCTCCGCCGGCCACCCCCGTGCGTCCAGCTCAGGCTGACGGACGTGGGGCAGGAGCTCGCCATCGGAGGCAAAGGGCGACAGGAGGACCGAGAAGTTGTGCTTGCCGGGACGGTAGGCGGGCTGACGGCCGGCCCACGTCTCCTCGTACAGCGAGCGCGGTTCACGGCCCACCGCAAACGGCACGCCCATCCCTGCCATGAGGTCACCCTCGTAGCTGGCGTCGACGTACACGGCCGCGTCGGGAACCTCGCCGGTGCCGAGGCGGACATCCAAGCCGTCCAGCCAGGCGGTGAGGATCGCCTCGGCGACCCGCGGCTCCGGGCCCCGGACTCCCCAGAGGGGAGCGCGGTAGTGCTCGGCCACGGCGCCGTAGAACCGGCGCGCGAAGCCGCCCAGCACGCGGACGTCGCCGACATCGGTCCACGACAACCCGCCGGAGACCATCCCGCCGATGTGGGCCCCGGGGTCGAGGAGCACCGTCTGCGCCCCCGCGTCGTGCGCCGCGAGCGCCGCGGCGACGCCGGCAGCGGTGGCCCCGTACACGGCGACGTCCGTCACACGAACGGCTCCAGCAGCGCCACGGCGGCGACGGCATCGACTCCGGGCGCCAGCGCCTCGATGAGGCCGGACAGGTCATCCGGGATCGGCACCTCGCGTGGTGCCGGGCCGTCGCCGGCGAGTGGCCGGACGGCCTCCAGCACCTCGCCGCCCTGGACAGACAGCGCGCCGGCGAAGGACGCCGTGGCGTCGTAGCCCGCCGGATCACGGGCCCAGTCGGCGACGGTCGCCAGCGCCAGCTTCGACGGCGTCGCCTGGACCATGGCATTGGCCACGATCCCCCGCAGGGGCCCGTCGGCCAGGCCGGGGTCGCGCCCCCGCAGAGGCCCCAGGTGCAGAACCTCCGGATCCCAGTCGTTGACCGGGTAGTTGTCCCACAGGAGATGTTCGTGCCCGCCATAGCGGCGGACGCTCATGTCCAGCTCCTCGCGGGTGATCGCCAGCGACACGACTTCCGGCCCGGTCCAATAGAGGACGATCCCGTCGTCCAGGTGAGGAGCGAAGCAGCGGCGGTAGTCGCCCGCGCCGGTCCCGGCGTAGGCCATCGGGCACACGACGAGCGGCCCGGGCTGAGCGACCTCGCGGGCGAAGCGGTTGCTCAGCTGCGCCTGGGCAGCGCCCGAGGGCCGCTCGTACCCGCCGTAGCGCCGCTGATCCTCCGCGCAGTGCAGGGTGTGCTCGACGTCGTCGAACAGCAACTGGAAATGGCGCACGTCGATCGTGCGCAGCTGCTCGAGCTTGGTGAGCAGCGCGTCGAAGTCGGCGCCGGACGAGTAGCAGACATCGAGTCCGGGAGCAATGGCATAGACAAAGCGCACCCCGTGGCGGACGGCATGGGCGACGAGGTCGGCCAGCCGGGCGAGCTCGCCCTCCGGGTACGGCTCCCGCCAGCGCTCGCGGTGGTACGGGTCGTCTTTGGGCGCGTGGACCCACGTGTCGAGCCCCACCGCGCCACAGAAGGCGATCATGTCCAGCCGCTCGGCGTGCGACCACGGAGGGCCGTAGAAGCCCTCGATCATCCCCCGCACGTCCATCAGCTGCCCTCCAGCGCCCGGTCGTCGACGGGGTGGCCGTGCTCCTCGACGATCGCCGTCAGCTCGCGCAGGCGCGGGCGACACTCGCGCTCCAGGCGTTCGCGCGGGTCGGCGTCGCTCAGCGCCGCGGTCCATACCGCGCGGCCGGCGAGCAGGCCGGAGGCGCCGCCGCGGCAGGCCGCCCGCACGGCCGCCGGGAAATCGGCGGGATCCACGCCCTGGGACAGCACCACCCACGGACACGGGAGGACGGCGCCGATCTCCCGGGCGCGACGCTCGATCTCGACCGCCTCCCCCCGGCCCTGCAGGGGCACCTGGCACTTGTACAGCGACGGGCCGCTCGCGCCCAGCTCGGCGGCCGCCGCGGTGATCTCCCGGTCCTCACGAACCACTCCCTCGAGCACGGACAGCACCCCCCGGGAGGCGGCCAGCGCCACGAACCGCCGCGCCATCTCCACACGTTCGCGGCGACGGTCGTCGTCACGCCAGATGACCAGCAGCTTGAGCGCCGCCACCCGGGGAGGCAGGACCCGGGGCTCCTGCAGCCACGTGTCCCGCACCGGTGCGCCCGGCTCCTGCACCAGCTCGTCGACGGCCAGGATCAGCCCCCGGGGCACGAGGGGCGCCACGGCGTCGACGTGCTCGGGGTCGATCAGGAAGCCGGTGGCGAGCGGGGCCAGCTTCCGGGCGACGGCCAGCTTGAACGCGCGGACGCGGTCAGGATCATCCGCGAGGCCGCGATCACGCAACATGGCGCGAAGCGACTCGCGCTGATCCATCGCCACCATCGCGCAGGTTCCGCGCGGACCCGCCAGCGCGCCGAGGCCGAGACTCACGGTGCCTGCTCCGGTGTCAGACCCCGGCCGAAGGCGTCGCGCAGCCGCTCAGCGGCGGCGGCCGACGCGCCGGCGGCCTCGAGCGCCGCGAGGCCCGCCCCTGCGATCGGCGGCAGCTCGGCCACAACCGGCCGGGCGCCCGGCGGGAGCGCCTCCACGGTCAGCTCGTAGAGCAGCCCCTCCGGCGCCAGCATGCCGCCGCCGAGCACGACCTCGGCACCGTCGAGCTCCAGATCACGCAGCGCCCGGGCCACGAGCAGGACGATCTCCTCGGCCAGCTTCTCCATGAGCCTGAGCGCCACCGGGTCGCCGTCGGCGGCCAGGCGGGCCACGTCGGGTGCCAGCTCGCCGAGACGGGCGGTCGCGATCCGGCGATGGTGGACAGCCTCACCGGCAGCGACCGCGCTGCGTGCGGCGAACGTCCGGCGCACGAGCTCGGTCAGCGCCGTCCGGGGCCCGCGCCCGTCCTCGCCACGGACGGCGTGAAACAGCGTCCGGCGGCCCAACGACTCGGCACCGCCCCAGTCGCCGGTCTCCCAGCCGAGGGCGGGGTACTGGACGGCCCGCCCGCCCGCGGGGCGCCCGCCCGCGGCCCGCCCCACGCAGTTGATGCCGGCTCCGCACACCACGGCAATCACGTCGGCGGCCCGGCTGCCCGCGTGCAGCAGGGCGAAGGTGTCGTTGTCCACGATGATGCTGCGCGCCCAGCCGCGCGCCTCGATCTCGGTCCTCAGCACGGCTATGTCACCGTCGCCGTCGGCGCCGCAGAGAAAGAACGCGCCGTGCGCGAACGGGCGCTCACCGCCCAGCCGGGCGACGAGCTCGTCGACCACCGCGACGCAGCCGGCGGCGCCCCCGGGGCCGTGGGAGTTGCTCCCCGGTCCCCGCAGCCAGGCGCGGGGCGTCCCGTCGAGCGACAGCGCGACGAGGTCTGTCTTGGAGTTCCCGCCGTCGACGGCGATCACGCCCACGCCAGAAACCCCCGGTTGGCGTCGATCATCAGGTCGGCGAGCTCATCGGCCAAAGCCGCCTGGCCGACGAGCGGGTGGGCCAGCAGCGCGCGGAACACCCGGGCCCGGCCGCCTCTCAGGGCGGCATCCAGCGCGAGCTCCTCGTAGGCGGCGACGTGCGCGATCAACCCCCGCTCCAGGGCCCCCGGCAGCGGCAGCGGCACCGGCATCACGCGGCCGTCCTCGACCCAGGCCGGAACCTCGACGACCGCCCTGCCGTCGAGGAAGGGCAGCGTGCTGTGGTTGCGCACATTGACGACGTGGCGTCCGGGACGGGATCCGAGCAGCCCGGCGACCAGCGCCACCGCGGCCTGGGAGTAACCGGCGCCGCCGCGCTGCTCGAGCAGCGCCGGCTTGGAATCCAGCTCCTCGTCGGCGTACAGGCGCAGCAGCTCAGCCTCGACCTCGGCGACGATCTCGGCGCGCGAGCGCTCGCGGCGCTGGGCCCGCACCACCTGGTCGTGGCCGTAGAAGTAGTGCAGGTAGTACGACGGAACGGTGCCCAGGGCGCCGACGAGCTCCGGTGAGAGGCCGGTGGCGCGAGCCACCCGCTCGACGTGCTCGCCGACCAAGCGGTCGAGCACCGGCACTCCGTCGAGGCGGACGCCGACCTCCCACGTGAGATGGTTGAGGCCCAGGTGGTCGAGCTCGAGGCGCGCCGGGTCGACATCGAGAACGGAGGCGAAGTGACGCTGGAAGACAACCGCCGCGTTGCACAGGCCGATCGCCCGGTGCCCCGCGTCGAGCAGAGCGCGGGTGACGATGCCCACCGGGTTGGTGAAGTCGACGATCCAGGCGCCGGGGGACCGTTCCCGTACCCGGTCGGCGATGTCGAGGACGACCGGGACCGTGCGCAGCGCCTTGGCCAGGCCGCCGAAGCCGGTCGTCTCCTGGCCGACACAGCCGCACCGCACGGGAAGGGCCTCGTCGACTGCGCGCGCCGCCTGGCCGCCGACGCGGATCTGCACCAGCACGCAGTCGACGCCCTCGACGGCGTCGTCCAGACGCGTGGACAGCGAGAGCCGCGCCGGGTGCCCGGCGCGGGCCAGCATCCTCCCGGCCAGGCCGCCCACCACCTCCAGCCGCCCGGCGTCGGTGTCGTGCAGCCACAGCTCGTCGAGCGTCAGCTCGTCTCCGAGCTGGGCCAGCCCGTCGATGACCTCCGGTGTGTAGGTCGATCCGGCGCCGATGACGGTCAGCTTCACAGGGCGTTCTCCTTGGCGACGCGGGCAAACCAGCGGCCGCTGTCCTTGATGGTGCGCTCCTGCGTCGCGTAGTCGACGTGGACGAGGCCGAAGCGCTGCCCGTACCCCAGTCGCCACTCGAAGTTGTCCAGCAGGGACCAGTGGCAATAGCCGACGACCGGCACGCCGAGCCCCATCGCTGCGTGCAGCGCCCGCAGGTGGCCGTCGATGAACGCGACCCGCTGCGCGTCGTGGAGCGGCTCGCCGAACACAGCGCCGTTCTCGGTGATCATGATCGCCCTCGGCGCGTAATCGTCGCGCAGGCGGACGAGCAGGTCAGACAGCCCGGCGGGCACGATCGGGGTTCCGGCCTCCGTATGCGCCACCCCGCCGGTGAACCCACCCGTCGTCGCCACGCTGTCCGGGACGACGACGCGCCACGGCCACGGCTCGTCGCCGGGCACTGCCTCGATGACCCGCGGCGCGTAGTAGTTGACGCCGAGGAAGTCGGTGGGTGTGGCGATGAGCTCCAGGTCGCCGTCGTGCACGAAGTCCAGCGGGCCGATCAGCGCCTCCCAGCGCGACCGCATGTCCTCCGGGTAGGCGCCGTGATAGAGCGCATCCAGGAACCAGCGGTTGCAGTAGCCGTCCGAGGCCCACGCGGCGGCGACGTCGGCCGGCCGCTCCGACGCCGGGTAATGCGGGAACAGGTTGAGGGCGATGCCGATCCGTCCGGTCGCCGGACGGGCCTGAACGGCGAGGCCGTGCCCCAGCAGCAGGTGGTGAAAGCTGGCCGCCGCGGCGCGTGGGTCGCGCCGCCCCGGCGCGTGGAGGCCGAGCAGGTGGCCGAGCACGCCGACGATCCACGGCTCGTTGACGGTCAGCCACCAGCCGACCCGGTCGCCGTAGGCGTCAAAGCAGGTGCACGCGAACTCGGCGAATCGCTCCGCCGCCACCCGGGAGGACCAGTCCAGTCCCAGCGGCAGGTCCCAGTGGTGGAGCGTCACCACCGGGACGATGCCGCGCGCGAGGAGCGCGTCGATCATCCGCGCGTAGTGATCGAGCCCGCGCTGCTCGACGCGCCCGTCCCCGGCCGGGTGGATCCGCGGCCAGGCGATCGAGAAGCGGTAGGCGCCGAGCCCCAGCTCCGCGGCCAGGGCCACGTCCTGCTCCCACCGCCGATAGCTGTCGCAGGCCACTGCGCCGGTCTCGCCCGCTTCGCTGGGGAACGCGTCCCACACGGACGGCCCGCGCCCGTCGATCTCCAGCGCGCCCTCGACCTGGAACGCGGAGGTGGCCGCGCCCCACAGGAAGCCGTCAGGGAAGCGCCGCGTCACAGCAGCACCTCGCAGGCGTACAGCAGAACCCCCAGCGACCAGGCATGCGACAGCGGGTCGAGCGTTCCCTTCGCTCCGAAGCAGTCGGTCTGCAGGTAGCGCTCGGCGGCCATGCCGCGCCGTGCGCCGAAGTCGCCGTCGTGGCGAGCGATGAACTGGCGAAAGCACTCCAGGTGCTGGAGCGCGGCGCTGCGGTACGGCTCGCCGAGGGCCAGCATCTCCGGCAGGCAGATGAGCCCGAAGGCGTGCAGGTGCTGGTTGGCCGGTGACGCCTGGTCGGCCCCGCGGGTGCGAAATCGGTAACGGCCGAGCGTCGTCTCGGCGGCGAACGCGACGTCGTAGGAGTAGCGGAAGGTCAGGGTCCAGTCGGCGGCGCGCCGCGCCGTCTCCCAGTCCTCGAGGGCGACGAAGGCCATGACGGCGGCGTAGCCGTCCTCGGACGTGGGGGCGAGGTCGACGTCCTCCGGGGCGCCGCACCAGTGCTCGAAGCGCCGGTAGTACGCGCCGGCTCGGCCGGCGGCTGCGTCGTGGCCGGCGGCGACGAGCGCCGGAATCCACGCCATGCCCGCCGTGCCCTGCCACGACAGCGCGTCGCCGGTGCGCAGGTCATGGGCGGCGGGGAGGGCGCCGTCGGCCCGCTGCGTACGCAGCGCGACGGCGACGTTCGACAGGGCGGCCTGACGCCAGCGCTCGCCGGCGCGGAGCATGAACAGCGCGGCGTCGGCCAGCGTACGGGCGTGTGCCCGGTGCGGGTCCGGGTGCCAGCCTGTCGTCCAGCCCTCCTCCCGGGTCCATTGCGGCCAGAACGTGCCCGACGGTGCCAGGGCGCCGGCGACGTGGTCGAGCACCGCCTCCGCGGCGGCGACGTACGCGTCGTTGCCGACCCGGCGGCCGTGGCGGAGCAGCGCGTAGGCGTAGGGGACGCCGCTGACCCATGAGACGTGCATATGGTCGCGCACGCGGGCGCCGTCGAACGACACGGTCTCCACCAGCCGCCCGGGGTCCGGACGGTAATGCCAGCGGTACAGCCCAAACGCGGCCAGAGCGGCCGCGCTGTCCACCGGCACCCACGCCGCCGGCGCGACCGACGCCTCCGGGCGCAGCGCCGCCCGCCAGTCGCCGTCGTGGACGCTGACCGGGAGCGCCACCGCGTCGCCGGGCGAGAACTCGTGGCTGCGCACGTCCGGGAGCGCCGGCACCTCGGAGCCGTCGTATCGAAGCGGCTCCTCGCGGTAGGGGAAGTCCAGCCAGATGAAGCGCCGCCCGTCGCGGTCGGCGAAGCCGACGCCGGGCTGGCCGACGGGCGAGAGCTCGGTTGTGGACAGACCGCCGCCGCGGGCGAACACCGCGGGGGTGGCGCAGCGGTCGGCACGAAACGACCAGGCGTCGGACTCCATCGCGTCCACATCGACCCGGCCGGAGGTGAAGCGCGGGTACAGCCGCGTGCACTCCCGCGGCCGGTTCTCGCCGTAGAACACTCCGGGAACGAGCCACCCCGGGTCGCCGTCACGCGGCAGCTCCAAGGCCAGCCGGATCCCGGCTCGGACGGGTGTGGCGCCGCGGTAGCGCACCGTCCGCTCACCGTCGAACTCGAAGCCGTCGAGCTCGGTGCCGTCGGCGGCCAGTGCACTACAGGTGAGCATTCCATCCCTCCGCGCGGGCACCGGTGATCATGCGTGTCTCGCCGGGAAGCAGGTCGAGCACGTCGGTGTCGCACACGACGCCGACGGCGATGATGTCGCCGGCGTTGCGCAGCGCCCCGTCGTGCAGCTCAAGCGTGGTCGGCGGCAGATCGAGCAGCGGCGCCAGGTCCGGGGTCCGGGTCATGACATAGCGGTTCGCGCCCGCGTCGAGGTCGAGCACGAACACGTCGTGGGCGAACGCGCTGAGCGGCGCGCGCAGCTCGGTGTCGCCGGTGGCGACGACGCGGCCGTCGAGGTCGAGCAGGCGCGCGGGGGCGCCGACGCGGGCCACGACCTCGTCCTGGCCGCCCCAGGCCGGCGTCGGAAACCGCGCGCTGGGGGCGCCGCGATAGGCCCGGGCGAGGCCGAAGTAGGCCGGCTTGGGCCGGCCGTGCCAATCGACGATCGAGGTGCACCAGGCATTGGGAAACGACTCGTTGAGCTGCCACGGGATGGCGCCGGCGCCGCGGCGCAGCGTCGCCTCGACCGCGTAGCGCAGTCCGTCGTACTGCAGCCACTGGCTGGCGCGGAGCATTGTCTCGACGTCCTCGATGCGCCCGCCGAAGCACTCCTGGACGAGCGGCGCGTTGTTCCACCACGCGCCCAGATGGGCGTAGACGGGGTTGGAACGGTCGGCCGGCCAGCGGTGCTGGGGTGCAATGAGGCGCTCGAGCGCCTCGCGGTTGGTCATCCCCTCCACGCCGAATTCGCTGTGCAGGTTCGACCGGACGCCATCCCAATGGCGGTTGTGGGCGGGCAGTCCCTGGTGCTCCCAGGGTCCGTGGACGTCGCGCTCGCCCAGCGGGGACGTGGGCAGCCACGCCCGGTCCGGGTCGAGCTCGGCGACCACCTCGCGCAGCGCGGCCAGGGCCGGGTGTCCGTCGTCGGCGTCCAGCTCGTTGCCGCCGCCCCAGATCGCCAGGGACGGATGATGGGCCAGGCGGGGGACGATCCCACGGGCATCGGCGGCGAGCGTGGCGACGAACTCCGGGTCGGCGCAGGGGACGCTCTCCAGCCCGGAGCTGCTCTGCGAGAACTCCTGCCAGACGAGGATCCCGAGTTGGTCACAGTGCGCGTAGAACTCGTCTGACTCGATCACGCCGCCACCCCAGACGCGCACCAGGTTCACACCGGCGCCGGCCGCCAGCTCCAGCAGCCGTTGCAGCTTCGCGGGCCGGGGCACGCCGTACAGGACGTCGAGGGGGACCCAGTTGACGCCGCGGATGGGAGTGCGCCGGCCGTTGACGATGAGGGCGTAGTCGTCGGTCAGCTCGACGGTGCGGAAGCCGACCCGGACGTCGCCCGCCTCGTAGAGACGGGGCTCGCCCAGGCCGTTGCACCACCACAGCTCCGGGTCGGCGACCTCCAACACGAGCTCATCGCCGGCGTGCACCCGCCCAATGCCATCCCGGAGGCTGACGCGGTATTCCGGGCGGGACGGCTCATCGGCGCAGACCTCCCTCCAGATGCCCTGATGGATCAGCCGCGGGCAGAAGTCCCAGCCGTACCCCATCCGGCTCTTGTGCGCGCGCACCCGGCTCGTGTGGCCGACCTGCGGCTCGCTCGCGGGTGCGGGATGCACGGCGACGGCCAGCACGTGCTCGCCCGGCGCCAGGCGGATCTCGAACGGCGTGAAGCCGCCGACGTGGTGGGCGACCTCCTCACCGTCGACGAACACGGTCGCCTCGTGGTCGACACCGTCAAACCGGATCGTGCCGGCGGTCAGGCGCCGGCGATACACCCAGGTCCGCGCCGCCACCCATTCGGCCTGCCGGCTGTCGCGCTCGAAGTACGGGCTGGCCAGCTCGCCGGCGCGCACCAGGTCGTCGATGACGCTGCCCGGCACCCGGGCGGGCAGCCACCCCGGCGCATCCCACGGGTTGTCGACGTACCAGCGCCACTCCTCGCCGACCCAGCCCTGCAGTTGCCAGTCGTCCTGCAGCGTCACGATTCCAGCAGGTCGGTCTCGCGGCCGTCGACGAACGTCTTGATCTCATGCGGGGCGAAGTCGCAGTCAAGCGTGGTCCCCAGCGCCGTGATCCGAGCCCGCGCAGACCGCCCGGAGGACTCATGGGCGCGCAGCACCCAGGCGCCGCCGTCCTCGGCGCGCTTGAGCACGGTGACGACCACGTCGCCGCGCCCGTCGTCGGCGTAGGACGCCCGCGTCGCCAGTGAGCCGGCATGCGCGCTCTCCAACAGCGCGAACGGCGCCTGGTTGAGCTCCGCGGCATGGCGCACCACGCCGGCGGCACGCCAATCCCCGGCGTGCGGGACGAGGCGGACGCAGAAGCGCTGGCGGCCCTGGTCCATGTACTCGAAGTCCCCGTCGGGCTCCAGCTCGCGCGGGTCGTGCCAGGCCCACACCGGGCTGCGCACGGCACTGATTCCGATGTCGCCCCCGCGGACGTCATAGCCGTACTTGGCGTCGGTGATCACGCTCAGCCCGGCACCGGCGGCCGACACATCGACCCATGACTGGCCGGGCTCCTCGTCGCCGCCGGCCGGGCGGACGAGGTGGCCGTACGGGATCTCGAATGTCGCCTCGGCGGTGCTCAGGCCGGTCGGGTAGCGGAGCTTGAGCATCTTCAGCGGTTGGTGCCAGTCAAGGGTGACGCGCACGTCGACGTGGGACGCATGCGCGCTGAGGACGTAGTCCTCGCGCAGGCGGGAGTCGCCGTACCGGCTGTGCACCTGCAGGATCGACCGGACCGGGCCGGTTTCGAGCATCCTCGCCGACTCGCACCGAAACTCGCCGGCGACGTCGTCGTAGGCGCGGACCCCGTGGCCCCAGGTGTCGCTGCGGTCCTCGACGACGACGGCATGCGGGGCCTGCGGCGCCGCCAGATCGACGCCCGCGGCCTTCACGATCAGCCGGGCGATCCGGCCTGACTCCCGGTCGAGCTCCAGCAGCAGGTGCTCGTTCTCCAACACGAGGTCCCGCCGGGCGTTCTCGCTCACAGGGCGGCCTCCAGGGCGGATGCGGTAGGTGCGGTACCCGAGCGGCGGCAGGTCGGCGGCGAGCACGAGCCGGGCCCGGGGCTCGCTGACGGTGGCCAGCGGCCGCGTCGTCTGCAGCGGAACGGGCTGGCCGTGCTCATCGACAGCGTGCACGCCCTCCGCGCGCGGCCACGGGAACTCCAGCTCGACGTCGGCGCCCACCGCCCACGGGTGGGGGTTGAAGATCACCAGCGGGCGGGTGTCCGGCTCCGGTGGGATCTCGATCTGGCGCGCGATCGACTGCACGGCGGCGTTGAACGCCCCAGCCGCGAGCGAGCAGGCGTGGCCGAGCTGGTCCCGGGCGTCCTCGTAGGCCGGCTCGATCGACGTACCGGCGAGCGTGTCGTGAAACTGGTTGAAGAGCACGAGCTTCCACGCCCGCTCGAGGTCGGCGGCAGGGTACGGCCGCAGCTCCAGCCAGTCGGCCACCGCACACCACCTCTCGGCTCGCGCCAGCAGGCTCTCGGCCCGGCGGTTGGTCCGTTTGATCTCCGAGTGGGTCGTGTAGCAGCCGGGCGCGTGGTGCTGGAGCTCACCGGTGACCGTCGGCAGCTCCCCGTCGCCGGCCGCCCGGTCGAAGAAGCGGCGCAGCGAGCTCGATTCGAGCTTCGGCAGGTCCCCCCGGGAGTCGAGCGCCCTGATCTGTTCCAGGTTGGCCTTGGTCGGACCGCCGCCGTGGTTGCCGACGCCGTAGAACACCGCCCACTCGCCGTCGCGCTCGGGCAGCGAGGCGATGGCGCGGTCGACGTGGCCGCCGATGTCGTCACGCGGAGCGCAGTACTCATGAGGGATGCGATAGGCGAGCACGCGCGAGCCGTCCGGCGAGCGCCACCAGAACAGGGGGCGCTCCAGCTTCTTCTCATGGGGCTGCGGGCGCAGGAACACGTACGAGTCACAGCCGCTCTTGGCCAGGATCTGCGGCAGCGACGCGTTGTGGCCGAACGAGTCGAGATTGGCTCCGACGGTGGCGGTCACGCCGAAGTGCTCGCGCAGGTAGCGCTGGCCGTACAGCGCCTGGCGCACGAATGACTCCCCACCGGGGATGTTGCAGTCAGGCTCGATCCACCAGCCGCCCACGATCTCGAACCGCCCGTCGGCCACGTGAGCACGGATGCGCTCGAGCAGCGCCGGATCGCTCTCGGACACCCAGGCGAAGAACAGGGCGGAGTCGCAGGTGAACACGTACTCCGGGTACTCGTCGAGGCGGTCGACGGCCGACTGGAAGCTGGCGCGCACCTCCTGGTAGCCCTCCGGCCACTGCCACAGCCACACCGGGTCGATGTGGGCGTTGCCGATCATGTGGATCACGCCGCTGCCTCCTCTCCGGCCGCCCAGGCGTCGACGGGTTCGATCAAAAGGTGCACGAGCAGGACGTGCATCTCCTGCACCCGGGCCGTCGCCCGGGAGGGGATCACGAGCGCGTGGTCGGCGTGCGCGAGCGCGTCGCCGCCGTCACCGCCGCCGAACAGGGCCGCGGTCGCGCCCGCCTCGCGGGCGGCGGCCAGGCCGCGCACGATGTTCTCCGAGCGCCCGCTGGTGGTGAAGGCGCAGACGATGTCGCCAGGGCGCGCGTGGGCCTGCACCTGGCGGGCGAACAGCTCGGCAAAGCCGAAGTCGTTGCCGACGCAGGTGAGGACCGATGGATCCGAGCTCAGGCAGGTCGCCGGGAGCGCCCGGCGCTCGCGCCGGTAGCGGGCGACCAGCTCCTCGGTCAGGTGCTGGGCGTCGCACGCGCTGCCGCCGTTGCCGAACGACAGGACGCGGCCGCCGGCGGTGAAGCAGTCCACCAGCCGCGCGGCGAGATCTCCGACGGCGGGCAGGAGCGTCTCCACGGCGTCCAGCGCCGCCCGGTGCTCGGCCACGGCCCCGGCGGCCGAGGGCGCCTCAGCGGTCATCGATGCCTCCCGCACAAACGGCGTCGAAGGCGATCGCGGCAGCGCCGACCACTCCCACTCGGTCGCCCAGAGCGGCGGTCACGACCTCGGCCGCGCTCCCGGCGGGCGCCATCGCCGCGCTGCGCACGCGCTCGCGGACGGGTCCCAGCAGCTGCTCGCCGGAACGCGTCACTCCGCCCCCGAGCACGACCAGCTCCGGCTCGAACAGGTTCACGATCGAGGTCAGCCCGCAGGCGAGGGCGTCGATCGTCTCCTCCCACACCGCCGCCGCGTACCGATCCCCGGCGCGGGCGGCGGCCGCGACGTCGGCCGCGGTCGGCCGGTCCAGCTCCGCCAGTCGGCTGCCGGGGTCCATCTGCTCGATGGCGCGCTCGGCGATCGACGTGCCGGACACGTAGGCCTCCAGGCACCCCCGGCGGCCACACGCCCGGCAGCGACGCCCACGCCAGTCGACGGTCACATGACCCAGCTCGCCACCGTTGCCGGTGGTGCCCCGGTACAGGCGGCCGTCGATCACCGCTCCGCCCCCGACGCCGGTGGAGATGGTCAGATAGACCATGTTGCGCCGCCCCGCCCCGGCGCCGTAACGATGCTCCGCGGCCGCGGCGGCGGTCGCGTCGTTCTCGAGCAGCGCGGGGCGGCCGAAGGTGTCCTGCGCCAGGGCCGCCACCGGAACCTCCCGCCACCCCCGCAGGTGCGCCGGGGCCACGAGGATCCCGCGCTCGGCGTCCAGAGGACCGCCGCAGCCGATCCCGACTGCGGCGACCTGACTCCACGCCACGCCGGCATCGGAGACGGCGTCGCGGCCCAGCGCGAACAGGTCGGCCAGCACCGCGTCGGGTCCCAGCTCGGTGCGGCTCGGCATCACCAGGAAGGAGCGCGTGGCGCCGGCGGGGTCGACGATTCCGGCGGCCAGCTTCGTGCCGCCGATGTCGAGGGCGAGCACCAGCCGGCCATCGCTCGCACCGCCGCAACCGGGACCGCGCATGACCGTGGGGCTGGTCATGGTCAGCCCTTGCGCCCCTGCAGGGAGATGCCCTCGATGAAGTAGCGCTGGCCGAAGGCGAAGATGAGCAGCATCGGCACTGTGGCGAGAACCAGGGCGGCCATGATCAGCTCGTAGTCGCCCTGCCCTCCGGCGGAGGGCGCATATTGGCCCAGCAGGGCGTACAGCCCGCGCGGGATCGTGAACTGGGAGTCCCCGTGCAGGTAGATGAGCGGGGTCATGAGGTCGGTCCACTTGGCCTTGAACTCGAACAGGGCGGTGACGATCAGCGCCGGCTTGGCCAGCGGGACGGCGATCCTCCAGAACATCGTCAGGTAGTTGTCCCCGTCCATGCGCGCGGCCTCGAAGTACTCGCGCGGGATGCCGAGGAAGAACTGGCGCTGGAGGAAGATGTAGAACGCGCTGCCGAACAGGTTGGACATCCACAGCGGGTACTGCGTGTTGGCCAGGCCGATGTGCTGCCAGATCAGGTACACCGGAATCATCGTCACGGCCGTCGGCAGCATCATCGTCGCCAGCACGCAACCGAACAGCAGGTTGCGAAGGGGGAAGCGGAAGTAGGCGAAGGCAAACGCGGTCAGCGCACTGGCGAAGGTGACGGTCGCGGCGGCCAGGCCATCGATGTAGACGCTGTTGACGAACCAGCGCAGGAATGGCGCCGCGTGCCAGATCCGCACGTAGTTGTTGAACTGGAGGACCTGCGGCACGAGCGTGTTCGTGAACACGTAGGACCGCGACTTCAACGACGCGCTCACCAGCCACACGAACGGGTACAGGAACAGGACGCTGAAGCCGGCGAGCAGGAACAGGAACAGCCCCTGGGTGAGCGGCGATGTGTTGTCGCGCCAGTTCCGCCACGCGGACTCCGGCGGCGGTGGCACCATCACGGGCAGGGCGGGATCCGGCGGGCCGGCGCGCTCCGCGGCGGTGGTCATCGCCCGCCCTCGTAGTAGACGAAACGCCGGCTGACGACGACCTGGACGATGGTGACGATCATGATCAGTCCAAACAGGACCCAGGCGAGCGCGGACGCGTAACCGAGGTGGAAATACTGAAAGGCCTGCTGGAAGAGATAGATGACGTACGTCAGCGAGCTGTCCGACGACGTGTTGATGTTGCTGGGGTTGTAGAAGGCGGTGTAGATCTGATCGAAGATCTGAAACCCGTAGATGGTGAGGATGATGAAGGTGAAGAACAGCGTGGGACTGATCATCGGCAGCGTCACGTCGCGGAAGCGCCGCCACGCGGATGCGCCGTCCATCGCTGCCGCCTCGTACAGATGCTGGGGCACGTTCTTGATCGCCGCCAGGTAGAGCACCGTGTTGGTGCCCACCTGCCAGAGCAGCATCACGACGATGCCGGGCTTGATCCAGTTGGGGTCGGTCTGCCAGAACGGGCCGTGGATGCCGATCAACGACAGCGCCCGGTCAAGCAGGCCGTAGTTGCCGTTGAAGATGAGCAGGTACATGCTGCCGATGGCGACGGTTGGGGTCATGACCGGCAGGTAGAAGATGGTGCGGAAGAACCCGCCCATCCGCGTCGCCCGGGCGAGCAGCGTGGCCAGCAGCAGCGACAGCAGCATGTCGGCCGGCACGTACATCGCGGTCATGATCAGCGTGTTCTTCAGCGACTCCAGCACGTACGGGTCGTGGGCCAGCGCCCGGTAGTTGGCCAGACCGACGCCGTGGGTGGCGCTGATCACGCTGTAGTTGGTGAACGACAGGACGGCGCTGGCCACCATCGGCCCCGCCGTGAACACGATGAAGCCGAACAACCAGGGCGTGAGGAACGCGTACGCCCACCACGTGTCGCGCTCGCGAAAGCCGCGTGCCCAGCGGCGGACCCGCGACCGAGGGCCCGCCGGAGCCGAGCTGCGGGCGGTGGTCACCGCCATGGCGCGCTCGCATGCTGGCGGGGCCGACGCCGGGGGGCGCGCCCGCGGACCAGGCCGGGTGGGAAAACGGGGACGGCCACGTGTGGGAACGTAACCATACTTGTCCTGGTCATTTCGCGTCGCGGGCGAGCGCGGGCTGGTCAGCGGCGTGACCGGTCGCTCGTTGCCGAAGCTGCGCCTCAGCGGCGCGGTCGCGGCGGCGGTGCGGAGGAGCCGCGAACGACGAGGCGCGGCTGCAGCAGCTCGACGGTGGGAGTTCGGTCCGGGTCGGCGATCCGCTGCAGCAGCAGCGCCGCCGCCCGGCGGCCGAGATCGGTGGTGGGTTGCGCCACGACGGTGATCGGCGGGCTCACCATCGCCGTCCAGGCGACGTCGTCGAAGCCGACGAGCGACACATCGCGCGGTAACCGCAGGCCGCGCTCGCGCAACACGCGCCACGCCTGCTCGGCGAGCAGGTTGTTGGTGGCGAAGATGGCGGTCGGCGCGGCCTCGTCCAGCAGGCGGGCGATCCGTTTCTCGGCCGCCGGCTCGTGGAAGCCCAGGCGAAGGATGAGCCCGTCGTTCACCGTGATCCCGGCGGTGGCGTGGGCGAACCTGTAGCCCTCGATGCGGCCCGCGTCGCTCGTCCAGTTCGTGTCCACGCCGAGCAGGGCCACCCGCCGATGTCCCAGCCCCAGCAGGTGGCCGACCGCGTCGCGGGCGCCGCGGACGTTGTCGAGCACGACCGCGTCGACGGCGACGTCCGCCATCTGGCGGTCGACCTCGACGACCGCGATCCCGTTGCGGATGAGAAAGCCGGTGGCCTCCTGGCCGACCGGGGTCAGGATCACGCCGGGGGCGCGCATGGCCAGGAATGTCCGGACGGCCGCCATCTCCTCCACGTACTCGCTGTTGTCGCCGACGAGGAGCATCCGGTATCCCGCCTCGCGGAGGGTCTGCTCGATCCCGGCGGCCAACCCGCCGTAGAACGGATTCCCCAGGTCGGAGACCACGACGCCGACGATCCGGCTGGTCCGCTGCTTCAGCGTCTGGGCCGAGGCGTTGGCCACGTACCCGAGCCGGTCGGCGGCCGCCAGCAGACGCTCGCGCAGATCCGCGGCGACGTAACCGCGCCCGCTGAGAGCACGCGATGCAGTCGATGGTGAGGTGCCGACCTCGC
The DNA here is from genome assembly GCA_035551855.1 of Solirubrobacteraceae bacterium. Classification (GTDB taxonomy): domain Bacteria; phylum Actinomycetota; class Thermoleophilia; order Solirubrobacterales; family Solirubrobacteraceae; genus Palsa-465. The sequence continues at coordinate 52,668 of DASZMK010000141.1, forward strand.
GCGCGACGTCGGCCACCGTCACCGGACGCCCCTGCTCCCCGGCGGCGGTCATGGGGCAGCCCTGTCCGGTGGATCGTGGCCGGCGTCGCAGCGGCGCGCCCGCCACGCCGCCCACGTCCGGCGCAGGGCCGCGTAGTCCGCGGCCTCCAGTCGCTCGCCGGTCGCATCGATGGTGTCGGCGTAGTACAGGGCGGGGACGCCCAGCCCGGGCTTGGCGGCCAGGTACTCGCGCCAGGCGGCGAGGCTCGGCGCGCACCAGTCGTCGGTGTCGATCAGCAGCTCCGGGCAGGCAGCGCGAGCGACCGCCGCGCGATGACGCATCTGCGCCACCACCGGTGTCCCGGCGTGCGGGTCGTCGAGGTCGAGCCGGAGCATGTCGTTCAGGCGGATCATGTCGCTCACGGCGGCGAATGCCGGATGCGGCGCATGGGTGACCACCAGCGCGTCGGGTTTGGCCGCCTTGGCCGCATCGTGCAGGAGTGCCAGCAGCTCGTGGAGCAGGGCGATTCCCCACGCGCCGGAATGCGTGGCCAGGGCGGAGCCGCTCGGCGTGCGGGCGGTGAAGTCGATCTTGAGCCCATCGGCGTCGAGCCCGTCCGGCGCCAGCAGCCGCGCGAGCATCGCGTGCACGAGGTCAGGCGCGCCGGGGGCGGTGGGATCGAAGGCGAGCGGGGCGCCGTCGCCGTTGCGGACGCACACGTCCGGCGGCAGGCCCTCCACGTCCCAGGCCTTGAGCCAGAGCAGAACGTGCTGCCCCCGCTCATGCCGGGCCGCGATCCAGCCGGGCAGATCCGGCCACTTGCGCTCGTCGGGCTCGTTGGTGCCGTAGCCGCCCTGCCACTTGTCGTCGATCACGATCGTCCCCGGCACGACGCCCTCGGCTTCGAGCCGTTCCAGGTAGGTGTCGTACTCGGCCGCGGTGGCAAAGTCGGCCGCCCGCCGGCCGGAGCTGCGGGCGCGGGCACACTGGGCGCCCCAGCCGCAGAAGATCGGCTCGCTCCACCATGCCGCTTGGTCTCGGGGCGCGACGGGGGGTGCCGCGCCCCGCTCAGCCAGGAGGGCGCGGTGCGTCGCCAGCCCGCGGTAGGGGTCCTCGACCCCGGGCGTCAGCACCAGCGAGGGCGCCGTGAAGGAGCCGTCCACCGTCATATGGCCGTCGTAGCGCAGGGCCAGGGCGAACGCCCCCTCGCCGCCCTCCACCTCCAGCTCCGAGAAGCGCATCTCCGTCACCGGGGCGACGATCGAGATCCCGATCTCACCCAGGCAGACGTACAGCGGCGCGGGCGTGAACAGCCACCGGCCGCGTCCGGGCTCGGCGTCGCCGACGACGCCGAGGGTCGCCGACTCGGCCAGCGGCCGCACGATCCGGTCAGGGTGATCAGGATTGGGGCTGAACAGGGTGCGCAGGCGCGAGCCGCTCGGCAGCAGCCCGTGAGCCTGGCCGGGCAGCAACGAGCGCACCGCCAGCAGCCTGACGGTGCGCAGCGCCCCGCGGCCCTCGACGCCGGCGCTGACCTCGAGCCCCCGCTCGCCGCACACCAGCCTCGTCCACGCCTCGTCCCAGCGGGTGGAGCGGCGGCGGAGCTCGACCTCGTCCGCGGACACCCGACGGGGCGGCATCACGGCCAGCGTCTCGTCAGTCCCGTCGGCGGCATCGAGGGCGGCCAGCGGGCGCAGCATCAGCCAGGGCTCGCCGGCGGGCGAGGCCAGCGTCGCCGTCAGGCCGTCGTCGGCCACCTCGAGGCGGTAGCCGTCGGCGTCGATCCGGACCGGGCTCACCGGGGATCGACCACGTCGACCAGCGCCTCGGCCTGCTGCCCGTACGGCACGCCGCCCACGGTGACCTCGGCGGCCAGGCGGGCGCGGCGGACGGGCACCGGAGCCGGCGTGACCGAGAAGCGTGCCGTCCCGGCCTCGGTCAGCGCCACCCGGGAGGGCTCGGCGGTCCAGCCGGCGCCGAGCACGAGAGCCACCTCGGCGGGCCCCGCCGGAACCTCGACCTCGACGTCGAGGCTGTCCCCCGCGGCCACCACCGGGCGGTATGGCTCGATCCGCGCCAGGGACCCCTCGGCGCCGGCGTCGACCTCCTCCAGGGGCAGCAACGCGCGGTGAAGCTCGGCCACCCGCCGGCCGTCGGCGGCCAGTTGGGCCAGGTACTCCTCGTCGACCTCCTGTGGGGGGCAGTGGCCGCCGAGGATGACATCCGGCGACAACGACGCGTACAGCCGCGCGCCGCGGATGTAATCGTCGATCGCGAACCGGTTGCGGTACTGGTAGTTGAGGATCCGGCCCTGCTGCTGGTCCCCGGTGGCCAGCACCCGCCGGCCGTCGACCTGGAACTCGACCGCCACCTGATACCGGGTGTGGCCCGGCAGCGGATGCAGGGTCAGCTCGTACTCGCGCCAGCACACCGGGCGGCCGGCCGCCAGCACCCGGTCGGCCGGCACCGGGTCATACCAGAGGCAGGGCAGGTCGTACCGCCGGGGGTGCGCCAGCACGTCGGCGAACCGGTCGGCGATCCAGGCCTCGGCGCCGCTGACGTCGCGCAGGAGGTTGATCCCCGCCACGTGGTCGTCGTGATAATGCGTGGGGACGACCACCTCGACGTCGAGACCCTCCAGCGACGTGAGCAGCGGCCGCCGGGCGGCCCGGTCGGACGCGAGCGCCGACCCGGTCCAGAGGTCGTAGCCCCAATCGATCAGCAACGCGTGGCCGGAGTCCGACACGAGCGCGTACGAGGTCGCCATGCTGGTGCGGGAGGCGAGCAGGTGGGGAGACAGCTTCCGCCAGGGGTGGCGGAACCACTCGTCGAAGTCCCACGGCTCACCGCGGCGCAGCACAATCAGCTCGGCCAGCCGCGTGCGCGTCAGCTCGAGCGCTCGCCCCGGGTCACGCACCGGCGGGCCGTGGGAGGGGAGGAGCAGGTCCGGCCGGCGGTCGGCCAGCAGCGCGCACGAGATCGACGTCGCGATCTGGCCCTCGCTGCCGGTGTAGGTCCACTGGGTGGCGGCGAGCGACCAGAGCCGGCCCTCGCCGTAGACGAGGTCGCCGCAGAAGGCCAAGCGGCGGCCGCCGTGCTCGACGAGGAACGTGACCGAGCCGATCGTGTGTCCCGGCGTCGGGAGGGTGAACGCCACGATGGCGCCGTAGCGCCGCGTCCGGTATTCGGCCACCGACCCGGTGACGGGAACGGGGTGGAGCAGCGAGAAGCGGTCCTGGCGCAGGTCGTAGTCATTGTCGAGCGGCCGCGACCGCCAGTGGCGGTCGACGTCCTCGATCAGCTCGCGCTCGGTCGGCGGCGCCCAGATGCGGATGCCGGCTCGCGCCGCCCGCTCCAGACCCTGAAGCTGATCACGATGGTGGTGGGTGAGGAGGATGTCCGTGACCCGGTCGACACCGAGCTCGGGCAGCCGGTCGAGCGCGGTGCCGGCGCCGAAGTCGACGAGCACGGCCTCGCGGCCGCTTCGCAGCGCATACACATTGCACGTGTCGCGCACCAGGGTGACGCCGGGGCAGACCTCCACCAGATCGACGAGTTCGTCAGCGGCACGACTACTCATGTGGCAACGATTGCACAAGTCGGCGGAAAATGGTTACAGTGCCGTATGGCACAGATCGTCCTTGACGGTGTGACCAAGGACTTCGCGGGCGGCGTGCGCGCTGTCGACGGCGTGTCCCTGACCATCGATGACGGCGAGTTCGTCGTGCTCGTCGGCCCGTCCGGGTGCGGGAAGACGACCCTCCTGCGCGCGGTCGGCGGGCTGGAGAGCGTCAGCGACGGCCGGATCGCCATCGGCGACCGGGACGTGACGCGGGCGGCTCCGGGCGCGCGCGACCTGGCGATGGTGTTCCAGAACTACGCGCTGTATCCGCACATGACCGTGCGCCAGAACGTCGGCTACGGGCTGCGGGTCCGCAAGATCCCCAGGCGGGAGCGCGACCAGCGCGTGCTCGAGGTGGCCAGGATGCTCGGACTCCAGGACCTGCTGAACCGCCGCCCCCGCCAGCTGTCCGGCGGCCAGCAGCAGCGGGTCGCCATGGGCCGGGCGATCATCCGCGAACCGGCGGCGTTCCTCATGGACGAGCCGTTGTCCAACCTGGACGCCAAGCTGCGGGTGGGCATGCGCACCTCGCTGCAGGAGCTGCACGGCCGCCTGGGAACGACGACCGTCTACGTCACCCACGACCAGGTCGAGGCGATGACCCTGGGCCAGCGGGTGGCGGTGATGCGCGACGGGCGCATCCAGCAGATCGATGCCCCTCAGCGCCTGTACGACTGGCCGGCGAACCTGTTCGTCGCCGCGTTCATCGGCTCGCCGGCGATGAACCTGGTGCACGGACAGGTCAGCGGCTCCAGCGTGCGCCTCGGTCAGTTCGAAATCCCCCTCGGCCCGGACCTGGCTGCGGCCGGACTGGACGGCGAGGTGGTGGTGGGGGTTCGTCCCGAGGCCTTCGAGGACGACGAGTTCGCCCCGGCCGGGCTGCCGCGGATCGATGTCGGCGTGCGGGTGCTGGAGGAGCTGGGGTCCGACGCCTACGTGTTCTTCGCCGTCGACGCCGACGCCGTGGTCGTCGAGGACGCGCAGTCAAGTGAGGACGGCGAGGATTCGATCTTGCTCGCCGGGCGCGAGGGAGCCCTGTTCAGCGCCCGCGTCGACCCGCGCACCCAGGCCCGGATCGGCGACACGGTCCGGTTGGCCATCGACCCGACGCGGCTGTACTTCTTCTCGGCCCAGACCGGGGAGAGCCTGCTCGGCAAGGTCGCCGCCACCGCGGTCCATTGATCGCGCACCCGGAGTACACCCGGGCGCGCCTGGAGCAGGTCTCGCAGCGGCTGCAGGCGCGCGTGTACGCGGGCACGCGTCCCGTCGACGAGATGCTGGTCTCGCCGCGCGTGGACCGCATCAGCTGGGAGGCGGCCCAGCGTCTGGAGTACCGGCCGGTGGAGCTCGGGGAGCGGTTCGGCCCGGCGTTTGCCACGTACTGGCTGCGCGTGCGCGCCACCGTCCCGGACAGCTGGAGCAACGCGCGCGTTGACCTGCGGTGGCGCTCTGGCAGTGAGGCCACGGTGTGGTGTGACGGACGGGTGGCGGCCGGCCTCAACCAGCACCACGCCGAGGTGACCCTCGCGGATGCGGCGCGGCCCGGACCGCTGAGCTGCGAGGTGGAGATCGCCTGCAACGGCCTGTTCGGCCGGCCGGGGACGCCGGTCGAGCTGACCCGGTGCGAGCTGGCGCAATTCGACCCGGAGGCATGGAGGGTCGCCTGCGACTTCGAGGTGTTGCGGTGCCTGGAGCGGCACCCGGCGACCGAGCCGACGTGGGCGGCGGTTCTGCGTCGCCAGCTCGAGCGCTTCTGCGACAGCCGCGACCCGGCCATCCTCGCCGCCCTGTACGACCACCACAACGCCACCCAGGCGCCCGGACTCACCGCGGTCGGCCACGCCCACATCGACACCGCCTGGCTGTGGCCGCTGGCCGAGACCTACCGCAAGCTCCAGCGCACGCTCGGCACCGCCCTGGCCTATATGGACGAGTACCCCGAGTACCGGTTCGCCTTCTCCCAGGCCCAGCACTACGCGTGGATCAAGGAGCGCGACCGTCACCTGTGGGAACGGCTGCGCAACAAGGTGGCCGCCGGCCAGGTGGTGCCGGTGGGCGGGAGCTGGGTGGAGCCGGACCTGATCCTCCCCTCCGGCGAGTCGCTGGTGCGCCAGCTGCTCCTCGGCCAGCGCTTCTTCGAGCGCGAGCTGGGGGTGCGCTGCGAAGAGTTCTGGGCCCCGGACGCGTTCGGCTACCCCGGGCAGCTGCCGCAGTTGATCCGCGGGGCGGGGATGACCCGCTTTCTCACCCAGAAGCTGTCCTGGAATCGGTTCAACCGGCCTGAGCACCACACCTTCACGTGGCAGGGCGACGATGGCAGCGAGGTCCTCGCCCACTTCCCGCCCGCGGACACCTATTCCAGTCCGGCCGACGTGGAGGGCCTCCTGCGCTCCGCGCGCGACCATCCCTACGCGGACGCCGCCCATACCGGCCTGCTGTTGTTCGGCCACGGGGACGGAGGCGGCGGTCCCACTCGCCAGATGCTGGAGAGCCTGCGCCGCGCCTCCGACCTCCAGGGCCTGCCCCGGACCCGGATGGGCACGCCGAGCGAGTTCTTCGCCGATCTCGAGGCGCAGCCCGCCCCGCGACCGGTCGTCGTCGGTGAGCTGTACTTCGAGTTTCACCGCGGCACCTACACCTCCCAGGCATTCGTCAAGCGCGCCAACCGCCGGTGCGAGCAGGGGCTGCACGACGCCGAGTTCCTCGGCGTCGCCCGCGGTGACGAGGACCGCCGCGAGCTGGAGCGGCTGTGGAAGCTGCTCGCCGTGCAGCAGTTCCATGACATCCTGCCCGGCTCGTCGATCCGCGACGTCTACGAGGATGCCGAGCGCGACTTCGCCGCTCTGGCCGCGGGGATCGAGGCGCTGATCGGCGACGGGCCCACGCCGGTCAACACGACCGGGTTCGCTCGCCGTCAGGTGGAGCGGGGCCGGGTCATGGCCGCGCCGCCCTACGGCCCGGCCTACGAGGTCGAGGCCGAGGACGAGGTGCGCGTCGACGGGCTGACGCTCGAGAACGCGCACCTGAAGGTGACGCTGTCGCCCGGCGGACGCGTTGCTCAGGTTCTCCACAAGGCCAGCGGTCGCGAGAGCCTGGAGGCGCCCGGCAATGAGCTGGTGCTCTACGACGACGATCCGGTCCAGTTCGATGCCTGGGACATCGACCCGTACACGCTGGCCACCGGCCGCGCGGCACCCGCCGCGCGCTCCTGGGAGATCGTGTCCGGGACGCCGCTGCGTGCCGAGGTGGCGTTCGAGCGGGCGCTCGGCGCGGACAGCCGGGTGCGACAGGTGGTGCGCCTTGATGCCGGGTCGCGGCGGCTGGAGTTCCACACCACCGTCGACTGGCACGAGAGCCATACGCTGCTGAAGGCCCGCTTTCCGCTGGCCGTGCGCGCGCGGCGGGCGACCTACGAGACCGCCTTCGGCTACGCCGAGCGCCCCACGCACTACTCGACGGCGCAGGACCGCGCTCGTTACGAGGTACCCGGTCACCGGTTCGCCGACCTCTCAGAGCACGGATTCGGCGTTGCGCTGCTGACCGACTCGAAGTACGGCTACAGCTGCTACGGAGCTGACCTGCGCGTCAGCCTCCTGCGGGCGCCCAAGAGTCCTGACCCGGAGGCGGACATGGGCCGCCACGAGCTGGCCTACGCACTGGTCCCCCACGCCGGCGGGTGGCGGGAGGCCGGCATCGTGCGGGAGGCGGCGCTCTTCAACGCGCCTCTGCGGTGGACACGCCTGGACCGGGCGGGCTCGTTCGCGGCCGTCGAGGCCGGGGAGCTGGTGCTCGACACGATCAAACGTGCCGAGGACTCCGACGACGTGGTCCTGCGCCTGTACGAACCCCACGGCGGTCGCGGCGTCGCACGTGTGCGCCTTGCGGCTCCCGTGCGCCGGGCCCGCCGGGCCAACCTGCTCGAGGATGACGGCGACACGCTCTCATTGGACGAGGATGGGGCGATCGTCATCCCGTACGCGCCCCACGAGATCGTCACGGTGAAGGTCTCGTGATCGTCTGCGTCGGTCTGGCCACCCGGGACGCCGTCTACCGGGTGCCGTCCCTGCCGGAGCCGGACGGGCGGGTGGTGGCGAGCGCGCGCCTGGTGGCGGGCGGCGGACCGGCCGCCACGGCGGCGGTGGCCATCGCCCGGCTCGGCGTGCCGGTCCGGTTCGTCGGTGTCATCGACGACGATCTCGATGGTGTCGACGTTGTGCCCATCCCCGGGCGGATGGCCACCAGCACGGTCCTGGTCGCCGATGGCACGCGGGCGATCATCGCCGAGGAGCCGCAGCCGTTTGCCTGCCCGCCGGCGGCGCTGGAGGACGCCGAGTGGGTGCACGTCGACCACGTCGGCTACCCCAGCCTGACCAGCGGTGCTGCGGGTCGGCCGTGGCGCCTGTCGGTCGATGGTGGCAACCCGGTGCCGGGACTGGATCTGACCGGCGTGGACCTGTACGTCCCCACCGAGGCCGGCGACGACGGGAGCCGGGCAACGATCACGATCGTCACCCGCGGGGCCCGCGGCTGTGTCGCCCACGCCGGCGGTGAGACGCTGACCGTCGACGGCTTTCCGGTGGACGTCGTCAGCACCCTGGGAGCCGGCGACGTGTTCCACGGCGCGCTGCTGGCCGCGCTGGCCCGCGGCTGCCGGTTGCGCGAAGCGCTCGTGCGTGCCAACGCGGCCGCTGCCCTGTCGTGCCGCGCCCTGGATGGTCGCACCGCAATCCCGACCTGGGACGAGCTGGGGAAGGCGCTGGGATGAACGCTGGGGCGGAGTGGTGGCGCGACGCGGTTTTCTACGAGGTCTATGTCCGGAGCTTCGCCGACTCCGACGGCGACGGGGTGGGCGACCTGCGTGGAGTCATGGGTCGCCTCGCCTATCTGCGCGACCTCGGCGTCGATGCCCTCTGGCTGACCCCGTTCTACCCATCCCCCGGCGCCGACCAGGGGTATGACGTCTCCGACTACACGGATGTCGATCCGGAACTGGGGACGCTCCGGGATTTCGATGCGCTCTTGGCCGCCGCTCACGGGATGGGGCTGCGCGTCATCGCCGACATCGTTCCCAACCACACGTCCGACCGCCACCCGTGGTTCACCGGTGACCGCACTCGCTATGTGACGGTGCCGGCGCGGGGGGAGGCGGCGACCGCGGGAGGGGCGCCGGCCGCGGGAGGGGCGCCGGCCGCGGGAGGGGCGCCGACGCGGGGAGACGTGCCGACGCGGGGAGACGTGCCGACGCGGGGAGACGTACCCAACAACTGGCCGTCGAACTGGGGCGGCCCAGCGTGGACGCTCGACGAGGGGCGAGGTCACTGGTACCTGCACCTGTTCGGCCCGGAGCAGCCTGACTTGGACTGGCACAACCCGCGCGTGCGCGACGACTTCCGGGACATCCTTCGCTTCTGGCTGGACCGCGGCGTGGACGGCTTCCGAATCGACGTCGCTCATGGTCTGGTCAAGGACGCCGCGCTCGCCGACGAGCCCGAGCCGCTTCCCATCTTCCGCTTCTCCTCCGACTGGCGCACGGCGATCGATCGCCCGGAGGTGCATGACATCTACCGCGACTGGCACCGGCTGGCTGCCGGCTATGACGGCAGCCGCGTGTTGGTGGGCGAGGTGGTGTTCTCGGACCCCCCGCGGATCGCCCCGTACCTGCGCGAGGACGAGCTGCACCTGGCGTTCAACTTCTCACTCGTGTTCGCGGCCTGGGAGGCCGAGGCGATGCGCCAGTCGATCCAGGAATCGCTGGCCGCGTTGCCGATCGTCACCTGGGTGCTCGAGAACCATGACGTGACACGGGTCGTCACCCGCTTCGGCACGCGCGAGGCGCGGTCGGCCGCGCTGCTGCTGCTCGCCCTGCCCGGCCCCGCGTTCCTCTACCAGGGACAGGAGCTGGGGCTGGAGGAGGTGGCGCTGGCGCCTGAGGCCCGCCGAGATCCCATCTTTCGCCGCAGCGGCGGGGAGCTCCCGGGGCGGGACGGCTGCCGTGTTCCGCTGCCGTGGACAGGCACACCGCCGGTGCGGTCCTGGCTGCCGGTCCCCGCCCACTGGGGCGAGCGCAGCGTCGCGGCCCAGCTCGCCGACGAAAGCTCGTTTCTCGCCCTGTACCGGCGTGCGCTGGCCCGGCGTCCTCACGGGCCGTTCACCTGGCGCGACGCGCCGCCGGGGGTGCTGGCCTTCGACCGCGCCGGCCTGACCTGCATCGTGAACTTCTCAGGGCCGGATGTCCCGCTGGACGGCGACGTGGTGCTCGTCAGCGAGGACGTGGGGGCTTCGTTGCCTCCCGGAGCGGCCGCGTGGGTGGCGACCGAAGGCGGCGGGTAGGGCCGGCGGGGCGGGCGATTCGGCCGCGGCCTGGAAGCTCCGGCTGGATTTCGTCCCCAGAGCTCGTCCCTCGAGTCCATGATCCAGCCGCTGCACCGATTTTCAGCGTGCGGGTTGCGCCAAATCACGCACCGCCCAGGTGATTTGGCACCACGCGCACGCTCAACCCGCGATCTGCGCCAGACCTCTCTGCGGGGTCCGGATTTGGCGCGTTCTGCAGGACGCTTCCGGTCCCTGACTCCCTTCGTTGCCAGGCGTCGTCCCGGCAGCGGCGTCCCCAGGGGCCGGCAATGCGAAAACGGCGGCATCGAGGGGAGCCCGGGAGGGAGCGCCGGGACGGGAGCGCCGGGAAGGGAGCGCCGGCGCCGGGAAGGGAGCGCCGGCGGCCCGTACCGCCGGAGTGCAGACTGCGCCACAGGAACGGACCGGTGCTGGTGACACTTTTATCTCGGACCGGTCAGGGTGAGCAGTGTCAGCAAGCGTTGTATGTCACTTACCTTTCGGTGAGACCGACAATCTACGACGACCCATAGGAAGTAGGGGCGCCACGGTCGGTCCGACACCCTCGAGCGTGGACCGACTGGCCATAAGGACAGTCAATGGGAC
>DASZMK010000142.1:0-9768 GCA_035551855.1 Solirubrobacteraceae bacterium
GGCCCGCGGGTGCACAGCGGACGGCAAATCGGCCCCCGGCAGCACCCGTCGAGGGCGGCTGGCATGCTTGTGCGGCATGCGGTATCTGGATGCCGGGCTTTCGTTCGTGGTCGCTACGGCGATTGCGGCGACGTTGACGCCGTTGGCCGCACGGCTGGCGCGGCGGATCGGCGCGGTCGACTTTCCGCGTGAGCGGGGGCTGGCGCAGCGGGAGACGCCGCTGCTGGGCGGGCTGGCCATCCTCGCGGCGGTGCTGGTGGCGGGGATCATCTGGCTGCCCGGCACGATCAACCTGCCGAAGACGCTGGGCCGCGCCGGCAGTGCCGGCACCGTACACATGTGGGGGGTGATGCTCGGAGCGATTGTCATCACCGTCGTCGGCGGCCTCGACGACGCACGGCCGCTGCGGCCCGGGGTGAAGCTGGTGGGCCAGATCGTCGCCGCGGTCATCGCCGTCGAGGCGGGGGCGGTGGTCACCGACGTGACCCTGCCGTTCATCGGGACGCTCGAGTTCCCCAACGAGGGCGGATTCCTGACGGTCATCTGGCTGGTCGGGCTGATGAACGTCGTCAACTTCTCCGACGGCGTCGATGGGCTTGCCGCCGGCATCTGCACCATCGACGGCATCGCGTTCGCGATCATCGCCTTCGACCTGGGGGTCAACGGCGCCCCGGTGCTGGCGGCGCTGACCGCCGGCGCGGCGCTCGGCTTCCTGTTTCACAACTTCTATCCGGCGACCGTCTTCATGGGCGACGCCGGCGCCAACCTCCTCGGCTATCTGCTGGGGGTCGTCGCCGTGGTGGGGTCGCTGAAGACCAACGCGGTCGTCGCCCTCGTCGTGCCCCTCGTGATCCTCGTGATCCCGTTCCTGGACACCGGCTTCGTCATCGCCAAGCGGTTGAAGTACCGCCGCAAGCCGTGGACGGCCGACGCCAATCACTTCCATCACCGGATGGCCCGCATCGGCTTCTCGCAGCGCAAGACGGTCGCCTACCTGTACGTGTGGTCGGCGCTGATGGCCGGCCTGGCGGTCGCGCTGCGGCTCGTCTCCCATCACTTGATCTCGCACACCAGGCACCACACGGGCTGGGTCGTCTTCCTCGTCGCCTTCGGCGTGGTGTGCGCGGCGGCGAGCGTGTACCTCGTCTATGTCCTGGAGATCTTCAAGTTCAAGCGCCTGCGCGCGATCGAGCTGCGGCGGGCGGATCCGGCCACGAGCGAGCATCAGATCGATGTCACCGTCAGCAAGGACATCGAGACCGGCGAGTTCGAGAGGGTGAGATAGTGCCGACGATGGACCGGGCCAACCTCGACGGCATCGACGCCTTCATCACCGCCGATGGATCGTCGATCCGGGAGCTGGCCGGGCGGGCGGGGACGGGCACCTCGCCGACCAATCAGAGCCTGGCCGAGGCGACGCTCGAACCCGGACAGGAGACGGCCGAGCATTACCACCCACAGACCGAGGAGCTCTACTACTTCGTCGCCGGCGCGGGGCGGATGCGATTGGGGGACGAGGCGGAGCCGGTCAGCCGCGGCGACTGCGTCGTGATCCCGCCGGGCACGCCCCACAAGCTGTGGAACACAGGGACGGAGCCGCTGGTCCTGCTCTGCTGTTGTGCGCCCGCGTATTCCCACGACGACACCGTGATGACCGGCGGGTAAGGCCCCCTGGCCGGCTTCTCCAGAATCCAGCGCGTGACGCTCGCCGGCGTCGCGCTCGCCACCGTGCTGGCCGGCGTCGCCCGCTACACCAGCGGCATCCCCCGCATCGTGGCCTTCGTCCTGGCGGGGCTCGCCCTGGCCGGGGGCGCCTGGATCCTGTCCTTCGCGACCGAGCAGGTGGGACGGCGGTACGGACCGGCGGTGACCGGCGTCCTCCAATCGACGTTGGGGAACCTGCCGGAGTTCTTCGTCGTCATCTTCGCGCTCAACGCCGGCGAGCGGGTGGTTGCTCAGACGGCGATCCTCGGCTCGATCCTCGTCAATGCGCTCCTCGTCCTGGGCGTGGTCATCGTGGTGGGGGCGCTCCGGGCCCCTGATCGCGTGATGCGCTTCAGCCCCCGGCTGCCGAACGACACCGCGACGCTGCTGATGGTCGCCAGCTTCATCATCCTCCTGGTGGCGCTCGCCAACTCGGCGCATGATGCGGCCAGTCACCACATCCAGACGATCTCGATCGTCAGCGCCGCCGCCATCCTCGTCGTCTACACCGTCTGGCTCGTCCAGTACCTGCGCTCTGAGGATCGGCCAGACCGGGAGGAGGGCGGCCCGGAGTTGCGGGTGCCGATCGCGACCAGCATCGCGCTCATGGCCGTCTCCGGGACTGCATCGGGTTTCGTCTCCGACTGGTTCGTCAACGCCCTGGAGCCGACGATCCACGCGCTCCACATCTCCAAGTCGTTCGCCGGCCTGGTGATCGTCGCAACCGCCGGCAACGCCGTCGAGCACGCCGTCGGGATCACGCTCGCCAACAAGGGCAACTACGAGCTCGCCATCTCCGTCGTCAAGAACTCGGTGGCGCAGATCGCGGCCTTCCTGTTCCCGCTGCTCGTGATCGTGTCCCTGCTGACGGCCACATCGCTGACGTTCTCGCTGGCGCCCGTCTACGCCGGCGCGCTGCTGGGCACCTCCGTGATCGTCTGGCAGATCACCGGTGACGGCGAAGCCACGCCGTTCGAGGGGGCGGCGCTGGTCGCCGCGTTCGTGATCCTGGCGATCGTCGCCGCGTTCGAGAGCTGAGCAGCAGCAAGACGTGGACTGTTGCCGGCCCCGTTGCTATTCTGACGTTTACGTAAGAAAGCAATTGGTGCCGGTCAGGAGAAGGGTGGTCGAATTGTCAGCCGTCAGCCCCAAGCTCGACACGCGCCCCGCGGGGCGCCGCCGGCTCGGCGTGGATGCCGAGCACGGCTCCTACAAGTGGTGGGCGCTCTCCTGCACGAGCCTGGGCATGCTGCTGGCGACGATCAACTCCGGCACGCTGATCATCGCGCTGCCGGATCTGGAGCGCAGCCTCCACACGAGCCTGCTCGAGCTCGTCTGGGTGATCCTCGTCTACATGATCGCCTCGACCGTGCTGGTCCTCAGCGCCGGCCGGCTCTCTGATCAGTACGGACGCAAGAAGGCGTACGTGCTCGGCTTCGTGCTCTTCGCACTGGCCTCGCTGGGCGCCGGATTCGCCGGCAACGGCACGCAGCTGATCCTGTGGCGGATCCTGCAGGGGATCGGCGGCGCGTTCCTGTTCGCCAACTCGGCCGCGATCGTGACCGATGCGTTCCCGCGCGAGCAACTGGGCCTGGCGATGGGCACCAACACCATGGTCGCCGCGGTGGGGCTCGTCATCGGGCCGGTGCTGGGCGGGGCGCTGGTCGCCATCTCGTGGCACTGGGTGTTCTGGTTCAACGTCCCGTTCGGACTGGTGGGCAGCCTCTGGGGCGGCCTGATCCTCCACGAGGTCACCGGTCGCTCCGAGGACCGATCCTTCGACTGGCTGGGCACGATCACGTTCCTGCTCGGGCTGACCGGGCTGGTGTACGGCATCTCCAAGGGCGGCATCGAGGGCTGGTCGTCGCCGTTGACGATCCCGTCGCTGATCGTCGCCGCCGTGCTGCTGCCGGCGTTCGTCCTGATCGAGAGCCGCCACAGGAGCCCCATGCTCGATCTCACGATCTTCCGCCACCGCCTCTTCTCGACTGCGTCCGGGGCGGCGTTCGCCAATGGCCTGGCCCGCTTTGCGCTGATGTTCGTCTTCGTGTTCTACTTCCAGGGCGTGCAGGGCAACTCACCGATCCTCGCCGGTGTCAAGCTGGCGCCGCTGGCGCTCGGCATGCTGATCGCCTCCCCGGCCGCCGGCATGTGGGCGGATCGCCGCGGCTCGCGCACCCTGGCCGTCCTGGGGATGCTCGTGACCGCCGTGGGACTGGCGCTGATGACGACGCTGGAGCGCAACACGAGCTACGTGTGGCCCGGCATCTACATGTTCGTCGTGGGCATCGGCAGCGGGATGTTCAACTCCCCCAACACCGCGGCGATGATGGGGACGGTGGCGGCCCACCGGCGGGGGATCGCCGCAGGGGCCCGGGTGCTCGTCCAGAACACCGGAGCCGTGATCTCGATCGCGTTCGTCCTCGCCGTCGTCACCTCGGCGGTTCCCAAGCGAGTGCTGTTCAGCGTGTTCTCCGGGCTGGCGAACCACATCTCGACCGCGCAGCTCTCGCCGTTCATCTCGAATATGCACACCGCCCTGTGGTGCCTGGCCGCCGTCTCGGTGGTGGGCGCCGCGATCTCGGCGGCCCGGCCCCGCGAGATCTCCGGGGCGCCGTCCGCCGCACCCCAGGCCGAGACGCCGGCGGCGCCGTCGAAGTCCGGTTCGGAGCAGGCGGTCACCTCATGAGCGCGACGACGACTCCGGCCCACGAGCGGCCGCTGCGCATCGGCGAGGTCGCCGAGCTCACGGGCACCACCCCGCGCACGATTCGCTACTACGAGGAGATCGGCCTGCTCGATCCGGCGCCTGAGCGGGCCCAGGGCAAGCACCGCTGCTACACCAAGGCCGACGTCGAACGGGTGCGGGAGATCATCCGGCTGCGCGACCTGCTGGGGCTCTCGCTGGATCAGCTCTCCCAGCTGCTGGAGGCCGAGAGCGCCCGGGCGCACCTGCGCGATGAGCTCAAGCAGACCGAGGACCCGGCGGAGCGCAAGCGGATCCTTAAGCAGTTGCACGAGCACATCTCAAACCAGCTCGACCTCGTGCGCGGCCGGCTCGCCGAGCTCAACGACCTGGCCGCCGAGCTCGAGGACAAGCAGCGACGGGTGACCGCACTGCTCGCCGAGCTATCCGACTGACGAACCTTCCCCCAGGGGTTGCCCGCCAGGGCGGCGGCGGCTCCCGGCGTGCCGATAAACCGCGGGGGCGGGCAGGAGTCCGCCCACCAGCAGCGTAACCAGGCTCAGGCGCCGCGGTAGATTCAGTCGGACCGTCGCTTGGTGGTGGCGCACGAAGCGACCTATCGGCCCCCGGCGCCGCAACGTGAGCCGGGAACGATCCTCATGAGACAGATTCGTCAACACGCAGTGAGCCTGACCCCTGCCATGGCGGCCCTCGCCGCGGCCCTGGTCGGCCTGATCAACGTCATCTCGACGCTGACGCCCAGCATCCGCTGGCGCGGGCATCTCCTGCTCGATTTCGAGCCGGTCGAGGCGATGCGCCTGTTCCATGCCGCCGCGTTCCCAGCGGGCGCGGCGCTGCTGCTGGTGGCGCCGTACCTGCTCAGGCGCCGGCGCCGGGCCTGGCAGGCTGCCGTCGGACTGATGGTCGTGCTCGGCATGCTGGATCTGCTCAAGGGCCTCGACTTCGAGGAGACCCTCATCACCTGGATCACGGCGGCCCTCCTCTACGGCGGGCGCAGCGCCTTCCGTGTGGAGCATGATCGGATCACGCCGCGCAGCGCGCTCTGGCGGGTGCCCCTCCTGGGCGCCTGCGGTCTGGTGCTGACGGCCGTGGCCGCGTGGGGAACGCAGGGTCACCCGTCCTGGACCTCGGTGGCGCGGGAGACGGGCGATCTGCTGCTGTGGCGCAGCGGGCCGCTGCACTTCCGCGAGGTGATCTACTTCCACCACCACTACTTCGCCTGGGTGCCGCTCAGCATCCACCTGGTCGAGGCCGCGACCCTCCTGGCGATGGCATACGTCGTCTTCCGGCCCCTGCGGGCGCCGAGGGCGCTTCCCGGGCCGGGGGCCCGGCAGGCGGCCGCCGACCTCGTCCGCGCTCACGGCAGCGACACCCTCTCGTTCTTCAAGCTGCGCGCCGACAAGCAGTACTTCTTCAGCTGCGACCGATCGGCGTTCGTCGGCTACCGAATCGAGGCCGGGGTGCTGCTGCTCTCCGGCGACCCGGTCGGCCGTGAGGATGCGCTGCCCCAGCTGCTCTGCGACCTGCAGGAGTTCGCTGCCGCCCGCGGGCTCAAGGTGTCGGCCGTCGGCGCCAGCGAACGCCTCCGCGGCCTGTACGAGGAGCTGGGGCTGCGGACGATCTACCTCGGCGACGAAGCGATCATCGACCTGCAGCGCTTCTCGCTGGAGGGCCGGCCGATTCGCAAGGTCCGCCAGTCGGTCAGCCGCCTCCAGACGGCGGGTTTCACCGCCGAGGCGCACCCGGTCGCCGAGCTCGATCCGCAAACGGCGCGCGATGTGGAGCTGGTGCTGGAGCGCGGCCGCGAGGGCGCTCCGGAGCGTGGCTTCTCGATGGCAATGGACTCGCTCACCGGCGAGCACGACGCCGAGACGCTCGTGGTGCTGGCGCGTGGCGAGGACCGGTCGGTGCGGGGCGTCCTGCACTTCGTGCCCTGCTACGGGCGCTCCGCGATGTCGCTGTCGTTCATGCGGCGGGATCCGCAGACGCCCAACGGGCTGACCGAGTTCATGGTCGTCAAGGCGATCGAACTGCTCCGCGAGCGCGGCGTTGATGAGATATCTCTCAATTTCGCGGCGTTCGCACGGTGGATGCACAGCCCGGAGCGCCCCGTTGAGCGGGTACTGGGGAAGCTGATCGCGCTGGGCAACCCGTTCTTCCAGATTGAGAGTCTGTACCGCTTCAACGCCAAGTTCTTCCCGCGCTGGGAGCCGCGATACCTCGTCTATCAGGGACCTTTCGGCCTCCCGCGGGCGAGCCTCGCCGCCCTGTTGGTCGAAGGTCAGCTGCCCAAGCCGGAAGTGCGCCGTGCGGCGGCGGCGGCCGGGGTGCGCCTCCAGCCGTGAGCCCGCTAACCTCTCTCTAACGTGTCGGCTCTCCACTACCCTGCTGGGAGTGGCGCGCCCGCTCGTGCCGGCGCTGGCGGCGCGCGTGTCCCTGTGGCCGCGCCGATAGCCTAAGCGCGCCCCTCAACCCAATCAACTCAGCTTGCAGAAAAGCGTCAGTCGACAACATGACGAACAGCAGTCGTCCGCCTGTGACCGGCAGGGACGTGGCCGGAGCTGGAGCGTTGATGCTCTCGGTCAACCTCATGTGCGCGGCGGTCGGCGCGGGAATCGGTGCGCTGTTCGGCGCGGCGTTGCCGGGAGGGATCGCCGGCTTTCTGATCGGCTTTTTGGTGGGGATCCGCGTTGTCATTAAGCGTTTCTCAGACATCTGAGGCGTCCGTGAATGTCCTCAGCTTCTTCGACGTGATCATCCTGGTGGTCGCCGCGCCGATCATGCTGCTCATCGGCGTGCCCGCGGCCGGCTATGGCGTCGGCGCCGGGGCCTGGATCGCGCTGCGCGCGGTCGGCGTCGCGGTGGAGCGCTACGCGGCCGGAGTCCCGGAGTTCAACCGGACGATCGGGCTCCGGCTCGGCTTCATGCTGAGCCGGATCTTCCTCCTGGCGATCGCCGTGATCCTGGTGCGCCAGTCCGACGGCAAGAACGCCGGACTCACCTGCCTGGCGGTGGTCGTGTTCGCCTTCACGGTCTCCCTGATCACCTCCGCCCTGACCCGCCCGCGGAGCGCCAAGTGACCAATCGCCGCAAGGTCATGTGGTCGATTGCCGGCATCTACGTCGTCGGCATCCTGCTGCTGGTCGTCATCTTCGGCTTCGGCCATAAGAACAACAGCTTCCAGATCCAGAACGAATTCAAGATCGTCAACTGGGTCAGCCTCGGCATCTTCAGCATCAACCGAGCGGTCCTGTACCTGCTGATCGCGTCGATCCTGACGATCGTGACCATGGTGTGGATCGCCGGGCGGATGCAGCAGCGGCCCAACCGGGTTCAGACGGCGGTGGAGGTGCTGTTCTCGCTGATGCGCGACAACATCAGCCGCGGGAACATGGACGACTCGATGGCCCGCAGATGGTTCCCGTTCCTGGGGGCCCTCTTCCTGTTCCTGGAGTACAACAACCTGATCGGCTACATCCCGTTGCCGACCAACACCCAGGAGAAGTTCACCGTCTTCGGTGCCCACATACCGTCCTTCTCGCTGTACTCGGCCACGGCCAACATCTCCGTTCCGTTCGCTCTGGCGCTGGTGGTGTTCGTCCTCTTCAACTGGGAGGGCATCCGCGCTCAGGGGCCTATCGGTTACCTGAAGAGCCTCATCCCCAGTGGGGTCCACGGTCCGATGCTGATACTCATCTTCCCGCTCGAGGTGATCTCGACGTTCATGCGGCTGATCTCGCTGACCGTCCGGTTGTTCGCCAACATCCTGGCCGGCCACATGATCATCCTGTTCATGTCCGGCGGGCTGGCGGTGATCCTGGGGCTGACCTTCCTGGGCTGGTTCACGCTGCCGTTCGGGATCCTCGTCTACCTGTTCGAACTCGGCCTGGTGGCGACACTGCAGGCCTTCATCTTCGCAACCCTTGCCGCCATCTACATCGGCGGCGCGGTCACCCACCACTAAAACCAAAAGGAGCTGAGCTCAAGTGCTAGCAACAATCCTCTCGTTCGCCGCCTCGTCCGGGGTTGGCGCCGGGCTCGGGATCGGTATCGGGGGCGGCCTTGGCGCCGTGGGCGCCGGTGTCGGCATCGGAATCATCTTCGGCAAGGTGATCGAATCGGTCACCCGTCAGCCGGAGATGCGCGATGAGATCACGAGCATCCAGTGGCTCGGTTTCGCCTTGACCGAGGCGACGTTCTTCTACGGGCTGGTCGCCGGCCTGCTGTCCTACGTACTCAAGTAGATGGCGGCCGTGCTCGTTCCCGCCGCGTCCAGCGGCTCATTCCTCATCACCCCCAACGTGGGGTTGATGGTCTGGACCCTGTTGCTGTTCGGTATCTCGATGTACGTTCTCGCCAAGCTGGCGTTCCCCCGCATCTCCGAGGCGCTTGACCGCCGCCAGAGGGCGATCGAGGAGTCGATCGACACGGCCGAACGGACCAAGCGGGAGGCCGATGAGCTGCTTGCCGAATACCGCGAGCGCCTCCGGGAGGCTCGCCGTCAGGCCGAGGAGATCATGGCCCGGGCCCGCCGCGCCGCCGAGGCCCAGGAGCGCGAGACTCAGGAGGAGGCCAAGGCCAAGCGCGACCAGATGATGGAGCAGACGCGGCGTGACATCGAGGCCGAGACCCGCCGGGCGATCCAGGAGATCCGCCGCGAGGTCGCGGACCTGACGGTGATGGCCACCGAGAAGGTGACCCGCAAGACCCTCACCGAGGACGACCAGCGGCGCCTGCTCCAGGACGCACTGTCCGAGCTGGACTTCAGCGCTCTGGCCGCCGACGGCGAAGGCCGGTAACGGAGACCACCCGTGGAAGAGATCGCCCAGGTCTACTCGCGCGCTCTGTTCGAGGTCGCGAACGAGCACGACTCGCTGGATGAGATCCACGAGCAGCTCAACGCGTTCGCCGAAGCAGTGCACGAGAGCCGCCCGCTGGCGCAGTTCTTCTTCTCCCCGTACTTCTCGGCCACCGAGAAGAAGGAGGGGCTGCACAAGGCCGTCCAGGGAGCCAATCCCGCCTTCACCAACTTCCTCGAGGCGCTCATCGAGCGCCACCGGATGCCGGCGATCTTCCGCATCCGGGACGAGTTCGAGGTGCTGTGGGACGAGGCGCGCAAGCTGCTGCCGGTGCGGATCACGAGCGCCATCGAGCTGGACTCGGACACGATCAGGAACCTCAGCGAGCGCATCGGCAACCAGGTCGACCGCCAGGTCGAGGTCTCGACGACGGTTGATCCGGACATCCTCGGCGGGGTAGTCCTCCGGGTGGGAAACGTGATCCTCGACGCATCGATCAAGAACCGACTCGAACAACTTCGAAAGCAAGTCGCGCAGGCGTAGCGCCGTGCCGCGCCT
>DASZMK010000143.1:0-21636 GCA_035551855.1 Solirubrobacteraceae bacterium
GGCGGCTCGGCGGGGGGCGAAGCTGGCGGCGGTGACGGTGGAGTTGCCGGCCGGTTTGCGGTTCGTGGGGCATGGGCGGAGGGTGTCCGGGGTGGCGGTTTCCGGGGCGAGGATCAGGTCGGTGTCGATCTCGCATGGTCATCTGGTGATCACGGTGCGGCGGGCGGTGTCGGTGATGGAGGTGACCGTCAAGCGCACGGCGTTGGCCGAGACCGCTGCGCTGCGCGCCAAGGCCCGGGCGGGCAGGCTGACAAGCCTGCCGCTGGCCGTCGTGGTCAGCGACGCGAAGGCCAGGCGCACGATGATCCGCGTGCAGATCAAGAACCTGGGGCTCTAGGAGGACTGCTCGGCCGGTCCCCCGCCGGCCGACAGCTTCCCGTCGGCCACGGTGGCCGTAACCGTGCTGCCGGCGGCGAGCCGAAGCGTGGCAGTCACCGGATGACACTCCGCCGGCCGCTGGGTGGGCAGCCAGGGGCGTCCGGGGGCACAGAGGATGAGCGTGTGGGCCTGGCCGCCGATGAACGCGAGCGCATCATCTCCCTCCGTCCCGCCGGACCACAGGTCGAGGCCCGCGCCGGACAGAGCGTGCGCGGCCGCCCCCGGATCGCCGACGACCACCCCCACCTCGGAGATGCCGGTGAGCTCGGCGGCGCGAAAACGGTCCCCGGCGGCGCCAGGCCCATCGGCGACGCCGCGGTGGGCGATCAGCTCGACGATGTTCCCGGCAGGGTCATGGAAGTAGCACGCATCTGCGTCCCACGCGTCGAAGTGGAACGTGGTGCACGTCTGACCCGGCCGGCTGAGCAGCGGGGTGACGCCCTCCGCCCAGGCGCGTGCCGGTTCATATCGGGTGCCCGGGACGAGCAGTGCGAAGTGGTAGAAGGGGCGGGCGGGGCCGGGGGCGGGGATGAACTCGAGGCTGTCCGTGCCGACCTGCAGGCGGACACCGTCGCGTGCCGGCCGGACGGCAAAGCCCAGGGAGTCGCCGTAGAACCGGTGGAGAGACTCGACCGACGCGGCAGGAGCCGTGAGCCGGGCCGACGTGATCCGGACGTCGGTCTGCATCAGGACATCCTCGCATCGCCAGATCGTCGCGTCGGCGGCGAGCCTCTGCTTGGATGGCGAGTCGATGCGAGGTCACCTCCCACGATGAAACCGGGCGATCGCACGGACGCGCTCGGCATGCCGGCGGGCGAGATGCGCCGACTCGGCTACTGGGTCGTCGATCGCGTCGTCGAGCACTACGAGAGCGGAGCCGACGGCCCGTCCATCCGGACGGGGGACGCCGCCGAGCTTCAGAGCCTGCTCGGTGGGCCCGTTCCCGAGGAGCCGGACGATCCCGGCACGGCGCTCGAGGCGCTCGTCGAGATCGTCCTGTCCCATATGCAGCACGGCGATCACCCGCGGTACTTCGCCCGGGTTCCCGGACCATCGTCGTTCGCCGGCGTCCTGGGCGACTGGCTGGGAACCGGCTTCAATGCGCTGGCGAGCAGCTGGGGCGGAGGCTCCGGCCCGGCGACCGTCGAGCTGGTCGTCCTCGATTGGATCCGGACGCTGCTCGGCATGCCCACCGGCACGGAGGGGGTCATCCTCAGCGGAGGCTCCCTGTCGAACATGACGGCGCTCGCCGCCGCCCGCGGGGCCCGCGGGCCGGGGGTGGCGTATGTGTCCGACCAGACGCACGCCTCGGTCCGTCGCGGACTGGAGGCGCTCGGCTTCTCGGCGGAGCAGATCAGGACACTGCCGACGGACGCGCGGTTCCGGCTGACGGCGGAGGCGCTCGCCGGGGCGGTCCGCCGGGACCGGGAGCAGGGCGAGCAGCCCCGCTTCGTCGTCGCGACCGCCGGAACGACGAATACCGGGGCGGTCGACGAGCTCGACGCGATCGCCGATGTGTGCGCATCGGAGCGGCTGTGGTTTCACGTCGATGGCGCCTATGGGGCGCCCGCGGCCTTCTGCGACGCCGGCCGCGCGGCGCTCGCCGGCCTCGAGCGCGCCGACTCGCTCACGCTCGACCCGCACAAATGGCTGTTCACCCCCTATGACGCCGGCATCCTGCTCGTCCGCCATCCGGGCGTCCTCGAAGGCGCGTTCAGCATGCGCCCGGAATATCTCGCCGATGTCCGGTCGGACTCGGGCGCGGTCAGCTTCGGCGACCGCAGCCTCGAGCTCTCCCGCCGCCCTCGCGCGCTCAAGCTCTGGATGATGTTTCGCACCTACGGCCTGGGGCGGATCCGGACGGCGATCGAGCGCGGGATCATGCTCGCCGAGCGCGCCCAGGCGATGATCGAGGCCGATTCCGGCTGGGAGTGCGTGACCCCGGCGCAGCTCGGCATCGTGACGTTCACCCATCCGGGATGGGATGCGCGGGAGCACACGGCCCGCGTGGCCGCTCTGACGGCGGACGGCTTCGCCACGCTCACGAGCACCACCCTCAGAGGTCATCCGGTGCTGCGCCTGTGCACCATCAATCCGCGGACCACCGACGCCGACATCTCCGAGACCCTGGCACGCCTGGCGGGCTGATGGCTCCGGGGGCCCGTGGCGGATGTCCGTATCCTGCTGGGCGCCCATCTGAGTTAGGGTCACTCCATGGATGATCCTGACGTCACCGCGTTCGCGCAGGCATTCCAGCGTTTCCTGGTGACCGTCAACGAGCTCGCCCTCGACGCACAGGGCCCGTCGATGCGGCAGACGCTCCGGGATCACTTCGGCGCTGATGCCGCGACCCTGCCGGCCGTCGGCGATCGCTACTTCCCGTTCGAGCACGTCAACCTGCAGGTGGCCCTCGAGGCGTGGCTGGAGGAAGCCGGCCGCACCCATGAGCTGGTCGGTCTGCTCGGAGAGCGCCACAGCTTCATGTCGTTGGCCGACCTGGTGCGCCACGCGCATCACAACGGGATCGAGCTCGGAGCCGTCGATTACGTTTCGCTGGCGGACGGTCCCGGCTCCACCCGCCCGTGCGTCCAGTCCGGGCTGTATCTGGTCCGCGATGGCGACGGTCCGACGGCGGTGCTGCTCCGGGGCCCGCAGGAGCACGGCCCGCACCAGGCGGTCACCGTCGAGGTACTGGCTGGGAGCCGGGAGCGGGCCGAGCAGGCGGTGGCCGCGCTGCGTCGCCTGTCGGTTGAGCGCAGCGTCTTTCGCGGCCAGGTGCTCGTGTTCGCCAGCGGACCGTTCGGCGAGAGAACCGCGGGCCCGCTCGCGTTTCACCCCAGGCCGCAGCTCGCCCGCGAGGACGTGATCCTGCCGCCGAGCACGTTCGCCGCCGTCGAGGATCACGTGTTCGGGATCGGGGCGCACCGCGATCGGCTGCGCCGCTCCGGGCAGCACCTCAAGCGAGGCCTGTTGCTGCATGGCCCGCCCGGAACCGGAAAGACGCTGACGACGCGATACCTGATCGCCCGGCTCGTCGATCACACCGTCGTGATCCTCAGCGGCGCGGCCATGCAGTACGTCGAGGCCGCCGCCACGCTGGCCAGGTCTCTGCAGCCGGCGCTCATCGTGCTGGAGGACGTCGACCTGGTGGCCGGCGAACGCAACCCGCACCTGGGGCAGAGCTCGCCTCTCCTGTTCGCGCTGCTCAACGTGATGGACGGACTCGACGCCGACGCCGACCTGACGTTCCTGCTGACGACCAACCGCGCGGACGCGCTCGAGCCGGCACTGGCGGCGCGGCCCGGCCGGGTTGACGCGGCCGTCGAGATTCCGCTGCCAGATCCGGATGCGCGGCTTCGGCTGCTGGAGCTCTACGGCAGCGGCGTCGAGCTGCGGCTCGAGAATCCGGGTGCCGTCGTTGGCCGGACCGAGGGCGTCACCGCCTCGTTCATCAAGGAGTTGGTCCGCAAGGCAGCGGTGATCGCGGCTCGCTCGGATGAGGGCGGTGGTCAGATCACCGTGACCGACGCCCACCTCTCCCAGGCGCTCGATCTCCTGTTCGACGAGGGTGCCGGCCTCACGCGAGCGCTGCTGGGGATCGCCCGGGACGGGGGCGGTGCGCCGCCCGGTCCGTCCGCGCCGCCGTCGGCGGCGGGATGGTTCGCCTACGCCCCCCTCGGACGTCCGCCGCCGGGCTGATCGGCTCAGGCGACGCGGCGGGAACCGCTCTGCCGCGCCGGCCACGCACCGGGCTGATCCGCTCGGGCGACGCGGCGGGAACGGCTCTGCCGCGTCGCCCACGCGCCACAATCCATTGATGGCCGGGACGTCCGTCCACCACCCCGTGTTCGCGCGCCTCTGGTCGCTGATGAGCCGCCACGAGCCGCAGCAGGTGCAACGCCACCGCCAGGAGCTGCTGCGGGGACTCAGCGGGCGCGTGCTCGAGCTGGGGGCGGGCGCCGGCAGCAACTTCGCGCACTATCCGGTGACCGTCGCGGAGGTCGTGGCGGTCGAGCCGGAGCCGCACCTCCGTGAGCGGGCGCAGGCTGCGGCGCAGCGCGCCGGGACGCGGATCCAGGTCGTCGACGGAGTCGCCGATCAGCTACCGGTCCCGGACGGATCGTTCGACGGCGCCGTCGCCAGCCTTGTGCTGTGCAGCGTTCCCGACCAGTCGCGGGCACTGGCGGAGCTGCGACGCGTCCTCCGGCAGGGCGGGGAACTGCGGTTCTACGAGCACGTCCTGTCCGACCGCCCGGGACTGGCTCGCGTGCAGCGCCTGGTCGACCGACTGTTCTGGCCGCGGGCCTTCGGCGGCTGCCATGCCGCCCGGGACACACCGTCCGCGATCGCGGCCGCCGGTTTCGAGATCGAGCATCGCCGGCCGCTCTGGGTTGGCCCGGCGGCGCTCACCACGCCGACGTCGCCGCACGCGCTGGGCCGCGCCCGCCGTCTCTGATCCCGGTGTCACCTGTCTGGGAGGCCGCCCGGTGAACTCAGCCCCGCCCACCGCCGCTGCTCAGCCGCGATCGTTGCTCAGCCACCACCGTTGCTCAGCCGCCGCCGTTGCTCAGCCACCGCCGTTGCTCAGCCGCCGCCGTTGCTCCGGATTCCAGCGTGTCTGATGCGCCAAATCGTGCACCGGCCGGACGATTTGGCACCAGGCGCACGCTCAGGCGTCAGTCTGCGCCAGATCGCTGGACGCGATCGTCATTTGGCGCATTGTGCAGGTCGCCTGGCCTGGTCCGCAGCGGACCGCGTCCGGGACGAGCAGGTCGCCGGCGGCGGCCTGAAGGCTCCGGAGCATCGCGGCGATGAGGGGGTCGTCGGTCCGGCGGTGTCGCTCGTGAACCTGGAGCACATCGCCGATCCGGTTCGGCGGCGGCACCGATCTTCGACCCAGCACGCAGCGAGCACGACACCTGGGCGGGGAAGCGAGCGGGGTGCGCGAAACTGTCGCGGGTGAGCTCGCATGCATTGACCCACCTCGTCCACGAGTACGGCCTGGGACTGGTGTTCGTCGCGGTGGGTCTGCAGGCGTTCGGCGCCCCCGTGCCCGGAACGACCGCCCTGGTGCTGGCGGCCCTGTACGCCGGCACGAGCCACGGCTTGCCGATCGTGGGCGTGATCGCCGCGGGCGTGCTGGGGGCTCTGGCGGGTACGAGCGCCGGTTACGCGCTCGGGTGGTGGAGGGGCGAGCCGCTGCTGTTGTGGGTGGGGCGCCGGTTGCGCCAGAGCCCGGCGCGCGTTCAGCGACTGCGCGCGGAACTCGCCGAGCGCGGTGGCGCATGGCTGTTCGCCGGGCGGTTCATCACCGGCGTGCGCAACGTCACGGGCCTGCTCGCCGGCTCCAGCGGCATGCCCTTCGGCCGCTTCCTGCTCATCAGCACGGCCGCCGTGCTCGTCTGGGCGATCACCAACGCGCTCGAGTACTACTTCTTCGGCGATGCGCTGGCCGGAGCCTCGACCTGGGTCCAGATCGTCCTCGTCTGCGCCGGCGTCACCTGGATGATGTTCACGGTCAACGTGCTGCGCCGGCGAGCACTGGCACGCCTGCGGGAGGATTGAGGCCGGCGCATGCCCCGCCTGCGCTCAGTTCCCTCCATCATCGAGCAACGCGGTGACCTGATAGTCGAGCGCGATCCCGCGCGCCCGTCGGGACGACTGCTGCGTCAGGGCAAGATGGATGCGTCCTACGTCGATCTCGCCGACCCGTCCCACCTGGAGTTCGACTACATGCGGTGGATGCGGATCGTCGTGCGGGCGGCGCGGGCCCGCCGGGTCCTCCACGTCGGTGGTGGAGCCTGTGCCCTGGCCCGGGCGCTCGCGGCCGACGATCCGGACGGACGCCAGGAGGTGTGCGAGATCGATCCCGCAGTGCTCAAGATCGCCCGCGAGCACCTCGGCCTCCGGCGGGCACCGGGCCTGCGGGTTCGTGAGGCCGACGGGCGGCAGTTCCTCGCCGCCCAGGAGGGTTCGAGCTGGGACGCGGTCGTCATCGACGCCTACGTCGGGGCGTCTGTGCCGAGGCGCCTGGTCACCGTCGAAGCCCTGGCCGATGTCGGCCGCGTGGCTCCGCTGGCGATGGTCAATGTCGTCGACGACCGCTCCGCGCGCATGATCCGCGGCGTCGCCGCGGGTTTGGCGGTCGCCTACCCGCGCGTGTGGGCGCTCGGCGGCCGGGGGAGCAACACCCTCGTCGTCGCCTCCGCGTCCGAGCTCGACCTCGACCGGGTCTCAGCGCGGGCGGCCGCCGATCCGTCGCCGGCCAGACTGACCGGACCGGGGGAGATGGCCCGCCTCGTTCAGAGCGCGGAGCCGCTGCACGACGGACGCGGCGAGGCTGACTGAACATCCCGTGGTGCGGCGGGTTGGGCGGCGCCCGCCGGCACGGCCCCGGGCGGTTGGGGATCAGCTCCGATATAGACCCAGTTAGTCCCAAACCTCCACGCGCGCGCCGGCCGCGGCCGGGAGTGGGCGCGCCTGCGCCCGGCGTAGGCGCGGCAACCCGGGAAACCGACGCCGGCGTTAGTCCCCGGAACGCAGGAGGCGGTATGTGACGACGGCCGTCGTTATACCGGCGACCGCCGCGGCGGCGAATGCGCGGAATGGGCCAGGCCGATCCCCGCGCACGCGGTCTGACGCCGCCTTGCCGACCGTGCGGAGAGCGGCGGCCTTCATCAGGCGGCCGCCGCAGCGACCATCGCCAGCATCCTCTGCACCCGGTCCATCAGCTGCCCGCTCGGGTACCACGACTCGTCGAGCTTGTCGAGGAGCACGTCGACGTACGCCTGCACCTGCTCCGGCGTCCAGATAGCGGCCTCGATGCGGTCCAGCAGCTGGCCGCTGGGATATTGATCAGTGCGGACACGCTCAATCAAGAACTCGTAGTAACGCTCCTGCTCAGTTGCCATCTGTGCCTCCTGTCGTCTAGAGCAGGTCCCCCAAGGGACCCAGGTTGAGGTTGAGGTCCTTGTCATCGAGCCCGAATTCCTCCTTGAGCTCGTCCATCCGTTCCGACAGCGCGAGGAAGGTCCGGCCCAGCCGCTCGACTTCCTCCTCGGTGAGGCTGCCGCCCTCGATGCGGTGCAGCGCCTGGCGCTCCATCAGCTGGCGGAGCAGCTCGACGATCGTCAGCACGAGCTGGGCGAGGCCCTTCTCGACGTTCTCCGGGTCGGCGGCGATGCGGGTCGTCATGCCTCCTCCCGCGTGACGAAGCTGTAGGGCGGCCACGGCCCGGTGCAGACCAGGCTGGCGCCGGCGATCGTGCCGCTCAGGCTGTGACATCTGGCGAGGAACTCGTCGACGCGTGGCCGGGACACGAGATAGGCGGCCGCGACGGGGCTCTCCGGGCGACCGAGGATGCGGCGCGAGCTCTCGCGCGCCAGCTCGCCGAGGGCGGCGTCGATCTCGTCGGCGAGGTCCCGGGCCCGGCGGCGGCGCTCAAGACGCTCCAGCAGGTACTGCGCGCCCGCGTCCGCCCCAGACGGTCGGCCGGGAGCTGCGTCGCCGTCTGACCAGCCCGCCCGCACGCCCAGCTCGACGGCTCCCTCGACGCGCCGCAGCGCGTCGGCGAACTGGCCATGGCGGCGGACGAGCAACCGGGCCGCGGCCGTGTCGTCGGCCAGGACCGTGCCGAACCGAGCGGGAAGCACCGTGCCGTCCCCCATCAGCTCCTCGACGACCTGCTCGAAGCGCACCAGCGCGTCCGGGGTCGCCGTCGGTTCGGCACGGCATTCCCCCACCACGGCCGCCAGACGCCCCTGGACGACCGAGCGCAACGGGTGGCCGTCGAGTCCTGACAGCCCGGCCGGCGTCACGTGGCCGGCGTCGGCGATCGCGTACAGGAGCAACGTCACCGTCCCGCCACCTTGTCCACCGCCGCCACCAGAACCCGCAGGTCGAGCTCGACGAGGTCGATCCCGGCGGCGGACAGGGTGATGTCGCCCTGAATGGTGACGCCGCCCTGCAACAGCCGGTCGAGCAGGTCAATCAGCGCCACCTCGTGCGTGCCGCCGTGCCGGGCAGGGGAGACGCGGGTGTCGGGTCGCCCGCTGAGCTGGCTGCCGGGTCGGCCGGAGAGCTGGCTGCCGGACGTCACCACGCGGCTCCGATCGCCCCGGGGACGAAGTTGTACGGAGGCCACGGACCGGTCACGTCCAGTTCGACTCCCAGCGGTGCGAGCTCCCCGCGGAGGCGGTCGAGCTCGCCGTGAAATGCGTCCATGTCCTGGTCGGCCACGAGATAGGAGGCGTTGAACACCATCGGCTCATCCCGGCCGCTGACCTCCGGCCGCTGTGGTGCCGAGGTGACGCCCTCCACCGCGATCGTGCAGAGCGCGGCGTGCATCGCGTCGCAGCCCTCGTCGACGCGCGCTCGGGCCTCTTCGCGGCGGCGGCGTTCGGTCAGCCGGCCGTGCATGTAGGCGGCTCCGTGTCCTGATCCCAGCTCAGATGACTCGGCCGGCGCCGACTCGACGGTGTCGAGATCGGCAAACGCCTTGACGCCCCACTCGGCTTTGCCGTGCAGGTGGGCCAGCGCGTCTCGCAACGCGTCGCTCTCCCGGTCCAGCATGGTGCGGACGCCGGTTTCGTCGCGGTAGATGGAGCACAGGCGCATCGGAATGGGAGTGCCGCCACGGGCGAGCTCATCGAGCACGTGCTCGTGACGCCGGGCGGTCTTCTCCAGCCAGCTCATGTCCGACAGGTGCTCGCGGAGCGGCTGCTCGCCGAACTCGGCCAGGGGAACGCGACTGACGATCGCGGCCAGATCGCCCTGCTCCAACGCGAACACGTGGTGATCTGGATCGATGCCCGCAAGGTTCTCCGGCACGGCGTCGTGCTCCTGGCCGACCACGCAGTAGACATAACAGGCGAGCTCGCCGGATGCCGGAGCCGGATCGTCTGACGCTGCGGGTCCCGGACGCTCCGCGTGCATCGCGGGCGTCGCCGGCAGAACGTCCCGGCCCGGATCCGCGGCGGGCGTCGCCGGCGGAACGTCCGGGTCCGGATCCGCGGCGGGCGTCGCGGGCAGAACGTCCGGGTCCGGATCCGCGGCGGGCGTCGCCGGCAGAACCTCCCGGACCGGATCCGCGGCGAGCTCACTCTGAACCTGCTCGAGCAGCACGTCGGTATAGGCCTGCACGAGCAGCGCTCGAACGCGCGCCTCCGCCTCGTCGCGCGCCCGTGCAACCAGGCCGGCGACGTCGACGGCCTGACCGGCCAGCAGGCGTCGCAGCTCAATGTGCAGCTCGTCACCGTTGCGCATTGCGCTTCGTCCCGCTGCTCTCCTCGGTCCGGTCTCCCTGGCCGTCGCCGACACCGATCGCTCGCTCGAGTCGCTCCAGCCGCTCGCGTAGCTGGCGGTTCTCCTTCTCCAGATCCTCGGCGCCGCGCGAGAGGCTGGGGTCAGCTTCCCACCAGTTGATCCCCATCTCCCGCGCGCGGTCCACCGACGCCACGAGCAGGCGCAGCTTGATGGTCAGCAGCTCGATGTCGAGCAGGTTGATCTGGATGTCACCGGCGATGACGATCCCCTTGTCCAGAACACGCTCGAGAATGTCTGCCAGATTCGCCGGGCCGCCGCCGCGGGGCTGCGCGTCTGCGCGGCCGTAGCCCTGAGGGACACGCGAGCCCTGGCGGGCGGGGACGGGATCGATGCCGGCCATGACTAATCCTCGTCGGCCTGGCTGCGGACGTAGCGGCGCCGGCGCTGGTAGCCGGTGAGCTCGCCGTCCTCGCCCAGGTTGACGACGTAGGCGCCGAGGACGTCGGTGGAGCTGGGGATGCGGCCCAGCTCCACGACCTGCACCATCACCTGCCACTCGCCATCGTCGTCGCGCTGCACTCCGAGAACCGATTCCACGGGGCGCCCCAGAAGGTCCGGGAACTCCTCCCGCACCCGCCGGACCGCGTCAGCGGCCGACAGCCTGCGACGGGTCGCGCTGCGGCTTGAACTGCTATCGCTCTCAGCCCCGCTGCCGTTGGAACGGGTGGTGCGCCGGCTGCCGGTGCGGGTCCTGTTCCGTTGTTGCTCAGCCATGTTCGGGATCCTCCCAGGCGTTGTGCTCCGCGGCTTGCCGCTGAGCCTGTGCCACCGCGAGACGCTCCAACAGCTCGTCCTCGCGCATAGTTCGCTCCTCTTCGTCGATCAGCCCATCGTCGAACTCCAGCTCCAGTTGGAGGAGCTCACCGCGGATCCGGTCCTCGTCATACATCTGCCGCTCCGCCTCATCGGCGACCTGTTCGGCCACCCAGAGTACGCCCCGGACGGGCGCCAGCGGCAACGTCAGCAGGCCGGTGAACAGACCCATGCTCAGGCCTCCGCGGCGGCGATGCGGACGAACGAGTGTGGTGGCAGCGGACCCGTGTACTTCAGCCGCATGCGCTCCGCCTGCGCCCGTCCGATCCGATCGACCTGGTCGTCGAACTCCGGGATGCGGTCGCGCTCCACGAGGAACGAGGCGTTGAGCGCGATTCGCTCGTGCGCCGGTTCTCCCGTCTCGAACGCGACGGCGAGCGGCGCGAGCGAATCGAGGATCGCCCCCGCATCGGTCTGCCGGATGCGCTCGACCACCGCGGCAACGAGCTCGCCCAGCTGGATGCGGGCGTAGTAGGTCGCCTCCTCAGGCGCCCCGCGCAGCGATTCGCGCATGCGTGCGATCTGAGGATCCTGAGCCACCGCCTCGCGCATCAGGCCCTGCTCGTCATAGCTCGCCCGCAGCTTGAGTTCGACCTTGCCGGCCAGGTCTGCCAGTTGTGCGCGCAGCTGCGTGCCGTGCGCGTCGAGCAACTCGTCACGCACGGCATCGTCATCGGCCATCACGACTCCGAATCGCATCGGCAGCACGGTGCCGGCGGCCAGCGCCTGTTCCAGCACCCGGGCATGGGCGGTCATCGCGTCGCGTCCGAGCGCGATCTCGTCGGCGTCGATATCGCTGACGAGGGCGCCCAGCTCGTGAGCTCGGACAAGCCGGGGCTCGGCACCGCCGATGCCCGGGCCCGGGGGCGGTGCACTGGTAGCGGAGATGACTCCGTAGACGTATTTGGCCGACGACGCGGACACTGTGGCAGCGTCGCCGGACTAGCTGGAACGGCCGCGGGTGGATGAACGCTGACGCGACCGAGAGCGCTGCCCGGAGCCCGAGCTCCGGCTGCTGCCGCTGCTCTCCTTGTCGTCGTCGTCGCTGTCCTCATCGCCGCCGAACAGTGCGTCCTTGGCTCCCTCCAGCACGCCCTTCGACTTGCTCGAGGCGCCGTTCTCGGTGATGTTCTCCATGATCTCCGGGAGTCCCTGGCCGCCGGACTCCGTCAGGTCCAGCCGGTTGACGGCTTCCGCGAACCGCAGATACGTGTCGACGCTGGCGATCACGATCCTCGCGTCGACCGTGAGGAGCTCTATCCCCACCAGCGAGACACGCAGGAACACGTCGACGACCAATCCCTTGTCGAGCAGCAGATCGAGGATCTCGTATAGACCCGCCGAGCTCGACCGCTGTACATAGCCGCCGCCGGCGCCTCGCTGCATTGCCATTGATGCCATTGCTCCTGCCTTCCGATTGGGGTTCTTGATCGCTGCCGTCGTGCCGTGGCACGCTCACCTGCTCCGCCTTACTGTCCTACTCGTACAGATCTGGGTTGATCAGCTGCACCGTGGCCTTGAACCGGCGCAGTTCGAACGTCGCCCGCCTGTGGGCGAGGTGTGTACCGAGCGTGACCGCTTCGGCGGCGGAGGTCGGCAGCACGTCGAGGTTGAGCTCGACGCGCGTCAGCCTGTCGCTCAGACGGTGGAACGTGATCAGGCCGGCGCAGTCCGAGCCCTCCAGCGAATGCCAGGCGAAGCTCTCCTCATCGCGCTCGTCGAGGATCTTCGCGTGCCAATCCGGGTGACCGGGCCTGTCGACGGTGCCGAACAGTTCGTCCCCGTCGCGCTCAATGTCCGTGACACGGTCGACACCCTCCGGAATCTCGTGGAGGCACATCCACTGATCCCAGGCGACTCGCACCGGAACCGCAATGTCGACCGCGCACTGGATGGGAAGCCGTGGTGACGCTGCGCGTTGGATGACCTGGTGGCCCTCCTCGGTGACCCTCACGGCGGCCACGCGCAGACCGTCGACGCCGCTCTGCAGCAGGCGGTGGGCGACCTTCTTCAGCGCATGTGTCGCCGCGCGCCGCGCCACACCGGTGCCGCTTGCCGCAGGGACGACATCGGTCATCTTCTTGGCGGTCGCCTTCTTGGCGTCGGCCACTGCGGAGCGGGCCGCACCGTTGTGGCTGCGCCCGTTCGATCGCGCGGCACCGGGGTGCCTCGCCGGCGAGGCGCCGTTGGCCGGTCGCGACCGGCCAGCGGATCCTGTCTTGACCGGCGAGTCGCCCCTGCTCGTCGCGGACTTGCGAGTGCGCGTGGCCGTCTGAGCCATCCGTCGACCTCAGCCGATCGCCTTGCTGATCTTCTCGGCCTTCTCGCGAGCAGCGCGGACCTCGCCGGCGAGCTTGCCGAACTGCCGCCCGGCCTCACCGATCTGCTTGCTCATGTCACTGAGGTCGACCTTGCTCCCGGGAACCGGGATGCCGAGGATCTTGCGGTTTCGCTGCAGCGTCGTGCGACCCAACACCACGCCACCGGCGACGCCGGCCGCGGCACTCGCCATCGGCAGAATGACGTTGGTGATCGCTCCCCGCACCGCGCTCCGGGACCGTCCGGCGTCGCCGCGACCATTGCTCCCGGCGGCCTTCTCAGGCGACGAGGATTCGCGCGATGCGGAGGACGGCGTGCGCTCGGTGCCCGCCGAGGATGCACGTGTGCGACCGCCGGAGGACGAACCCCGTCCGCTCGTCGATCCTGACGAAGAACGACGACCGGCCGACCCGGTTCGACCCGCGCCGCTGCTGGAGCCGCTCGCCGGACGCGCGCGACCACTGCTGGAACCGCTGCTCGAACGGCCGCTGCTGCCGGAGCTGCCGCTCGAACGGCCGCTGGTAGACCGGCCGCTGCTGGAGCCGCTCGCCGAACGCGCGCGACCACTGCTGGTACCGCTGCTCGACCGACCGCTGCTCGACCGACCGCTGCTCGACCCGCCGCTGCTGGAACCGCTGCTCGAACGGCCGCTGCTGCCGGAGCCGCCGCTCGAACGGCCGCTGCCGGACCGGCCGCTGCTGGACCGGCCGCTGCTCGAGCCCGCGCCGCCGCTGGATCCACGGCTCGAGCGCGAGCCTGCCGAGCGTCCACTCGTGGACGCTTTGGAGCCGGCGCTGGGCGTATCGGACCCGTCAGATGACGAAGCCCCGGACGATCTGGAACGACTCGAACTTCCGCGCGGACTGGTCGCGGACATGTCTACCTCCCGTGGGTTCAGTGCTCAGGTTCTCCGCCGTGGCGGCGCAAGACGTGTGAACGCAATTGATGGGGTACCCGGGTTTTGCAGGACTATTCACTTGCACGCTCACCGGCGGCTCCGCGTTGTGGTGCGACCACGCGACCGGCGCCGCGGCTTCTCCCGCGCATCGTCGGCCGAAGCCTCCTCGGCGTCTTCATTTGCCTCCGCCTCAGGCTCGGCTTCCTCGGCGTCGTCCTCCGGCTCGTCTGCGTCATCCTCGGCGTCGCCCTCCGGCTCGTCTGCATCATCCTCGGCGGTGTCCTCGTCGGACTCGCTCTCCGGGCCGTCCTCGGCCGCGGCATCGAGATCCTCGTCGGCCTCGTCCTCCGGTTCGGCGTCGAAGTCCTCGTCGGCCTCTTCGTCGGGCTCGGCCTCGTCCTCCGGTTCGGCCGCGTCCTCGTCGAACTCCTCGTCCTCGTCGCGCTCGTCGTCGTCCAGGCGCGACTGCCCCAGATCAGGCAGCCGCTGCTGGATCGACTCGAGCATGTCGCGGCCGCGCCCACCAACGACGAGACGACCGGCGGTGGCGAGGCCGGCACCGATCAGCACCGCCCTGCCCGTTCCGCCGCGGCGCTTCTTGGGCGGATCGGCGAGGACCTCGTCGAGCGCGGCTTCAATGGCCGCGCGAAGCGGCCGTCGCATGTCGATGGGCATCGCAGCTCCTCCCGCTAGTCGCTCTGGCTGTTGCGTGAGCTGCTCTGCCGGCGTCCGCCCCGGCCACCGGATGATGAACTGCGTGACGTGGTTGCCCGGCTCCGAGACGATCCGCCCGAGCCACCACTGCGGCTGCGCGAGCTGCTGCTGCGCGACTGGCCGCCGGAGCTGCTGGCAGCAGCGCTGCGACCCCGACCGGAGCTGCGTCCGCGACTGGAACCGGGGTCTGAGCCGTTGCTCGACCGTGACTGGCTTCGCTGTCCCCGGCTCCGCCGGGCGCGCGGCTGCTCCTCCTCATCCTCCTCCTGCTCGTCCTTCTGGTCCTTCGCCTCGTCGTCCTCGTCGTCCTCGTCGCCCTGCTCGTCCCCCCCGGCCAGCTCATCAAGGTCGGCGTATTCCCGTGCTTCGTCGTAGCTCGGATCGTGGTCCTCGACGAGCTCACCGTCCTCGATGATGCCGCGCCAGGCACCGGTCTCATGCTCCGCCATCTCGATGAAGGCCTTGAACCGGTGCAGATCGCCTCGGACCGCCCGCTTGACGTGGCGCATGCCGCGAGCCATCTTCTCCACCATCCCGCCCGGTTGCACGTCCATGTCCACGAGTACGCGCGTCAGGTTCGGTGCGAGTTCGTGGAAGGTGACCACACCGACGTTGGTCATGCCCTGACTCGCGCGCCACTTGACCCGCTCATCCGGGCGCTGGGTCTCGACCTTGGCGGTGAACTCCTTTGTCTTCCCCCAGATCTTCACGGCGAAGGAGACCGTGCACGGGTCCTCCTGGGTGACGCGCGTGACCCGGTGCATGAAGGTCGGCCACGTCTCGTACTGGGTGAACTGGTTGTAGACCGTCTCGAGCGCGATGCCGATGTCGACGCTCTGCTGGACGGGCATCCGGCGTCCCTTGCCGACGCCCTCCGCGCCGCCCTTGTTGTTGCCGCCGCCGCCCCCGCCACCGAACGGCAACGCGCCCTTGATGGTGTCCTTCAACATCCCGCTGGGGCCCCCGGCCTCATCCACCTTCTCGCTGACCTTGTCGCCGATGCCGCTGCCGACGTGGTCGCCGAGTTTCTCCGTTGCGTTCTGCAGCGCATGCTGCGGGGCGTGCACGATGTCGTCCACTCCCTCTGCGTTGAGCGACCTGGCCAGACGGCCGGCGCCCTTGACCGCCAGGGGAGCGAGGGCTGCCGCGCCGGCACCCGCCGCGATTCCCTTCATCCCGGACAATCCGCTGGCGGAACCGCGCGACTTCCCGTTGCTGCCACCGCCGACACCTTCGATTGCGCGTAAGACGTCGCGCACAGTGTCTTGAACATCTTTGGCCATCCCACCAACCTCCGGATTAGAACCGAGTTCGTGCGTACCTCGTACCCCGGGGCGGCTATCGAAAACGCCCCGGGTGCGGTACCGGTGCGTACCGAACTGCGGTGTGAAGACCCGTCGGTCACCGCGGCAGCCACCGCCGGATATAGCGCGTCGACGTGCTGGTGAAGAGCAAGCCGGAATCCGGTGTGTATGACCAGGAGCCGGGGGAAGCCGGCCGGAAACGGGGCTCATTTCGTGCAAGGATTACGAGGCAGTGGGAACAGGCAACGGCATCCTCGGGCGCCCAGGTGATGACGGATGATGCGGCGTCGCCGCGGTAGCCCGCGCCAGGGACGGCGCCGGAACATTCGGCGTGCGCTCCTGATCGCGGCCGGGCTGCTGACGGAGGTCGTGCCGCTGTGGCGGCGCGGCTACCGCCTCGGTGGCAATGTCGTCGTCCGCTGCCGCCGGGGCCACCTGTTCACGACGATCTGGTTGCCGGCTGCCTCGGTCAAGTCGCTTCGGCTTGGCGGGTGGCGGCTGCATCGGTGCCCGGTCGGCAACCACTGGTCACTCATCACGCCGGTCCGGCCCAGCGAGCTGACGGACGACGAGCGACAGGCGGCCGCCACGCGGGACATCCGGCTCCCCTAGACGGAATGGCGCCGCGAGGCGATCGGAAGATCCTGCCGGACGATCCGCTGGTGAGGTGGATCATCTGGCTGATGCTGTTCGTCTCGGTCGGCGCCCCTGCGCTCACCGCCCTCGTCCTGTGGATCACCCAGTGACGCGGTACCGGTCGAGCACAACCTCGTAGCCGTGGATGACCGGCGGCCGGTGGCGGTCTGCGCGGCCCGCGCGCGGAGTTGCATCTGCTCCGACGGAGGACCACAGTGTCTCCGACGCCATGCACGGGACGGACCGATCGCCCTCGCTGGGACGTATACCGTTCGATGGGCCAACTCGCGAGGAGGAGGTGACCGACCGCGCTCACTCTGATGCGGCACTGGTCCGCGCGGCTCGGGAGGGATCCGAGGCGGCACTGGAGTCACTGTTTCGCCGCCACTGGCGGGCTGCGCATCGCGCGGCCTATCTGGTCTGTCTCGATGCCGCCGCCGCCGAGGACGTTGCGCAGGAGGCATTTCTGGCCGCGGTGCGCTCCCTGGACCGGTTCGATCGGCGCCGGCCGTTCGGCCCGTGGCTGCACCGGATCGTCGTCAACCGTGCGATCGACTGGACGCGCCGGCGGACCGCGCGGCGCGAGGTGTGCGGGGGTGCGCTACCGGACGTCCCGGACGATCCCGGCCCGCTCCCGGAGGAGACCGAGGACCTCCTCCTGGCCCTGTCAGAGCTGGCCCCGGATCATCGCGCGGTGATCGTGATGCGCTACGTCCACGATCTGTCGCCGGGAGAGATCGCCCGGGCCCTGGACGTCCCGCGCGGCACCGTCAACTCGCGTCTGCGGCGGGGACTGGACAAGCTGAGTGAACAACTGGAGCGGGAGCCGTCGCGATGACGGAGAACGATCTGCGCCAGCGCCTGCTGGCGGTTGATCCGGACATATCCCGGGAGGCGGAGCGACGCGCCTGGCAGGCGGTGCGCCGCGTCTGCCATCCCGGGCCTGCGCGCCGGCGGCGGGTCCGCCGGAGAGCGGCCGTGCCGGCGCTCGCCTGCGTGGTGCTGCTGACCGGCGGCGTCCTGGCGGCCGCCGGCCGGCCGCGAGGGTCGTTGACCCGGTGGCTGCGCGCCGCGATCGGTGAAGCCGCGCCGCCGCGGGCCCGGCCGACGCTCGGCGGGCTTCCCGGAGGGGGGCGACTGCTCGTCAACGCAGCCGGCGGTCCGTGGATCGTCGGCGCCGCCGGGCGCCGTACCTATCTCGGTGCCTACACGGCGGCCGCCTGGTCACCACACGCCCTGTACCTGATCGCGTGGCGTGGCACCGATCTGGCGGCGCTCGCTCCACGGGGGGCGGTGCAGTGGACGGTCGCGGCCGACGGTCCGGTCTCGGTCGCCCGCTGGTCGCCCGACGGCTATCGGATCGCCTACCTCGCCGGTCACGCACTCTGGGTGATCGCCGGCGACGGCACCGGCGACCACCGGCTGCGCGCCGTCGTGGCGCCGGTCGCCCCGGCCTGGCAGCCGCGTACG
Organism: Solirubrobacteraceae bacterium; assembly: GCA_035551855.1. Taxonomy (GTDB): domain Bacteria; phylum Actinomycetota; class Thermoleophilia; order Solirubrobacterales; family Solirubrobacteraceae; genus Palsa-465. The sequence goes on from DASZMK010000143.1 coordinate 17,857, forward strand.
GGGCTCAGGCACCGGATCGCGTTCGTCGATGCGCGGGGAGCCGTGGAGCTCGCTGACGCCGACACCGGCGCTCGGCTGTGGCGGATCCGCGTCTCCGGGTGGCCGAGGCAGCTGATCTGGTCCCCGGGCGGAACGCGCCTGGTGGTCGTGTCGCGGAACCGGCTCAGCCTGTATGACGCTGATGGCCGGCTCCTCGCCGCCGGTCCGGTGGCCCGCGGAGAGCACGTCACGGGCGCCGCCTTTGCACACGTCGGACTCCGGCTCGCGGTCGCGTTCACGCGGGAAGGGCAGGGGAGCCTGGGCGTCCTTGCGGCCACCCGCGCGGGCCTGAGCCATCCACCGCAGGTGGTGTTCAGCATCCGCCAACCGCTGAGCTCGGTCAGCTGGTCTCCCGGGGACCGGTGGCTGCTGACGGCCAGCCCCCCGGCGGACGAATGGATCTTCGCCCCCGCGACGCCGCCGGCCAAGCTCCTGGCGGTGGGCCGCATCTCGGCGCAGTTCCGAGCGCGCCCCACGGGACCGGATCGATTCCCCGGGCTGGGGGGATGGCAGGTGGGCGCGGGCCGACCGGGCGGCGGCTGACGCGGGCTCGCCGCATGCGATAGTCCCAGGGGTGATCTCGTCCGGGCGCCTGTTGGACTATGCGATCGCATCGTTCGTGCTGATCGTCATCCCGGGGCCGAGCGTCGTGTTCGTGATCGGCCGCGCGCTGGCCTACGGACGGCGGACGGCGCTGTCGCCGGTGTGCGGCAACGCGGCCGGCAACTACGTGGTCGCGGTGTGCGTGGCCGTCGGGATCGGAGCCGTCGTGCAGCGCTCGGCGGCGGTCTTCACCTCGCTGAAGCTGGCCGGGGCCGTGTACCTCATCTGGCTGGGGGTGGCAGCGATCCGCCGGCGAAAGGGGCTGGCGACGGCATTCGGCGCGGCGGCCGCCGCTCCCCGCCGCCGCTCGGCGGCGCGCGAAGGATTCCTCGTCGGCGTCACCAATCCGAAGGCGCTGATCCTGTTCGGGGCGGTGCTGCCGCAGTTCGTCGACCGGGGCCGCGGTCACGTGCAGATCCAGATGCTGGTCCTGGCGCTCGCCTCGATCGCGATCGGCCTGTGCTCCGACAGCCTGTGGGCGGTGACGGCGAGTGCGGTCCGGAGGTGGTTCGCCCGGTCCCCGCAGCGACTCGAGCTCGTCGGCGGAGCCGGCGGCCTGGCGATGATCGGCGTGGGGTTGACGATCGCCCTGGCCGGGCGTAGGAGCTGATCGCAGGAAACGATCGTCCGGCGGCGAACCGGCTAAGGCTCGGCGCGGTGGCTGCCGACATGGAAGCGTCCGCCCCTCCTCCACCTGAGCCCGAGGATCGCTGAGCGCAGGACGCAGCCCCCGGGGCGCCTCGCCCCCGTGTCAGTCGCGCTACTCCGGGTCGTACTTGAACGAGATCCCCAGGCGGACGCGGTAGTTCAAGACGCTTCCGTCCTGGATCGTCAGGTCCTGTCGCACGACCTCGGCGATGCGCAGCTCACGAACGCTCTTGGCGGCGGTCTCGACCGCCGCGCGCGCCGCTGCCTCCCATGACTCGCTGCTTACGCCGACGACCTCGGTGACGCGATAGACGCTCTCTGCCATGCGACGTTCCCCCTCAGGAGTTGGAGCAGAAGCTCCGAGTGTTTCACGTTGCCGGGCGCCCGTGTGGGAATCTCTGGCCATGGCGCCGACCGACGAACAGCCATGAGCGCCGGGCCTAAGATCGGCCCGTGGGTCGAGATCGATCGACATCGCGTCCTGACCGGAAGCTGCTCGTGGACCGACCGCACCCTGGTCAAGGACGCCGACTGGTATCCGCGGCGGACGATGACCGCCGAGGAGCGACTCCGCTTCTATGCCGGTCACTTCCCGCTGACGGAGGTCGACTCGACCTACTACGCCCCCCCGAGCGAACGCCAGGCGCACCTGTGGGCGGAGCGCACGCCGCCGGGCTTCCGTTTCGACGTCAAGGCGTACTCGCTCCTGACCGGGCATCCGACCAGGCTGCAGAGCCTGTGGTCCGACATCCGTGAGCAGCTGCCCCCGGACGTCCTGGAGAAGCGCAACGTCTACGCCAGCCATCTCAGCGCAGAGGCACTGACCGAGGCCTGGCGTCGGTTTGGGGACGCGCTGCGACCGCTGCACGAGGCGGGCCGACTGGGAACGATCCTGTTCCAGTACCCGCCCTGGTTCGGCCCCCGGCGGGACAACCGCGCCGAGCTCGAGGTTCTCCGGGCGCGGCTGCCGGACTACCGGATCGCCGTCGAGTTCCGCTCGCCGCGGTGGCTGGCCGAGGAGCGCGACCGCAAACGGACGCTGGGCCTCCTGGAGGAGCACGGATTGGTGTTCGTCGGCGTCGATGCGCCGCCGGTATCCGGTCTCCCGCGGCTGTTCGCCGTCACCAACCCGGAGCTGTTCGTCGTGCGCTTCCACGGCCGGGCGGACGACACGTGGTCCAGTGGCGCCCCCACGGCGGCCGAGCGGTTCCGGTACCTGTATTCGCGCCGGGAGCTGGAGGAGCTGGCGGAGCCGATCCTCGAGCACGTCGAGGAGGCGCGGGAAACCCACCTCCTCCTGAACAACTGCTACCGCGACTACTCGGTGCGCAACGCCGCCGAACTCCGTGACCTGCTCGCCCAGCGCCTGTCCGTTCGGTGACTTCTGAGACCGGGGCCGGACTGGCGATCAGCGGCCAGCGCTCCATCGTCGCTGGGCCGGACATTTGCCGCGCAGCTCATACATCTCCAGGACCCGGATCGCCCGTTCGCGGGTCCTGGATGGGGGAGGGGCGGCTGGTAACGTCGCGGGGCGATGAGCTCCACCGAGACGGATCCCGCCGCCGCTCCGACCTGGGTTCCCGAATCGGCGGAGGCTCCGCCGATCGACCGCGCTCTGCTGATCGTGGCATCGGTCGTCGTGTTGGGGGCGATCATGTCGATCCTCGACACCACGGTCGTCAACGTCGCGATCAACACGCTGGCGTCCAAGTTTCACACCACCCTCCCCACGATTCAGTGGGTGGCGACGGGCTACACCCTGGCCCTGGCTACGGTGATCCCGCTGAGCGGGTGGATCGCCGACCGTTTCGGCACCAAGCGGCTGTACATGATCTCCATCGCCCTGTTCCTGGTGGGTTCGGCGCTGTCCGGCCTGGCGTGGTCGTCCGCCTCCATCATCGTGTTCCGCGTCCTCCAGGGCCTCGGCGGCGGGATGATCATGCCCGCCGGCATGACGATCCTGACCAAGGCCGCGGGGCCGAATCGCATTGGGCGCGTGATGGCGATCCTCGGCGTGCCGATGATGGTCGCGCCGATCCTCGGCCCCGTGCTCGGCGGCTGGCTGGTCTCGGACGTCTCCTGGCGCTGGATCTTCTTCATCAACGCGCCGCTGGGCGCGATCGCGATGATCTACGCGTACGTCGTGCTTGACCAGGACGTCGGCGAGCCCGGGGAGCGCCTCGACTTCATCGACCTGTTGCTCGCCTCCCCCGGGGTGGCGCTCCTGATCTACGGGCTGGCCGAGTCCAACCCCGGCGGCTTCGGCCAGGGCAAGGTGCTGATCCCGATGGCGATCGGCGTCGTGCTGCTGGCGACGTTCGTGTGGCACGCGCGGCGATCCAAGCACCCGCTGATCGACCTGCAACTGTTCTCCAATCGGGTGTTCTCCGCGTCCTCGATCTCGCTGGCGCTGATGGTGATCGCGGTGTTCGGCTCGTTCCTGCTGCTGCCGTACTACCTGCAGGAGGTCCGCTTTGAGTCGCCGCTGTC
>DASZMK010000144.1:0-15080 GCA_035551855.1 Solirubrobacteraceae bacterium
AACATCACCTGATCACGGTCACACGACAAAAAGTTCTGAGCCATAGCCCAGAATTCTGTTAAACGAGGCGGACAGAATTACGCAACAGCCTCGGGTGCACGCCGAAATCCGGTGCGGCGACCACGTACGCCGGCACCGCGCCCGGACCGCCGGTCACCTCCCCTTCGATGCGCCGTTTCACGTCAACCGGGCCGAGACCGTGCCAAAACACGAACTTCCGGCGACGAAGAAGGGACGGCCGCTACCTCGCCGGCCGGACCCAGGGCCGCCGACTATGCCCCGCGCGCCCGTCGGCCATGCACCACGCGCCAAATCCGGCGAACGCCTGGAGATCTGGCGCGTTTTGGTGGCTGAGCCTGCACGTGGTGCCAAATCATCTCAGCGATCCGCGATTTGGCGCACGGTGCACGCCGAAATCCGGTGCAGCGACCACGGACCCCCGGCACCGCGCCCGGACCGCCGGTCACCGTCCCCTTCGATGCGCCTTTCACGCCAACCGTGCCGAGACCGTGCCAAACACGAACTTTTGCAACAGCCCACCACCTTTGGACCGGAGCCCGCCCCACACACATGCACCCCTGTCAGACCCGGTCAGCCGTCAGATCCCGCAGGCGCTGCACCGACCGCCGAAGCAGCCGCGAGACCTGCATCTGGGACACGCCCACCCGCCGGGCGATCTCGGCCTGTGTCAGGTCCTCACCGAACCGGAGGTAGAGAATCTGCCGCTCGCGCTGTGGCAGGTGCTGGGCGGCGGCGAAGATCGTCGTCTGGGCGTCGACGAGATCAAGGCGCGTGTCGTCGCCGCCGAGCGTCTCCAGCCGGTTCTCGGTGTCCGAGTCGGTCGTGCTCCGGGGAGCATCGAGCGAGATGGTGTCGAAGGCCTCGGCGGTCTGCAGCCCGTCGAGCACCTGTTCCTCGCTGCACTCGAGGTACTGGGCGAGCTCCGGGACGGTCGGCGACCGGCCCTGGCGCACGCCGACGTCGCGGCGGCCGTCGACGACGCGCCGGGCCAGCTCCTGGGCGCTGCGATCCACGTGCAGCGCCCAGGCGCTGTCGCGGAAGTAGCGCTTGAGCTCGCCGACGATCGTCGGGACGGCAAACGACGTGAAGGCGAAACCGCGGGTGGGATCGAAGCGTTCGACCGCCTTGAGCAACCCCAGGCTGGCGACCTGGACAAGATCGTCGTGCGGTTCGTTGGACCCCGAGTACCGGTGCGCCAGCTTGCGCGCCAGCGGCAGGAAGCGCTCAATCAGCGCATCCCGGTCACGCACGTCCCGATGCACGAACCAGCGATTGAACAGCTCTTGCGAGCTGACAACCATGGCGGGCGTGGCTGGTGCCGCCATCTGACCTCCCAGGTCGCAGACAGCGGTGTTGTATCACAGCCTGCCGGGAGCCCCGGCATCCGACTGTCAGATCTCCGCGCGGGCTCAGGCGGCGCGTGGGAGCGATCGCTCGACCGCCGCGGACCGCCGGTCGTCGTGGAGGAGATCGAGGACTGCTCGCTCCAGCCGGCTGCGGCGGCGGTCGTCTGGACCCTCCGGCGAGCCGATCCGGTCAAGCTCACCGCCGATCGTCCAGCCGGACAGGTAGCGGTCGAACACTCGCGGATCGATGTAGGAGCGCCGGGCGACGGCGGGTGTGTTGCCAAGCACCTCTGCGACACCCCGCACCGCTCCGTCGATCGCCCGCTTGCGCGCGCTCCTGGTGGTCGCGTCGCGACCGTCGGCGGCGAGCGAGACGGCTGCCAGCACGGTCGCGTTCCAGGTCCGGAAATCCTTGGCCGTGTAGTCCGGGCCGATCAGCGACTTCAGGTAATCGCTGATCTGGTCGGAGCGGACGCTGTGCCAGCGGCCTCGCTCCCGGTAGGCCAGCAGCTGATCCCCGCCGGACCGGCGCCGCCTCAGCGCCCGGACGACGTCCACCACCGGCGGATCCTGCACCGCCTGCACGCGCCGGACGCCGCTCTTGGCCGGGTAGTCGAAGATCACGTCGTCATCGCGCACGGTGATGTTCTGCTTGTGCACGGTCGCCAGGCCGACACCGCCCTCGTCGTCGGCGTATTCCTCGCTTCCGATCCGGAACAGGCCGATGTCGAGCAGACGCACGGCGCACGCCAGCACTCGCTCGGCGTCCAGCTCCTCGCTGGCGCGCAGCACGGTCAGCACACGTCGGCGCAGGCGTGGCAGAACCTCGGCGAACCGGACCATGTGCTCGAACTTCTCACGGTCGCGCATCTCGCGCCAGCGCGCGTGGTACAGGTACTGCTTGCGTCCGGCCGCATCGACGCCGGTCGCCTGCAGGTGGCCGAGCGGATCCGGGCAGATCCAGACCTCCTCCCAGGCCGGCGGGATCGCGAGCTGCTTGATCCGGAGGAGGCCCTCTGGGTTCCGCAGCCGCTCGCCCGCGGGGTCGAGATATTGAAAGCCGCGCCCGCGCCGGACGCGCCGTATCCCTGGCCCGGAGCAGTCCGAGCGTCTCAGCCGCGCCCGGCGGCTGGTACCCACGCCGGCCGTCCCGGCCATCAGGTCCGGTCGTCCTGCGTCCCGGCGCCCGGAGGCGCGGCGCCGGGTCCGAACAACATCATGCGCCCAGGTTCCGAAAGCGCTCGGTCATCCGTGCGTCGGAATTATCGGCACCGTCCTGGTCGGAGTCGCCCGGTCCGCCATCGTCGCGCTCGTCCCGCCCATCGGTTGTGTCGAAGGCGGCGTTGGCTTCCTGCATCACTCCCTCCGGGTAGTGATGCAGACGGTCCTCTCTGCCGTCGGCCACGCCGGAGGCACGGGCCTTGCCGGGCTTGCAGACGCCCTCACCCCACTGGCCGCCACCGAGCGGCGTCACCACCTGCTCGAACCCGTTCTTCCAGGCCTTGGGACGGTCGCCGTCAATCGCAACGGTGAGCACCCCCTCGCTCACCTCGGCGGCGCTCCACTGAAGCTTGGGTGACTCCATGATCCGCGGCCTACCCGCTCCAGACGGCGTCAAGCGTCGCGCGCTGTCGGTCAGGCGCTGCTACAGCCGCACCCCACGACGCCGATCGCTGAAGAACATCACGAGCGCGACGAGCGCGAGCACGAACAGCACCGGGTGAATGATCACGCCGCCCGCAATCGCCACGATGAGCAGGATGATGGCAAGAGCCAGGAGCATTAAACCCCTCCTTTGGTTGACAAACCGGGTGATTTTGAGATACCCCGTCGCCGTCGGCGCCAACCAGCCCGGGACGCGCCTGGCTGGGATACTGCACCCATGGTCGCCCCCTTCACATCCGATCTGGCCGCGGCGCTCGCGCCGGACGTGCTGCGCCGGTTTCAGCGCTACGTGCGCATCGACACCCAGGCGGCGCGCGAGCGGACGCGGTCGCCGAGCACACCCGGGCAGCTGGAGCTGGCGCGGGTTCTCGTGGCCGAGCTCGAGCAGGCCGGCCTCGGCGACGTCGCGCTCGACGAGAACGGATACGTGACGGCGACCCTTCCGGGGACGGCCCCCAACGGAGGTGGCGACGGCCGGGCGATCGGCCTGATCGCCCATATGGACACCAGCCCGGACGCGCCCGGAGCCGGAGTGGAGCCAATCCTCCACGCCGACTACGACGGCGCCGTCATCGAGCTGCCGCGGTCCGGCACGCGCCTCGATCCGGAGGCGATGCCCGAGCTCGCGGCCAAGCGCGGCCACGACATCGTCACCGGCAGCGGCGACACGCTACTCGGTGCTGACGACAAGGCGGGCGTCGCCGAGATCGTCGCGGCAGTCGCCCATCTCGCGGCGCATCCGGAGCTTCCCCGGCCGCCGCTGCGGATCTCGTTCACGCCAGACGAGGAGATCGGCGAGGGGGCGACGCTGTTCGACATCGAGCGCTTCGGCGCAGCGTGCGCCTACACGATCGATGGCTCGGAGATCGGCGAGTACCAGGACGAGACGTTCGCGGCTTGTGAGGTGATCGCGTCCATCCGGGGCGTGGACGTCCATCCCGGGCATGCCACGGGCAAGCTCGTCAGCGCGCTCCGCCTCGCCGCCGATGTCGTCGCGCGGCTCCCGTCGGATCGTCTGACGCCGGCGACAACGGCCGGTCGAGAGGGCTTCATCCATCCGTACGCGCTGACCGGGACCGCCGCCGAGGCCGAGATCCGCGCCATCGTCCGAGACTTCGACGAGGAGCTGCTGGCCGAGCATCTGGCCCTGTTCGAGCGCACGGCCCGCCGCGTGGTCGAGCAGGCGCCGGGCGCGGAGCTGCAGCTCGATGTCCGGCGTCAGTACCGCAACATGCGTGAGTATCTCGACCCGGTGCCGCATGTCGTCGACGCTGCCGAGGCCGCGATCGCCGCGGAGGGGCTGCAACCGGTGCGCCTCCCCATTCGCGGCGGGACCGATGGCTCCCGGCTGAGCGAGATGGGGCTGCCCACACCGAACATCTTCACCGGCGGCCACGAGTACCACTCGGTCCGCGAGTGGGCCTCCGTGCACGACATGGCGGCGGCCGCGGCGACCATCGTGCGTCTCGCCGAGGTGTGGACACGGCCGGAGTGGGCGGCGCGCCGGCAGTAGCGCGTCCGGTCTACTCTTGCCCCGATGACCCACACCGGACCGACATCCCTGGCCTCGGTCGACGGCGAGATCATGGCCGCCGGGGAGGCGGCGATTCCGGTCACCGACGACGGCCTGGTCCGCGGCGACGGCGTCTTCGAGGTGATCCGCGTCTACGACGGCACGCCGTACGCGTTCGACGAGCACCTGGCTCGAATGGAGCGCTCCGCAGCAAATCTGCGTCTCCCGCTTGATCTGGAGGCGGTGCGGGCCGACGCCCACCGGCTGCTCGCGCGCGCCGGGAGCGGCCCGGACCACGAGTGCCTGCGGATCATGGTCACGCGGGGCGGCCGGCGACTGCTCATGACCGAGCCGATGGCGGTTGCGCCGGAGCGGGCCCGGCTGATGTCGGTGACCTACTCGCCGACGCGGATCCTCGATGGGGTGAAGTCGCTGTCCTACGCGGCGAACATGCTCGCCACCCGTCTGGCCCAGGAACAGGGCTTCGACGAGGCGCTCCTCGTCACCCCGCACGGGCGGGTGCTCGAAGCACCGACGAGCTCGATCTTCTGGGTCAAAGACGGGCAGCTCCTGACGCCGCCCCTGGACGAGCACATTCTCGCCTCGATCACGCGCCGGCTCGTCATCGACGTCACCGGTGCCCGCGAGCAACCGTGCACGCTGGAGGAGCTCTACACCGCCGACGAGGCCTTCCTGGCGTCGACCACCCGCGAGGTCGAGCCCGTGGCCGCCGTCGACGATCACACCTTCGATGCCCCAGGGCCGATCAGCGAGCGCGCGAGTGAGGTCGTGGCAGAGCGGATCCAGGCGCAGCTCGGCGCCTGAGCGCCCGGCAGCACGCATCCAGGAGACGCCGGGCATGAAGGTCCTCACCGTGATCGGCAACCGTCCCCAGTTCATCAAGGCGGCCGCCGTTTCGCCCCATCTGCGCCGGGTGCACGACGAGGTCCTGGTGCACACCGGCCAGCACTTCGATGACCGTCTCTCCGCCGTGTTCTTCGCCGAGCTGGGGCTGCCCGCGCCGGACCGCGAGCTGGGCGTCGCGCTCGGCTCGTCCACCTCGCAGACGTCGCGGATGCTCGCCGCCCTGGAGCCGATCCTCGACTCGGTGCGTCCTGACGCGGTGCTCGTCTACGGCGACACCAACTCAACGCTCGCGGGCGCTCTGGCGGGGGCGCAGGCGGGCGTCCCGGTCGCTCACGTCGAGGCCGGGATGCGCTCCTTCGATCGGACGATGCCCGAGGAGCTCAACCGCGTTCTCGTGGACCACGCGAGCGCGTTGCTGCTCTGCTCGACCGACGTGGCGATGACGAATCTGCGCCGCGAGGCGGTGGCCGGGCGCACCGAGCTGGTGGGGGACGTGATGGTCGACATCGCCCTGTCCATCCAGCCCCGGGCGCGCGAGCGCCGCGACTTGGTGGAGACGCACGGCGCGACGCCCGGCGAGTACGTTCTGGCGACCGCCCACCGCGCCGGCAACGTCGACGATCCGCAGCGGCTGGCGCGGCTGGTGGATCTCCTCACGGGCGTCCCGGTGCCGGTGCTGCTGCCGCTGCATCCGCGGACGACCGCACGGCTGCGAGCGGCGGACCTGCTGGGGCGCCTCGAGAACGCGCCGCGGGTGACGCTCACCGAGCCCCTTGGCTACTTCGAGCTGACCGCCCTGCTCTGCCACGCCCAGGCGGTGCTGACCGACTCCGGTGGTCTGCAGAAGGAGGCCTACCTGGCGCAGGTCCCGTGCATCACGATGCGCGCCAACACGGAGTGGACCGAGACCGTGGAGCTCGGCTGGAACGTCCTCGTCGATCTCGACCTCGATGCCGTGGTCGCGGCGCTCGACCGTCCGACCCCGGCGACGGCTCCGCCGCTGTACGGAGACGGACACGCCGGCGAACGCGTCGTCGACGCGCTTAGACTGCTCGAGTGAGTGAGTATGCGGCGTCGATGAGCGAGCAACCCCTCCGCGTGGGCGTCGTGGGCCTCGGCTACTGGGGGCCGAACCTCGCCCGCAACTTCTCCGCCATCTCCGGATGTGAGGTGGCCTACCTCTGCGACGCCGACCCGTCGGCGCGTGAGCGCCTGCTGCGCCTGTTTCCCCAGGCTGCGCCGGTGGCCGACATCGATGAGCTGCTCGCCGATCCGTCGCTTGACGCCGTCGTCCTCGCGACGCCGGTCCCCACCCACGCCGACCTCGCCGTGCGGACGCTGGGGGCGGGGAAGCACTGCTTCGTCGAGAAGCCGCTGGCGCTGTCGGCCGTCGACGCCGAGCGAGCCGTCGACGCGGCGGCAGCGGCGGATCGCGTGCTCATGGTCGGACACCTGCTCGAGTACCACCCGGGCGTTCGCAAGCTCAAGGAGCTGACCGACGCCGGTGAGCTGGGCGAGGAGATCTACTACATCTACGGCAACCGCCTGAACCTGGGCAAGCTGCGTGCCGACGAGAACGCGCTCTGGAGCCTCGGAGCTCATGACGTCTCCGTCCTCCTGTACCTGGCCGACGAGGAGCCGACCGAGCTGGTGGCGCACGGGGAGTCGTACGTCCGCTCCGGGGTCGAGGACGTCGTGTTCTGCTTTCTCCGCTTTCCCTCCGGCCTCATCGGCCACCTCCACCTCTCGTGGCTTGACCCACACAAGGAGCGCCGGTTCACCGTCGTCGGCTCGCGGCGGATGGCAACGTTCGACGACATGGCGCTGGAGCGCAAGCTGACCGTCTACGACAAGGGCTTCGATCAGGACTCGCACGGTTACGGCGAGTACATCACCCGCAGTGGTGGCTCGTTCTCGCCGCCGATTCCCAATGTCGAGCCGCTCCGGGCCGAGTGCGAGCACTTCGTGGAGTGCGTCCGCACGGGCCGTGCGCCGCAGTCGGACGGGGTGAGCGGGCTGCGGGTCGTCCGCGTCCTCGAGCAGCTGCAGCGGTCGCTCGATGCCGGCGGAGAGGCGATCGTTGCCGGGCACGTCTGAGCCGGCGCGCCTGCGCGAGGACGGCGCCTTCGTCTCGGCGGGCGCCACGCTGGCGGCTGACGTTGCCCTCGAGCCCGGCGCGGTCGTCTACGCCGGCGCGAACGTCGGGGCCGGCACGACGGTGGCCGCCGGGGCCGTCATTCATCCGGGCACCGTCGTCGGTGAGCGCTGTCTGATCGAGAACGCCGCTGTGCTCGGCAAGCGTCCGCGCCTGCGCCCCGGCTCCAGCGCCGAGGGTGAGGTGGGCGATCTCGTCATCGAGGACGGGGCGACCATCTGCTGTGGAGCCGTTCTCTACGCCGGAGCCCACGTGGGCTCCGCTGCGATCATCGGCGATCAGGCCCAGGTGCGCGAGCGCGCCATCATCGGCGCCCGGACCGTCGTGGGCCGGGGCTCGACCGTCGACTTCGGGGCGCGCGTCGGCGATCGCGTCTCCATCCAGACGCTCGTCTACGTGACCGCGGGGTCCGTCGTGGAGGACGACGTGTTCCTCGGTCCCGGAGTCACCACCACCAACGACGACACAATGGGCCGCCATTCCCGTGGCGAGCCGCTGGCCGGGCCGGTGCTGCGCCGTGCCTGCCGCGTCGGCGGCGGTGTCGTCCTCACCCCCGGAGTGGTGATCGGCGAGGAGGCGTTCATCGCCGCCGGAGCCGTGGTCAGTCGCGACGTGGCGGCGCGGGAGGTCGTGATGGGCGTGCCGGCTCGCCCCGTCCGGCGCGTGGGCGAGGATGATCTGCTCGAGCGCTGGCGCTGACCCGGGGCCGCCGCGCCCTCAGCCGGCGCGAACGGCCGGGGTACGGGCGGCGCAACCCTGCGCCCCCCTGGCGGCCGCCGTCCCGTCGCCGGCGTCCGTCCAGATGACCTGCTCTCGCCCGGGGCCGACGCCGATGAGCGCGATCGGCACCCCCACGAAGTCGGCGATGAAGCGCAGGTAGTCGCGGGCGGCCTCCGGCAGGTCCTGCTCGGAGCGGCACTCGCTGAGATCCTCGGTGAACCCGGGCATCTCGATGTACTCGCCGGCCGCGTGGTGCAGGACCGTCTGGTGGTACGGGAAGTAGTCGAACTCAGCGCCCTCGGCGCCGCGATAGCGAACGCAGACCCGGATCGGATCAAGCCCGGACAGCACGTCGAGCTTGGTCACCGCCAGCGCCGTGAGCGAGTTCAGCCGGGCCGCGTAGCGCAGCGCCACGAGGTCGATCCAGCCCACGCGCCGAGGCCGGCCCGTGGTGGTGCCGTATTCGCCTCCACGCTCGCGCAGCTCGTCGGCCAGCGGCCCCTCGAGCTCGGTGGGGAACGGGCCGGCCCCCACCCGGGTGCCGTATGCCTTCGTGACCCCCCACACCTCGTCGATGTCCTTGGGGCCGACGCCGGCGCCGATGCAGGCCGCCCCGGCCACCGGGTTTGACGACGTCACGAACGGATACGTGCCGTGGTCGATGTCGAGCAGCGCGCCCTGCGCGCCCTCGAACAGGACCGTCTCCCCCTGGTCCAGCCGCTGCAGGACCACCCGGGAGGTATCGGCGATGTACGGCTCCAGGACGTGGCCGTAGGTCAGGTACTCGTCGGTCATCGACTGCAGGTCCAGGCGGGGATCCTTCGCGTACGGGCGCAGCGACAGCCGCTTGGGGTCGAGGGCCGCCACGATCTTCTTCTTGAGGATCTTCTCGTCGAGCAGGTCCTGCACCCGGATGCCGAGGCGGGCCGCCTTGTCGGCGTAGCACGGGCCGATGCCTCGCCGCGTGGTGCCGATCTCCAGCTTGCCGAGCTTCGCCTCGCCCGCGTGGTCGAGCATCATGTGGTACGGCATGATCAGGTGCGCGTTGGCCGAGATCCGCAGCGCGCGGGTGTCGACACCACGGCGGCGGAGCTCGTCGAGCTCATCGGTCAGCACCTTGGGATCGACGACAACGCCGTTGCCGATCACACAGAGCTTGTCCGGGTGCAGGATCCCGGACGGCATCAGGTGCAGCTTCCACGTCTTGCCGTCGCGGACGATCGTGTGCCCGGCGTTGTTGCCCCCCTGAAAGCGCACGACGGCGTCGGCTCGCTCGGCGAGCAGGTCGGTGATCTTTCCTTTTCCCTCGTCACCCCATTGGGCGCCGACGATCACGATTCCGGGCATGGCGCTGACCAGTGTAGGGCGGCCGGGGGCATCTGTCTCCCATCGGGAATCCGGCCGGTTACGTCTGATAGCAGCTCGCGCCGGCGGTGGCCGATCTGCGCGCTGGCCTGCTGCGCCCGCCGGCGTGGGGACGGCGGCCGGTCAGTTGCCGGCTGACGAGCGCCAGCAGACCCGGGCGACGTGGCCGGGCGGCGCGGGCACCGGGCGCGCCCGCCAGGGGCCGCAGGCGCCGTTGACCCAGGCGACCGGCGCCTCAAGCCGGCGTGGGTCGTAGCGCAGCGCGTCGCCCAGAGCCTTGGCGAGCGCCTCCTTGCTCGACCACACGTCCCGGAGGTTCAGGCGGTGCGGAGGTCCATCCGGTGATCGTGACCGAGGAGCGGCAGCTCGTCGCACATCTCGGTCAGCCGCGACACCGTCCGAGCGGTGATCTGCTCGCAGAGGGCGTCGCGGTCCAGGATGTTGGTGGTGATGACGATCGAGCGCCTCTCCTCATAGCGCGCGTTGACGATCGAATACAGCTCCTCCAGCACCCAATCGGTCGATCGTTCCGCGCCGACGTCGTCGATGTGCAGCAGGTCGACCTCCGTCAGCCGGTCCAGCAGGTCGATGTGTGACCGCTCGGATCGGTGCGTGTCCCGGATCTCGTTGAGGAGCCGAGGCAGGGAGTAGATGGCGACGGTCCTCCCGGCGTCCGAGGCGGCCTTGGAGACGAGCATCGCCAGCGTCGTTTTCCCGGTCCCGGGCGGACCCATGAACCACAGGCCGCGGCCGGCATCGAGCTGGTTGTCGACGGTCAGCGCGAACCTGCGGGTCGCGGTGACGATCGCCGGGTTGATCTCGGTCACCGGGGGGCGGTCGAACGAGACGTCGCGGTATCGGCGCGGAATCACCGCGGAGAGCTTGCGGGCCCGCGCCCGCGCGACCCGCTGGGGGCGGCAACGGCAGTCGTAGTTGGTGTTGGTCTGCGGGTCGTAGCGGAAGCCCGAGCCGTCGCAGAGATCAAACGGGCAGTCGGTCATCGCTCGAACCGGTCTCCGGCGTAGTTGGCGAACTTGGGGTACTCCCGCTGGAACGTGAGCCGGACCTCGCCGATGGGACCGTTGCGGTGCTTGGCGATGATGATGTCGGCCTCGCCGGGGCGTTCGGAGTCCTGGTTGTAGTACTCGTCGCGGTAGATGAACATCACGAGGTCGGCGTCCTGCTCGATGGCGCCGGACTCCCGGAGGTCTGAGAGGATCGGCTTCTTGTCGTCCCGTCCGCGTTGCTCCACGGCTCGGCTGAGTTGGGAGAGGGCGATCACCGGCACCCCCAGCTCCCGGGCCAGGCCCTTGAGCCCACGGCTCATCTGGCTCACCTGCTCGACGCGGCTCTCGATGTGGCCCTCGGCGCGCATGAGCTGCAGGTAGTCGACGATGATCAACCCCAGGCCGCTCTCGACCTGGTTGTGCAGCCGGCGGCACTTGGCCCGGATCTCCAGCACGCCGGTGTCGCTGGAGTCGTCGACGAACATGGGCGCATCCGACAGCCGCTGGCAGGCCTCCAGGATCTTCGGCCAGCGGGACTCAGGCACCTTGCCGCGCCGGAGGTCCTCGCCCTTGATGCGCGCCTGCGAGGCGACGAACCGCTGGGCGAGCTCGGACTCGGACATCTCCAGCGAGAACAGCGCGACGGCATGGCCCGCCAGCACCGCGTTCTCGGCGACGTTGGCGACCAGGGCCGACTTCCCCATCGAGGGCCGGGCGGCGAGCACGATCAGATTCCCCGGCTGAAAGCCGCCGGTCTTCTCGTCGATGTCCGTGAACCCGGACGGCGTCCCGGTCAGCGCCGTCTTGGACACCGACAGGCGGTGCAGCTTGTCGGTCTCCTCATGGAGGATGTCGGCGATGGCCCGGATCTTCTTCTGGCGATCGTCGGTCGCCACCTCCAGCACCGACCGCTCCGCCCGCTCGACGAGCTCACGCGCCGGAGCCTCCCGAGACAGCACGCTGGCCTGGATCTCGTACGACGTCGTCAGCAGCGCCCGCAGCTTGGCGTTGTCATGCACGATTCGCCCGTACTCCCGGGCGTGACCGGCGGCCGGCACCCAGCCGGCCAGCTCGTCGATGACGGCAGCACCGCCGACCTCGTCCAGCTTGCCGTGCTGGCGCAGCCTCTCCGAGACCGTCAGATGGTCAATCTTGTTGTCGCCCTCGTACAGCTCCAGCATCGCCGCGAAGATGGCGCCGTGCTGCTCACGGTAGAAGTGCTCCGGCCTCAGTTGCTCCTCCACCAGCAGCGCGTGCAGGTGCCGCTCGTCGAGCAGCACCGCGCCCAGGACCGACTTCTCGGCCTCCAGGTTGTGGGGCGGAACGGCGATGTTCTGAACGGCGCTCATGGGGGCAAATCAGCATAGGTCCGGCGGCGGCGGCCAGGCCGGGATCGATCCCGCAAGCAGCGAGGGTTTCCATCGTCCGGTAAACGAGTTGGCCACCCGGGCTCCGGCCGGGGCGCGCTACCGCTGCCCTGCGATGCAGCGCTCCGCGCCGCCGCCTGCGCCTCGCTCGACCAAGCCGACGGAGGGAGGAGGCACGTCAGGACCGCTGTGTGTCGCCGGCGGCCGCTGGGGGACCGGGGCGGGGTCCCGTTCCAGGCGCACTCCGGCGAATGACCGCCGCAGTTCGTCCCTGAGTCAACCCCCGGTGCGCCGGGGGCGATCGGCCCGCCCCGGGACCCAGCAGCGACGCTAGGCGGCGACGACCATGGTCTTGACCGCCGCGGTCACATCGTCGGCGACCTCAACCACCACCATGTAGGTGCCGACGTTGCGAATCGGCTCCTCCAGGTGGACCTTGCGGCGGTCGATCCGGATCCCCCGGGCGTCACGGATGGCGTCCGCGATGTCCTGAGTCGTCACCGAACCAAACAGCCGCCCATCGTCTCCGGCCTGCTGCGTGATCGTCAGCACCGTGCGGCCGAGGACAGCGGCACTCTCCTGGGAACGCGCCTGGGCCTCACGCTGCGCCCGCTCGGCATCCTCCTGCCGGCGCTGAGCCACCTTGATCGACGACGCGGTCGCCGGCTCGGCGAGCTTGCGCGGCTGCAGATAATTGCGCAGGTATCCGGCCGACACGTCGACCACGGTCCCGCGCTCACCGAGCGCCTCGACGTCTTGGAGGAGGATCGCCTGCGGCATCGCCTCTCTCCGGCTACCGATCGCGGTCGCGGTCGCGGTCGCGATCACCGCGGCCGCCGCGGTGCTCGCTCCCCTCGGCCACGTACGGCAGCAGCGCGAGCTCACGCGCCCGCTTGACCGCGCGCGCCACCTGGCTCTGATGCCGGCGGCACGCGCCCGTGATGCGGCGCGAGCGGATCTTGCCCCGGTCCGAGATGAACCGGCGCAGCATGGAGATGTCCTTGTAGTCGACCTGCTCGACCTTTTCACGGCAGTACGGGCACGACTTGCGGCGGGTCGATGTCGGCCCGCCCTTGCGGTCGCGCCGGCGTACCGGCCTTCTGCGTTGCTTTGCCACGGAGATCAGCCTAGCGTGCTTGCTCGTTTCCCGTCGTCTAGAACGGGATGTCCTCGTCGGCTCCGGCCCCCACGGGGGTGCGTTCGAAGTCGCCGGTATCGATGGGAACGTCGCTCTCGCTTGCGCGCGCGCTGCTCGAGAACCCGTTCCCGTTACCAGCGTCATCACGCCCGGCGAGGAACTGCACGCTCTCGGCGACTATATCCACGGCCTGGCGCTTGTTGCCCTCCCGGTCGGTGAACTCCCGCCACTGCAGCCGCCCGTCGATCGCGACCCCGCGACCCTTGCTGAGGTACTTGGCGCAGTTCTCGCCCTGCGCGCCCCAGACGGTGACATCGAAGTAGTTGGGCTGATCCTCCCACTGGTTGGTCTCGTTGTTCTTGCGCCGGCCGTTGCAGGCGATGCGCAACGAGCACACCGAGTTACCGCTCGACGGAATCGAGCGAAGCTCAGGATCGCGCGTGAGATTCCCGGTGAGAACCACCCGATTGATGTTGCCTCCAGCCATTGCACTGGCTCCTTTCTCAGACGTTGGAAGCTTGCGATCGAGTCTATGGGCGTGGCAGACGGCAACCCGGACACGACGGCGGAAATTGGATGAATCTCTCCACTTGAGGCACGGGCACGCCAGGAACGTGACGGTTCTGCAAGGACGGCGGGCCGACCCGCGATCGGCGGATGGCGGACGCGGCGCGCCCGGGGGTATGCCCCGGTGGGCGCGGCTTCGCCGGGACTACGCCGCGGTCACCGCGGCGTCGCCGGGACTACGCCGCGGTGGGCTAGCCCTCGGTGGGCGGCGGGGTGGCCTGGGCGGCGGCCAGGACGGGCGGCGGGGACTCCGGCGGCGCCGGAGTCCCGGGCAGGACCTTGATGATCCGGAAGCGCAGCACCGCATCGTCGATGCGGAGGCTGTGCGACAGCGCCTCCAGCAGCGACGCCGGCCCGGTGAACTGCAGCAGGTGGTACTCGCCGTCCTTGAGATGCCGGATCTCGTAGGCCAGCGGCCGGGTGTGCCAGTCGTCCTGGCGCTCCACGGTGCCGCCGGCAGCGGTGATCTGCGACTCGACGTCGGACAGGATCTTGGCCCGGCGATCCTCCTCCACCGTCGTGGTGAGGACGAGCATCAGGTCGTAGAGGCGCGGTTGGCTTGGCATGGTGACGAGTTGGTTGGACGCCGGAACGGCGGCGGCCGACTATAGCGCGTGCCGCGTCACGTCCGGACGTGCCGTGGCGCCGGCCGGTCGCCAGGCTTCTGGCCCGGCGGGGCACCCCTTCGCGGCCTCGGCGGCTCAACGCTGTCACCATCAGGCCATGCCCTCCAGGTCTCCGGATCGCCGCGCCGGCGCGGCCGCCCGCCCGCGGCCGGAGCTGCCAATGGTCGAATGCGCCTCGGAGGCCGAGTGGGAGCAATGGCTGGAGGACCACGCCGCGTCGAGCGGCGTCTGGCTCAAGTTCGCCAAGCGCGGCGGGGGCGCGACGACGGTCAGCCATGCCGAGGCTCTTGACGTGGCGATCTGCTTCGGCTGGATCGACGGCCAGGTGCGCAGGATGGACGAGACCTACTACCTGCAGCGCTTCACCCCCCGCGGGCCCCGCAGCAAGTGGTCGCAGGTCAACCGCGAGACGGCAGAGCGGCTGATCGCCGCCGGTCGCATGCGAGCCTCCGGCCATGCCCACATCGCCTCAGCTCAGCTGGATGGACGATGGGAGGCGGCCTATGAGCCGCCGAGCCGGGCGACGGTGCCGGACGACTTCCGCGAGGCGCTCGACGCCGAGCCGGGCGCTAAGGCCTTCTTCGAGACGCTGACCGTGATGCGCCGGTACGCGTTCCTCTACCGGCTGCACCACGTCAAGACCCCGGAGGCGCGCCGGCGCCGGATCGCCGGCTACATCGAGCTCCTGCGCAAGGGCCGCGCGCTCGACTAGCGGCCGCTGTC
>DASZMK010000145.1:0-24035 GCA_035551855.1 Solirubrobacteraceae bacterium
GCTCGAGTACGCGGGCGCCGACGTCGGCGACGAGGGCAAGAGCGGCTAGTGCGCCGTTCTCGAAATCCCTTTGCGCTCTGACGGCGTCTGGACGCGGCTGAACCGCGTCGGTCGGCATCCGTGTACGCCCGGTACTGGGAAGGTCGACGGACGCACCCAGCCACGCCCAGCCACTCGCCAGAACATCAAAGGACTTTCGGAACGCCGCACTAGTCGCGCGGGGCGCACGCTGGAAACCGGAGCAACGGTCGTCCGTTGAGCACGACTGCGGCTCCGGCCACCCGGCGCTTTATTCTGCGGCGCAATGCGAACCGTCATGCGCACGCTCACGAGCACAGTGTTCATCGCAGCGGCCGCGGGTTTCGTGTTCGCCCATTACGGGAGCACCGGGACCAAGGCGTCGCCGTCGCCGCTGACGGGTCGTGCCGCCGCCGCCAACTTCAGCCTCAGGTACCCGTCCGATTGGGGCCGGACGACGGCGCCTGTCGTCTCCCGGGTGTCGTTGCAGGGGACGCTGGCGCTCGGGCCGCGGCAGGCTTCAGGCGAGACGCTGGTGGTGGGGACCGCTCATCCCGCAGCTCCCGGCACCCTCCCGGCGGACCTGCGCTCGGCGCTGCCGTCCGCGCCCAGCCCGCAGATCGTCACCCTCGGAGGATCCGCCTTCTACCGGTATCTCGATCTGGTGCCCAGCGGGCAGACCGCGTCGGAGTCCATCTACGTCCTGCCGACGACGAACGGCACGATTACCGCCCTGTGCTCGGCGAGCAAACGCAGCGACTTGTTCACGAGCAGCTGCGAGCGGGTGCTCGGCACGATGAAGGTGACTCTGGGGCGGGTCATGTCGCTCGTCCCGGACGCCGGCTACGCGTTTGAGCTCAATCGGATCCTGGGACAGCTCAACGCCGCGCGCGCGGCGGCGGGCAGGGGGTTGAGATCGAGCGACGTGAAGGTCAGAGCGGCGGCAGCCGACCGGCTGGCGGCGGCGGACGACCGGGCGGCGAGTGCGGCGCACCACATCACGTCGCTCAGCGTCAGCGTCGCCAACCAGCCGCTGGAGGCCGCGCTGAGGATGAACGCCGATGCCTACCGGGGGCTGGCATCGGCCGCTCTCAAGCAGGATCCGGGGGCCTATCAGCGTGCCGACGCTCAGATCTCCAGATCGTCACGCGCGCTCGGAGCCGTGTACGCGCAGTTACGCGCTCTGGGCTACAGGATCGGCTGAAGCCTCGCTCAGCCGCCGGGGACGGTGGTGGTGGTGCTCGTGGTGGTGCTGCCGGCGCTGCCCACAGACGTGCCGCCGCCGTTGGTCCCGTCGACGGCCCGGCCGCCGCTCGGCGTGTTGTCGCTCGGCGTGGTCGCGGTCGTGGTCCTGCTCGACGGAGACGCCATCGTTCCGCTTGCCGGCCGCGTTGCCGTCGCCGGAGGCCCGCGGCGTGGGACCGACACGCGATAGACCGAGGGCGCCGGGGTCACTCGGTGCAATGAGGTGGCGCCGAGCGTCGCCGCGGTCGTCGCGGTCGCGGGCGGCTTGGCAGCCTTGGGCGGCTTGACGACCAGCTTCGCCGGCCGCGGAACGGGGGCGACCCTCGACAGCGTGACGGTGGAGTGGCTGACGTTCGCCGCGGGTGCCGGGTGCGGCTGAGAGGGAGCGGGGCGCTTGGTCGCGTCGCCGATGAGGAAGGCGACGGCGAACGCCGCCACCGGAAGCACGACGCTCGCCGTGCGACGCAGCAGGCCGCGCTGACCGTGGGGCCGCGGCGCCGCGGCGCCGGCGCCGGCCGCCGTTGCCGGGGTGGAGTGGATCGCCGTCTCAGGCTCCCCATTCGTCGCGCCCGCGGCCGGTGCGGCTGGTGTCGCGGCCGGCGGCGGTGCCTCCGGGGTCCGGGTGGGGGGCGAGGGAGCGGAGGAGGGCCGGCCACGGGCAAGCGGTGGCGTTGGGAGGGCGGCGCGCTTGGTCAACAGCACGCGCAGGTTGGCTCCGGCGGCCCGATGGCCGCGCAGTTCTGCCCGCCGGTAGGCCTCCTCGGCACCGGTGAGGTCTCCGCGCTCCTGGAGCAGCCAGGCCAGGTGAAAGGCGCCCGTTGCGTCGCCCCGGTCGTCGGCGCGGCGAAACGCCTGCTCGGCGCCGGCGAGATCATCGCGCTCCTCCAGGAGCACCCCGAGCTTGACGGCGGCGCCGGCATGGCCCAGCCTGTCCGCGGCGCCGAAGGCCTCCTCGGCGGCCGGCAGATCGTCGCGCCGCTCGAGTCGCACCCCCGCGTCGAACACGCCATTGGGATCGACCGGCTGAACGGGCGCCGGCGCGGCGCCGGGGGGATTGCGCCTGAGGCCGCGGATCATGCGGTGAGGTGAGGCGATGGGGAGATCTTAGAGTGCCGGATGGGGGGATCTGGGCCACCGCGCCGGTGGCAAAACACGTGCTCAGGCGGGTAGTTCGCCGCGGCCGGCGGCAGTCCGCTTTTTGCCTGCAGGCCACCTTGCGCCGGACAGCCGGCGTCCCCGGCGACGGCCGATCGCCGACAGCCGGCGTTCCCGGCGACGGCGGATCGCCCCCCGGCGTCCGGTCATGCGTCCGCGCGCTGACACGGGCGCCTCAAGCGAGCCCACGGTCGCTCCGATGATCAGAGCAATATGGCTCGTGGAGCGTCAGGCGAGGCGGATGCGGCTGCCCGTGACTGGGAGGCGCCGCTGATCGCCGCCGTCTCCCGTGTGCAGCGCCTGGTGTCCGAGCAGGTCGCGCCGGAGCTCATCCACCAGGCGGTCGTTCAGGGGGCGACAGGTCTTCTCGCCGGCGACAGCGGTGCCCTCCGGTTCGTCGACCGCGACGACCCGGCGTGGATGGTCGCCGTGGCATCGCAGCCCGCCCCCGGGCCGGGTGAGCGCTGGCGCCAGCGCTCCCCGATCAGCGAGGGCGTGAGTGGCCGGACGATCGCCACCGGCACGATGGTGGCGGTCGAGGGCCAGAGTCAGACCGAGAGCGCCTCGCGGATGGCCCCGCCCGGCACCCACGCCGTCATGGGCGTACCGATCCGGGAGCGCGGCCAGGTGGTGGGGGCGCTCGTCGTCGGCTCGCAGACGCCGGGCCGCCGCTGGACCCGGCGCGACCGTGATCTCCTGGCGGCGTACGCGCAGCACGTGGCGGTCGCGGTCGCCGTCGCCCGCGCGAGCCATGGCGCATTGCAGGCGTACACGGACCCCCTGACCGGGCTGGGCAACCGCGTGCTGTTGCTCGACCGTCTCGAGCACCGGCTCGCACACGCCCATCGCAGCGGACGTCCGGTGGCGGTCCTGTTCGTCGATCTGGACCGGTTCAAGCTCGTCAACGACTCACTCGGGCACATCGTCGGCGATCAGCTGCTGATCGCGGTCGCCGAACGGCTGGAGCGGTGTGTGCGCGACGGCGACGTGTGCGCGCGCCTCGGCGGCGACGAGTTCGCCGTCCTCCTGGCCGAGAGCTCCGACCCGGACGCCGTGGCCCGGCGCATGATCAGCGAGCTCCAGAGCCGGTTCGTCGTCAACGGCCATGAGGTCTTCATCGGGGTCAGCATCGGCATCGCCACCGGCCACGCGGAGGGCGACACGCTGGTGCGCAACGCCGATGTCGCCATGTACCACGCCAAGCGCGCCGGCACGGGCCGGTACGAGCACTTCCAGCCGAGCATGCACACGGCGCTCCTGACGCGGCTCGGCCTGGACTCCGAGCTGCGCCGCGCCGTCGAGCGCGCGGAGTTCGAGCTGCACTTTCAGCCGCTGTTCAACCTCCGGTCGGGCACGATCGCCGCGTTCGAGTGCCTGGTCCGCTGGCGCCATCCGGTCCGCGGCCTGATCTCACCCCTCGAGTTCATCCCGGTCGCCGAGGAGACCGGCCTCATCGTCGAAATCGACCGGTGGGTGCTCCTGGCGGCCTGCCGCCGTTTCGCCCAGTGGTGGCGGGAGGCGCCCCTCTCGGTCTGCGTCAACACCTCGATGCGCGACCTGCAGCAGCCGGACTTCGCGGCGCAGGTGGAACGCGCGATCGACGGGGCCTTCCCACCATCGGCGCTGATCCTGGAGGTCACCGAGAGCGCTCGGCTGGAGGATGCACCCGGGGCGCTCGCGTCGCTGCACGCGGTCAAGGAGCTCGGCGTGCGCGTCGCGCTCGACGATTTCGGCACCGGTTACTCGTCGCTGCTCAGCCTCTCCCAGCTCCCGGTCGACCTGCTCAAGATCGCCCGGCCGTTCCTGCAGGCGCTGGGGCCGGGGGAGCCCAAGGCCGACGGGCTGCTGGCGGGAATGGTCGCCCTGGGGCGCCACCTCGGCCTGATGACAGTCGCCGAGGGCATCGAGACGGCCGGGCAGCACGAGCTGCTCGTCGACCTCGGCTGCGACCTGGGCCAGGGCTTCCTGCTCGGCCGCCCCCTGGATGCCGACGGGGCCTCAGAGCTGGTGCACCGAGCCGCCGTGGACTGAGCCTCTCCCGGCGCCCGGCCCGCCCGGCGTCGCCGTCACGTCTGCAGGTCAAGGATCGCGTCCGCCAGCCAGGCCGCCTCGTCGTCCCATTCGGCCACGTGACCCGCCGGCCGGACGACGAACTTCGACAGGCCCGCGTCCACGTATGCGCCGATGAACTCGCGCAGGCCGTCGCGACCGACGGGCACGAGCGCCCGCGGGTCGATCTCCGGCCGCCGCGCGCCGATCGTCTCCAGGACCTCCGGCGCCGGCTCGGTGCGCGCGTACGGGATGCTCATCCCGAAGTGCTCCGGGTCGACCTCCCGTCCGGCCCGCGCCGCGGCCTCCTGGATGCGTTCCCGGGCCGGACCGGCCTCGGCCGGCGTCAGCTGCGAGCCGAGCCAGCCATCCGCGATGCGGCCGACTCGCTCCAGCGCCTTGGGCCCCCGCCCGCCCAGCCAGACCTCGAGCGGATCCTGCACCGGCCGTGCCGCCGGCGGCAGCGAGGTGAACGACCAGCGATCGGAGTGGTGGTCGACGGCCTCGCCGGCCCACCACCGGCGCATCAGGCCCAGCACCTCCTCCAGCACCGCGCCCCGGCTCGCGCCATCGAGCCCCAGGACCTCCCGCTCTCCGGGCTGAGCGAGCCCGGTGACGAAGCTGAGCAACAGCCGGCCGCCGGAGAGATGGTCCAGCTGTGCCAGTTCCTTGGCCAGCAGAAACGGATTGCGCCCCAGCGGCACGATGTTGGCGCCCATTCGCAGCCGGGTGGTTCGCCCGGTGGCGAGGGCCAGGCCGAGCATCGGATCGAGGGCGGGCGCGACCGGCAGGTCCGACAGCCAGATGCCGTCGAAGCCGCTGGCCTCCAGGGCATCGGCAAAGCCGGCTATGCCTGCCCTCGAGGACACACCGGGCTGCGGCGCCACCGCGATGCGGACCTTGAACATCACAGTGTTGATGTTGGCAGAGCGGCTCGCGGAGCCCGGAGCGCGTACAACGGGGCAACGAGCGGAGCGGGACCGGCGCCCCGGAGTGCTCCGCCCGCCTGCCTGGAGCTCCGCCCGCCTGCCCTCCGCCGCCTCCCCGGAGCGCTCCGCCCGTCTCCCCTCCGCCGCCTCCCGGGAGCGCTCCGCCCGTCTCCCCTCCGCCGCCTCCCCGGAGCGTTGCACTGGTTTTCAGCGTGCCTCTCGCGCCAAATCACGGAAGTCCCCAGACGATTTGTCACCACGCGCACGCATAGCCCCCAAGACGCGCCAGATCGCCGAGCCGGATCCTGATTTGGCGCATTGTGCAGGTCGCGCGCACGCCCCGGACTCGCGCGCGCGACAGACCGCCCCCTCCCACCTTCGTTGCCAGCCGTTCGGCGCAAGGCGCCGCGTCGAGCACGGCGGAACTCGACCCGCGCTCCGTGGCGCCGTGCGGACGGTCCGGGGGCCACCGCACCGGCTGCCGGGCGCGACCGGTGGCGGGACGGCCGGGGCCCGGCCTATTCTGGACGCGTGACGGACCTGCGAGTGGCGGTCATCGGCTACGGCCTGGCGGGCCGGGTCTTCCACGCACCCCTGATCGACGCCACCCCGGGCCTGAGGCTGACGAGCGTCGTCACCGGAGATCCCCAGCGCCAGGCGCACGCCGGCGAGCGCTATCCGGGCATCCGGACGCCGACCGGCCCCGAGGAGCTGTGGGAGCTGGGCGGTCATGACCTCGTCGTGGTGGCGACACCGACCGACAGCCACGTCCCACTGGCCGCGGAAGCGATCGATCGCGGCATCGCCGTCGTCGTCGACAAGCCGATGGCGGCCTCCTCCGCGGACGCGGAGGCGCTCGTCGCTCAGGCTCGTGATGCCGGCGTGATGCTGACGGTGTTCCAGAACCGCCGCTGGGACTCTGATCATCTGACGCTCACGCGCCTGACGACGGAGGGCCGGCTTGGTCGCGTCATCCGTTACGAGTCGCGCTTCGAGCGCTGGCGGCCGGAGCCCCGCGGTGCGTGGCGCGAGTCGACGCCGCCCGAGCGCGGCGGGGGCCAGCTTCTGGACCTCGGCAGCCACCTCGTCGATCAGGCGCTCGTCCTGTTCGGACCCGGCACTAACCTGTACGCCGAGATCGATGCCCGGCGTGGGCTGCCGAGCGACGATGACGTCTTTCTCGCTCTGCACCACGCCGGCGGCACGCTCAGCCATCTGCGCATGTCGGCGATCACGGCGGCGCCTGGGCCGCGGTTGCGCGTGCTCGGCACCGAGGCGGCGTACGTCGCTCCCCAGCTCGACACCCAGGAGGACCGTCTGCGCGCAGGGTCGCGACCGGACATCGCAGAGGCGTGGGGCGCCGAGCCTCAATCGCACTGGGGGCGGCTGGTGACCGGCGACTACAGCATCCCCATCCGCAGCGAGCGGGGTAGCTGGCCGGCCTTCTACGCGCTTCTGGAGGAGGCGCTGCGCACCGGTGGACAGCCGCCGGTCGATCCGGCCGACGCGGTCACAACGCTGCGGGTCCTCGAGTCCGCGCGCCGCGCCGCCGAGACCGGCACGACGGTCGCGCTCAGCTGACGGGCGTCAGCACGATAACGGGGATCGCCCGGCCGGCCTTGCGCTCGTACTCGCCGAACTGCTCGGAGCGCTCGACCTGCGCCTGGAACAGCCGATCCCGCTCATCGCCGGTTGCCTCGCTCGCCACGGCCCGCATCGTCTCCGGCCCCACCTCGATCGCCACTTCAGGGTGCGCTCTGAGGTTGTGGTACCAGTCGGGGTGGGTGGGGGCGCCTCCCTTGGAGGCGAAGATGACGTACCGGTCGGCGTCGCGCAGGTAGGCGAGCGGATTGACGCGCTCCGTGCCGGACCTGGCCCCGGTGTGGTGCAGAAGCAGCAGCGGCATCTGCTCAAACGGGCCGCCGACGCGGCCGTCGCTGGCCCGGAACTCCTCGATGACGCGGGTGTTGAAGTCGTCTGGGGATGTGGACATCGCTGGCTCCTCGAAGGTGTTCGGCTGGGGTCGGTGTGAGTGTGTCAGGCGTCGTGACCCGGCTCCAGGCGCTTGGCCCGGTGGAAGGCGAAGGTGCCCCCGTCATCGCGCTTCTCGGCGGCAAACGGCTCCAGCAGGAAGCCGATGTGGTCGCCGAGCCGGTGCCGCTCCAGAATGTGGCCGGCGAACCACCGGCCGCACGCGTCGAGGATCGGCAGGCCGGCGGGCCCGGTGTGCCACCGGCACCGCGCGAACTTGTCGACCCTGTCCCCCGTCTGCGAGCCGAACAGCTCGGCCAGCTCGTCGGCGGTGTCAGGCAGAAAGTGGACGGCCAGTGCCACGGCCTCCGTGGCGACACGGGTGGTGTGGTTCTTGTCGGACAGGCACACGAGAAAGCGTGGCGGATCGATGCTGCACTGCGTGGAGAAGCCGACCAGGCACCCCGCCCGTCGGTCGCCGGCGAGGGTCGTGACGACGAGCATGAAGTAGTCGAGCTCGCCCGTGAGCTGGGTGAAGGTCTCCTGAGGTGAGGTCATGGGCTGGGCACTAGGCTTCCCCGCCTGATGCGGTTCCAGCAAGCCATTCCGCCGGGCCCGGACGTCTCCCCTGAGAGCCGGTACACCGGCCTTGCCCTCGGCGAGCGAGCGCCCGTCGGTCGCCCGTACGTCGTCGCCAACTTCGTCAGCACGGCCGACGGCAAGGCCACCGCCCAGGGGCGGACGGCGCAGCTCGGCGGGGAGAGCGACCGCCGGGTGTTCCATCTGCTGCGCACGCAGGTCGACGCTGTCCTCGCCGGCACCGGGACCCTCGCCGTCGAGCGCTACGGGCCGCTCGTCCGCGATCCGCGGATGGCGGACATCCGGGTCGCCGAGGGACGCCCGCCGCAGCCGCTGGCCGTCGTGATCAGCCGAAGCGGCCACATCCCGTTCGAGATTCCGCTGTTCGCCGATGCTCGTGCCCGTATCGCCCTGTACGCGCCGCCGGAGGCGATGGTGCCCCGGATCGAGGCCGAGGTGAGCCGCCACGACCTCCCGGCCGGAGACGGGCTGGGCGGCGTCATGCGGTCGCTGCGCGCCGATCACGAGGTGCGCTCGCTGCTGTGCGAGGGCGGACCGGCCCTCTTGAACGCGATGCTGGCCGAGGATCTCGTCGACGAGCTGTTCCTGACGCTGGCGCCGGCGCTTGCCGGTGGCGGCGAGCTCGGCATCACCACCGGCGTCGGGCTGCCGGCGCTTCTGCCCCTCCGATTGGTCTGGGCGCTCGAGCACGAGGCGAACCTGTTCCTCCGCTACTCCCGGCGCTGAGCCGCCGCGGGCGCGTCGGGGCTGCGCGTCGCTGAGCCGCGGGCGTGTCGGTAGCGTGCAGGCCATGTCACGGACATCGCAGACCCCGGAGGAGCAGGGTACGGCCGGTCACACCCTCCGCCGCCTCGGCGTGGTCGTCCACCCGGCACGGACGATCACCGGCCCGCTGCGGGCGTTGACCAGGTGGGCTGAGCAGCATGGCGTCGACGTGGTCCAGATCCCCGTCCCCGGCCAGGAGCGCGTGGTGGCCAAGCCGGGCGCGGCCGCCGACTGCGATCTGATCGTGTCCATCGGAGGGGACGGGACGATGCTGGCGGCGATCCGGGCGGCGTTTGGCGCCGGACGCCCGGCGCTGGGTCTCGCCTGCGGCAGCCTCGGTGTGCTGACGGCGATCGAGGCCGAGGGCCTCGACGAGGCGCTCGAGCGCTTCGCCCGGGGCGAGTGGCAACCTCGCCGGCTCCCGGCCCTGGCCATCACTCTCCCTGGGTCGGACCCGCTGCTCGCGATCAACGACATCGCCATCGTGCGCGGCGGCATCGGTCAGGTGCGCGTGACGTCGCGCGTCGACGGGATCCTGTTCAGCCGGCTGGCCGGTGACGGCTGCATCGTCAGCACGCCGCTCGGCTCCAGCGCGTATTCACTCGCGGCGGGCAGCGCGCTGCTGAGCCCGGACACCGAGGCCTACCTCCTGACGCCGCTGGCGACGCACGGTGGGTCGCGCCACCCCCTCGTCGTCAGCGCCGGATCCGAGCTCCAGCTCGACGTGCACGCCGGCATCGGTGGCGCGCGTCTCGAGGTCGATGGGCAGGCCGTCGACGGTGAGCCGCGCGGGCTGACGATCCGCCTGAGGCGCGAGGTCGCAACCGTTGTGACCTATGCGGACGAGGACCCCCTGTTCGTGTCCCTGCGCCGGCGGCAGATCATCGTCGACAGCCCGCGGATCATCGCCGACGACGGTCGCGGCTGAGCTCGAGACGCGGTGAGGCGCAACCCGTGGAGCCGGCGCTGAACCCGTTCATCTGGGACCGCCCGCTCGATGATGCGTCCACGATCATCGGCATGGATGGCGTCGCCACCACCATGGCGCTCACGTTGAAGGCGGGGAGGAACGTCGCGCTGTTCGCCCCGCGGCACACGGGTACGACGACGTTCACCCACCGGCTGGCGCTCGAGCTCGCCCGGCCGCACGGAGCCGACGCTCCGCCGTTCGACGTGATCCGGGTCAACCTCGAGCGCGTCGTGAGCGTTGCCGGTGTGGTCGGATGCGTCCACGACGCCATGACGTCGCATCGGACAGGCGGCTGCGGCGCGCGGCGCAGCGACGGCTGGGGACGCCGCAGACCGAGCTCGGCTTCGACATCCGGGTCACCAACGGGATGGTCCGCGGCCGGTCGGTGAGTCCGGAGCAGGACGCCCAGGCGCTCCATCACGAGCTCGCCGTCCTGCGGGCGATCGCCGGCCACCTCGTCGTGATCTTCGACGAGTTCCAGCGACTGCGCCATTGCCCGGGAGACCCGGTCGCGACCATCCGCGCGGCGCTGACGGGCGCCGGTGACGGGGGGGCCGTGTCCCTGCTCCTCACGGGGGCGACCCGCGGCGTGCTGCAGATGATGCTGGAGAGCTCCGGCGAGCCGGTCCTCCGCGAAGCGGTGAAGATGCGGCTGCCGGAGATCAGCCGCGACGAGTTCCACGAGTACCTGGAGTCGCGGTTCGCAAACACGGGCAAGCCGGCCGACACGGACGCCCTCGACCACCTGCTCGACGCCACCGGCGGCCATCCGCGTAGCACGCAGCAGCTGGCCGGGCAGGCCTGGGCCGACACGGCCCCCGGCGAGCACGTCACCCTGGGGACGGTCATCTACGCGCACGATCGGTTGGTGCAGACGATGGACGCTCCGAGTTCGCCGCGGCGTTCGGCGTGCTCGCCAACGGAGGCGACGACGAGGTCAACGAGGTGCGCGCGCTGCAGCTCCTGGCCGAGCGGGCGACGATGTTCGACGATGAGTCCGCGGTCACGTCCCGGCGGATTTGATCAAAAAAAAGGAGCGCTGTGGCTCCCGGGGCCTGCGCGGGTATGCCGTCCGTGTGGCCGCCACCGGCGAACTGGCCAGGTACCAATACATCTCGACGATCGGCTCCGGCGGAATGGCCCGGGTCGATCTGGCCGAGGACACGCTGCTGGGCCGCCGGGTGGCGCTGAAGCGCATGAGCGGCCCCGCCGACCCGCGGGGCCTGTCCCGTCTGCGGCGCGAGGCGCTGGCCGGGGCGTCGCTGAGCCATCCCAACCTGGTCTCCATCTATGACGTCGTCACCACCGACGAGGGACATCTGGTGATCGTCATGGAGTACATCGCCGGGGGAACGCTGCGCGACGCGCTCAACCGCCGCGACAAGCTCCCGGTGGCGGACGCCCTGCGCGTGCTCGAGGGGGTGGCCGCCGGCCTTGACGCCATCCACGAGCGCGGAATCGTCCACCGTGACGTCAAGCCCTCGAACATCCTTCTCGGCGATGACGGGACGGTGAAGGTGGCTGACCTGGGCATCGCGTCCGTCCCGGACCGCACACGGATCACCACCGCCGGCTCTGTCCTCGGCTCTCTCAGCTACATGGCGCCCGAGCAGCTGGAGGATTCGCCCTCCACTCCGGCCATCGACATCTACGCCCTGGCGGCGGTGGCCTACGAGGTGCTCTCCGGTGAGAAGGCGCGCGGCGAGACCAACCCGGTGACGCTCGCGCACGCCATCTCGACCCAGTCTCCGCCGAACCTGCGAAACGCCTGGCCGCAGGCGCCGGCCGCCGCGGCCGATCTGCTCGTGCGAGCGATGTCCCGGTACCCCGCCGACCGCCCCCGGAGCGCCGGTGAGCTGGTCGGTCGTCTGCGCGCCGCGCTGGTCCCGGAGCCGACCGCCCCGGTCCCGCCACTCGCCGCGGCCGCACCGGCCGAGCCGCAGACCCGGCGTCACGCGGTGGCCGCCGCCGCTGCGCCGCCCCGCGTCGTGGACGCCGGGACGGACCGCGCGGCCCCGCGGGAGGTGGCCGGCCGGCGTTCGCGGGCGGGTGCGCTCGCCGCGGCGCTGCTCGTGGTCCTGGCGGCGGTCATCGTGCTCGCCGTGCTCCTGAACTCCAGCGGGTCCGGTTCCCACGCGCCGCCACGGACGACGGCGTCCCGCCGGGCGCACCGGCCGGCTGCGGCCGGACACACGCGCCGCCCCGCGGCCGCGAGTCGCGCCGGCACCGCGTCCACGCAGGCAGCCGGCGCGGCGGACGGCGGCGGCGCGACGACGCCTGACTCTGCGAGCACCACGTCGGCGTCGGTGACCAGCTCGCCGGCCGCGTCGGCGACCCCTGCGCCTCCGGCCGCGGCAACGCCGGCGCCGCAGTCCGCCGGCAGCCCGGTCGGTGCGGTGGAGGCGTTCTACGGGGCGGCCGCCGCCCACCGTTACGCGAGCGCTTGGGCCCTGGCCGACCCGGCGCTGCGCTCCCAACTCGCCGGCTACCGGAGCTTCCAGGCCGGCCAGGCGGGCGACCGCTCCATCACGTTCAACAGCGCGAAGGTCATCAGCCGGTCGAGCCACGCGGCGACGGTGGCGGTCCAGACGACCTCGGTGCGCGACAACGGCATCCAGCACTGCTCCGGGACGGTCGATCTGGTGCCGGGCGGCGCCGGCGACCAGTGGCAGCTGCATCAGATCCACATCAACTGCACCTAGAGGCCGCGGCCCCCGGCGCGGCCCGGGGCGGACCGCCACCCTCGCCGCTAGTGCGCACTAGAGTCCGGTGATGACCGATTGCCGCCAACCGCTCCAGACGACCGTCGTGGGCAGCTACCCCCAGCCGGGCTGGCTGATCGACCGCCTGGCGCTCGGCGACCATTCGGTGCCGCGGGTGCGCGTGCGGGGGGCCTGGCGCATCGACGAGGCCCATCTTCAGGAGGCTCAGGACGATGCCACGCTGCTGGCGATCCGCGAGATGGAGGAGGCCGGGATCGATACGATCACCGACGGCGAGATTCGCCGTGAGAGCTACTCCAACCGATTTGCCACCGCGCTGGAGGGTGTCGACGGCGAGCACGGTGCGGTCATCCACACGCGCGGTGGCGACACACGCGTGGTGCCGCGGGTCCTCGGACCGGTGCGCTGGCGCGGCCCGGTCGAGGTGGCGGACCTGGAGTTCCTGCGCCGGCACACCACCCGCGGGGTCAAGGCCACGCTGCCCGGGCCGTTCACGATGGCCCAGCAGGCGGCCAACGAGGCCTACGACGACCCGGACGAGCTCGTCATGGATCTGGCGGCGGCGGTCAACCATGAGGCGCACGCGCTCGAGGCCGCCGGCGCCGATGTCATCCAGCTCGACGAGCCGTGGCTGCGCAACGATGCGGACGGGGCCCGGCGGATCGCCGTGCGGGCGATCAACCGCGCCCTCCAGGGACTCTCGGCCACGACCGCCGTCCATCTCTGCTTCGGCTACGCCGCGATCGTCGGCGACAAGCCCGCACATCGGTACGAGTTCCTCGGCGAGCTGGCCGACACCGTCGCCGATCAGATCTCCGTCGAGGCGGCCCAGCCGCGGCTTGACACCGGCCAGCTGGCCGAGCTGGCGCCCAAGGTGGTCATTCTCGGCGTTCTCGACCTCGGCGATCCGGGCGCGGAGACGCCGGAGCGTGTCGCCGACCGCATCCGCGCGGCGCTCGCGCACGTTGCTCCGGATCGCCTGGTGCCCGCGCCGGACTGCGGCATGAAGTACCTGCCCCGCCGGCAGGCCTTCGCCAAGCTCCGGGCGCTCAGCGCCGGAGCGGCGCTGGTCCGTGCCGAACTCTAAAGGGCCGCCGATGTGCGCCATCGCCGCGCGTCGGTCGTGGGCCGGCGGCAGGCTTCCGGCGTGCGTCGCACGGATCCGTCCATCTGCGTCCGTCATCTCTGTCGTCGCACCGTGGCGGTGTGTGGGCTTGGGCGCGGTTCGACAGCAACGGACGGAGACATGAAAGCCCTAAGGTGTCGGTCATGCCCGAGCGGGTCACTCCGGCGTTGAAGGCGGTCAGCGATGCCGTCCTCGCCGTGGCGTCGGAGGTCTCCGTCGACGAGGTGCTCCAACGCCTCGTCGACTCGGCCCGCGAGCTGGCCGGCGCCCGGTACGCGGCGCTCGGGATCCCTGACGGGTCAGGGCGCTTCCGGCGCTTTCTCGTGGCGGGGATGAGCGACGAGCTGGTGGCGGCCCTGGGCCCGCTGCCGCGCACGCACGGGATGCTCGGCGCCATCCTCGACGCCGACACCGCATATCTGACCGACGACATCCACCGCGATCCTCGCTTCGCCGGTTGGTGGCCCCGCGGTCACCCGGACATGCGGTCCTTCCTGGGGGTGCCGATCATCGCCCGCGATGAGGTGATCGGCGCGTTCTACCTCACCGAGAAGGAGGGAGCATCCCGCTTCGACGAGGACGACCGGGAGGTGATTGAGGTGCTGGCCGCCCATGCCGCGATCGCCATCACCAACGCCCGGCTGTACGAGCGCAGCCGCGAGCTGTCGATCCTCTCCGAACGCAACCGCCTGGCGCTGGAGCTGCACGATGCCGTCAGCCAGAAGCTGTTCAGCCTCAACCTGGCCGCCGAGGCGGCGGCCACCCTGCTGGACCGCTCGCCGGATCAGGCTCGCGCGCCGCTCGACCGGGTCCGTGACCTGGCCCGGGAGTCATTGGCGGAGCTGCGGTCACTCATCCTGGGGCTGCGTCCGGCCGATCTCGAACGAGATGGCCTGGCCGGCGCGCTGCGCCAGGAGGCGACGATGCTCGAGCAGATCCACGGGATCGAGGTCCGGCTCGATCTCGACGGTGACGAGGGCAGCGGCGACCGGGGTCGCGACGCCGAGATCCTGCGCATCGCCGAGGAGGCTCTGCACAATGCCGTCCGGCACTCGGCGGCCGGCAGCGTCAGCGTGCGCCTGCGCGGCGGCGAGGGCGCGGTCACAGTGGAGGTCGTCGACGACGGGCGGGGGTTTGACCCGGCCGATCCGGAGCTGCGTTCCCGCCATCTCGGCCTCACCTCGATGGAGGAGCGCGCCCGGGAGCTGGGAGGGCGCCTGGAGCTCGTCTCGCGCCCGGGGGCGGGCACCGCCGTCCGGCTGGAGGTCCCCGCCGATGGCCGCTGATCCGATCCGCGTGCTGATCGTCGATGATCACGCGGTTGTGCGCGAGGGGCTGCGCACCTTCCTGCAGCTCCAGGACGGCATGCAGGTCATCGGCGAGGCGGCGGACGGCGAGGAGGCGGTGCGACGCGCGGTCGCCCTGGCCCCTGACGTCATCCTCATGGATCTCGTCATGCCCGGCCTCGACGGGGTGGGGGCGATGCGCGCCCTGCGCGAGCGAGCTCCCGGCAGCCGCGTGATCGTGCTGACAAGCTTTCTCGACGACGAGCGGCTGATGCCGGCGATCGAGTCCGGGGCGTCGGGCTACCTGCTCAAGGACGTCGCTCCCGCCGAGCTGGCGCGGGCCGTCCGCGGAGCGTGCGCCGATGAAGCGGTCATCGACCCCACCGTCGCCGCGCGGCTGCTGCGCCGGCTCGGGGAGAACCCGTCCGCCGCCACCGCTCCGGCGCCGGATGAGCCGCTCGACCTGACCCGGCGGGAGCGGGAGGTCCTGGAGCTGATCGCCGCCGGCCATTCCAACAAGCGGATCGCGTTTGAGCTGGGGATCGCCGAGAAGACGGTCAAGACGCACGTGGGCCATCTGCTGGCGAAACTGGGCGTTGCCGACCGCACCCAGGCGGCGCTGCTCGCCGTCCGGCGCGGGCTCGTCGCCGGCGGCTGACGACGGCCGACGCGGTCCTAGGACCAATTACCGCTGTAAACCGGGACCGGCGACGCCGTAGCGTGAGCGCCATGTCCACCGCCATCATCACCGGAGCCTCACGCGGACTGGGTCTGGCGCTGGCGCACGCCCTCGCGCACCGCGGATGGAGGCTCGTGCTCGACGCCCGCGGAGCCGCCGACCTGCGACGGGCGGCCGTGGACCTCGAAAGGATCACCGACATCACCGCCATTCCCGGCGATGTATCCAACGACTGGCACCGCGAGGCTCTTGCCGCCGCCGCCGGCGAGAGGCTCGATCTGCTCGTCAACAACGCCTCGTTGCTCGGACCAAGCCCGCAACCGCAGCTCGGCGACTACCCGCTCGGCGAGTTCGAGCGCGTCTACGCCGTCAACGTGCTCGCGCCGCTGGCCCTCACCCAGGTCGCGCTCCCCCTGATGCCCGTCGGCGCCTGCGTTCTCAACGTCACGTCCGATGCCGCCGTCGAGCCGTATCCGGGGTGGGGCGGCTACGGGTCATCGAAGGCGGCGCTCGAGCAGCTGAGCGTCATCCTGGGGGCCGAGCGGCCGGACCTGCGCGTCTATGCCGTTGACCCGGGCGACATGCGGACGCGCATGCACCAGGACGCCTTCCCCACCGAGGACATCTCCGACCGGCCGCTTCCGGAGGAGAGCGTTCCGGGGCTGCTGGAGCTGATCGGCGCAGACCTGCCGAGCGGCCGGTATCAGGCGCGCTCGCTGCCGGTGGTCCACAGCGGATGAGCGCGCTCGCCTTCGAGCTGCCTCCCGCCCTCGAGGCCACCGCGCCGGCGGAGGAGCGAGGGCTCGATCGCGACGGCGTCCGGATGCTCGTCGCCGACGCGTCCGACGGCGCCATCTTCCATGCCCGCTTCTTCGAGCTGCCTGACCTGCTGGCGGCCGGCGATCTGGTCGTCGTCAACGTCTCGGCGACCCTGGCCGCGGCCATCCCGGGCCGGCGCGCGGACGGCGCCCGCGTCCTCATCCACGTCGCCACCCGTGCGCCGGATCTCGACGAGCCCTGGCGCGTCGTCGAGCTCCGCTCGTCCGATGGATCGCAGCCTGCACGCGGAACCATCGGCGAGAGGATCGCGCTGCCGGGCCTCCACGGGAGGCTGACCCTGGTCGCCCGCTACGCCTCGAGCACGCGGCTGCTGCTCGCGCGCTTCGACGGGCTCGGCACCGTCGAGGAGCTGCTCGAGTACCACGGCGAGCCGATCCGCTACGGATACGTGTCGCGCCAGTGGCCGCTGGCGGCGTACCAGAACGTCTACGCCACGACGCCCGGCAGCGCGGAGATGCCGAGCGCCGGGCGCCCGTTCACTCCCCGCCTGATCGCCGCCCTCGTCGCCCGCGGCATCGCGGTCGCCCCCGTCGTCCTGCACGCCGGCGTGTCGTCCCCGGAGCGCCACGAGCCGCCATTTCCCGAGCAGTACGACGTTCCCGCCGCGACGGCGCGGCTGGTCAACGGCACACGCCGGGCCGGCGCGCGGGTGATCGCCGTGGGGACAACGGTCGTCCGGGCGCTGGAGACGGTCGCGCGTCCGGACGGGACCGTTGCGGCGGGCGCGGGGTGGACGGGTCTCGTCATCGACGCGGGATACGGTGTGCACGCCGTCGACGGCCTGATCACCGGCTGGCACGAGCCGGAGGCCTCCCATCTCCGGATGCTGGCCGCGGTCGCCGGCGGATCGCTGCTGGAGGGCTCCTACCGGGCGGCGCTGCGCCACGGGTACCTGTGGCATGAGTTCGGCGACAGCCATCTGATCCTGCGGTAGCGCCCCGCGCGCCGCTTACCTCCCACCGGCCGCCGCTCGTGCGGCTACGATTCGGCCCGGCAGCGGCGGCTTCCGGCCCCGGCGAGCCGGGGGCACCGTCATCTGCCAACAGGGAGCTCATGAGCGTGCAACGCATCAGCCCGGGGTCCGTGATCTCGCGCATCTGGGAGATCTATCGCGATCAGACGGTCGTGCTGGTCGGAACGGCAGCGGTCCTGTTCGCCCTCCAGCTCGTCGTCCTCCTCGTGGTGCCCGGCGCCTCGATCGCCATCGCGATTCTCTTCTGGGCTCTGAACGTGCTCTATCAGGGGATGGTCGTCGAGCTCGTGCAGGATCTCGAGACCGGCCGGCGGGACCACTCCATCGCCGATCTGCTCCGGAGCGTCGAGCCCGTGCTCCTGCCGCTCATGGGAGTCTCGGTCCTGTACGCGATAGGGGTGGCGATCGGCTTCCTGTTCCTGATCATTCCCGGCCTGTTCCTGCTCGTCATCTGGTCGGTGGTGGCGCCCGTGACCGTGCTGGAACGTCCCGGCGTGATCGCGGCGTTCCAGCGAAGCCGGCAGCTCGTCGCCGGCAACGGGTGGGCCGTGTTCGGCGTGATCGTGCTCGTGGGGCTGGCGGTCGTCGTCGTCAGCCTGGCCGCCGGCCTGGCGGCGGCGTCGCTGGGGTACGTCGGCGGCGCGGTCATTGAGTGGGTGGTGACCGCGGCGGTGGCGCCGCTCGGTGCGCTGAGCGCCTCCGTCCTGTACTTCGCCCTGCGCTGACGAGGCGCGGGTGACGCGTGCGGCATGCTGGAGCGGGGCGGCCCCCCAGCCGCCCCGCCGCAGCCGTGTCGTCAGGTCTACCGGTGGTGCCCCTGGCGGCCGAACGACTGGATGTACCGGTTGGGAGAGCCCACTCCGGTCGCATCGTCGTAGCCCGGGGTGGCCGGCAGCGCTGCCGCACCCCCGCCGTCGACCCCCAGCTCCCGGAGGTTGGTGACGAGCGGGCCCGCCTTGGTGTACGGGTCGGTGTAGTTGTTGCGGACCTCGTAGAGCTGCACACCGGCGCCGAGCGGATGGTCGGTCACGTCGTGGAACGCCGAGGTTCCGGACCGGGCGTAGATCGCCGGGTTGGCGAATCCCAGGTCCTGGCCGGCAGCCTGCTGGGCGTCGGCCTGGATGCCGGCGAACGTGGGGGAGGCCACGCTCGTTCCGCCGATCCGGCTCAGCGAGAAGGCGTACGTCTTGCCGTCCGGCTGCAGCGTCGTCTGACCGACGAGCATTCCGGTGCTGGGATCGGCCAGCGCCGCGACGTCCGGCACCGCGCGCATCGGCGTCGTCGTCGTGCCCTGCGGCACCGCGGTGGCGAGGCTCGAGGGCACCACCTCGTGCTGATACCAGGGCTGCGGGTAGACCGTGCTGACGCCGCCGCCGCTCGAGCCGTCGTAGGTGCTGGCGTTGTACGACGGCGGAGGCGTGTACGTCCAGGCCGTGCCGCTCGCCGCCAGCGGGTCGTTCAGGGTGCCCCACGAGGTCTCCCACTGGTAGTTGTTGCGGGAGCCGATGGCCACGCTCGTGCCGCCGACGGACGTCACCCATGGGCTCGACGTCGGATAGTCGACCTGGATCTTGTCCGACGCCGGATCCTCCGCGCTGGGATCCTCGTAGCCGCTGTCGCCCGAGGAGAAGAGGAATCCGATCCCCTCCGCGGCGCCGGCCTGGAAGATCTGATCGAACACGCCGGTGATCGTCGCGACGTCGGCCGGCTCGCCCCACGAGTTGCTGACGATGCTCGCCAGGTGCTGGTTGACGATGGCGGCGTCCGCGGCGGCCAGATCCTGATCGGTGCAGCTCGCCGCGCCCACGTAGTGGACGTTTGCGTCCGGCGCCATGCCGTGCACGGATTCGACATCCAGGGTCTCCTCGCCGTACCAGCCGGACGCACCGCACTGATCGGCCGCGGTGTACGACCACTTGCGGGAGAGGAACTGCTGGTACTGCCCGGGCCGGAAGGCCTGGTTGCCGGTGACCTGGGCGAACTGGTTGGCGTCGTTCTGCATCGTCGGCGACGCGTAGGCATCGACGATCGCGACCGTCTGGCCGCGGCCGGTCGTGCCGGATCCGTCGACACCGTAGGCCCCCCGGATCTGCTGGGGCGTGTAGCCGGTGACGTTCCACGGCTGATGGGCCCCGCCCGCGGTCGGCTCGTTGGTCGCGATCTTCTGGCCGTAGAAGTCAGACGTCGGCGGTGCCACCCAGTAGTTGGGGCCGGGCGGCGGGAGCTTGTCCTGGGGACGCATGAAGTGCGAGCCCGTGTCGAGGCCGGAGACCGCCAGGACCGCGCCCGCCAGCGAGCTCGGGACCGTTGCGGCCTGCCGTGGAGCCCGGGCGGCGTTGCCGTTGGGGTCGGTGTAGCTGGCGAAGCCGACGCCGAAGGCCTTGGTGGCCTGGGCGATCGTGCCGGTCACCGCCACGTATCCGCCGACTCCGCCGGTGGTGTTCGTGACGGTGAGCCCGGCCCCGGTCAGCCACGCCTTCACGGCCTGGACCTGGGCGGCGGTGGCGCCGAAGCGCGACTGCACCTGGGCGGGCGACAGATAGTCGCCGTAGGTGGCGCTGCCTGGGTCGGACACGGATCTGGCGTACGACGCCAGGCCGGCTGCCCGGCCGGCGACGTAGACCCTCAGGTTCACCGCGCCGGTGGTGACCGGCGGCGCCGGCTTGCCGGGCGCGGTGACCGCCCAACTTGGATGCGTGCCGGCGATGGCTGCCCGGCCGGGGGCCGCCGCAGCCGTTCCGGCGCATGCGAGACCGCCCAGCACGGCCGCGCTGCCGGTCAGGACGCGCACGAGTCTTACGGGGAGACGTACCTGGAACATTCCCCACACCTCTCTGTCGCAGATTTGCTGGAGCACGAGCGCCCCAGCTGGTGCCTCCCTGGCCCTGGCTCGTGCAGATGGCATCCTTTCACACCCGTGGGGGAAAGACGCTTCCGCAAGCCGGGCCGGCGGTGCGGCGCTGTCGCCGCCGCGTCGGCGGCCTGTCTCGGCTGCGCCGCGACCCACCACCCCCCTTCGGCGCCGCGACTGGCGACCTCGTCGTCGACGTCCGCCACGACCTCCTCTCCCGTGCCGTCCCCGCAGAGGCGTCCGCGGAGGGTCCGGCTGATCGCGATGCTGCCCGCGGTCAGGCGCTCCGGGGTGTTTGGCTGGACGCCGGCGGTCGCCGTACGCGGTCAGATCGCCGTCTGGATCTCACGCGTTCCGGCGTATCACGACGGGGCGTTCACGGTGACCCTGCTCCGGATCGATCAGCGGCTCGCCGCGCTGGCGCTCCACGCGGGCGGCTCGCAGCCGGGCGGGTCCGGCTGGCGCTACGGCGACATGATCGGTGGCGCCGAGCGGCGGGTCGTCGTCACCGGGTTCAACGGCGGCTTTCAGAAGGGCTACGGAGCCGGCGGGTTTGTCGAGGACGGACGGGTGGGATGGCCACTGCGGCGCGGCAAGGCGTCGGTCGTCGTCTACCGCGACGGGTGGGCCGACATCGGCCGCTGGCGCGTCAGCGTGCCGGCGGCCGGGCGTCCGGTGGAGTCGGTGCGCCAGAACCTCGGCCTCCTGATCGACGGCGGTCGCATCGCCCCCACCGTGGACGCCTGCATCAAGGTCTGCTGGGGCGATCCGCTGCACGAGCAGCCGATCGTCGCGCGCTCCGGGCTGGGGGTCACGAGCGGAGGCGACCTCATCTGGGCGGCGGGTCACAACCTCTCGGTGCGCGCCCTCGCCGAGGCGCTGGCCGGTAAGGGCGCGATTCGGGCGATGGAGCTGGACATCAACCCGGCCTGGGTCGCCGGCTACGTCTACGCCCCCCGCCACGGCCGGTCTCCGGTGGCCGTCCCGCTGGTGCCGGGGCAGACGGGCATCGCCGGGCAGTTCCTCACGCCCTACTTTCGCGATTTC
Source organism: Solirubrobacteraceae bacterium (assembly GCA_035551855.1). GTDB lineage: Bacteria > Actinomycetota > Thermoleophilia > Solirubrobacterales > Solirubrobacteraceae > Palsa-465. The sequence continues at coordinate 21,228 of DASZMK010000145.1, forward strand.
TTCACCGTCGACGTGCGGCGATGAGTTCTCATGACCGGACGAGTCCAAGCAACCACAACCCACCATCAGGAGGTCAGCAGATGAGCACGACGGCCACGAAGATTCGCGAGCTCAGTCTCGTGATGGTGCCGGTCGCCGACCAGGACCGGTCGATCGAGTTCTACGTCGAGCGGCTCGGCCTGGAGAAGCGCACCGACACCGAGTTCGGCGGCGGATATCGCTGGGTCGAGGTCTATCCGCCGAGCGGCACGGCCGGGATCGCGCTGGCCCCGCCCCAGCCGGGCGACCAGGTGCAGCCGACGCAGACCGGTATCGCCCTGACGACCGACGACATCGATGCCACCTACGCCGAGATGAAGGCGCGTGGGGTCGACGTCGACCCGGAGATCATGCGCATGGGCGATCCGGTCCCGCCGATGTTCTGGTTCCGCGACCCGGATGGCCACACGCTGCTCATCGTCGAGCAGAGCTGAGCCTGGCCGGCCCGGCCGGCACCCCCGGTCCGCTGCACCGACGTTCCGGGACCTGGGCGACTTACGCAACTCCACGTTGCGTCAGGCGCCCAGGTCCGAGCTGGCGGCGGGCCCGCGGGCTGGGGGCGGGCCGGCGGCCGGCGTCCGTGGCCGGCTCCTGCGCCCTCCGTAACGTTGGCCGGCTCCCGCGCCTCAGCGCTTTGCCTGCCAGAACGCGATCTCGCCCGCTGCCGGGGTCGCGACGACGCTGCGCCATCCGGCCGGGCCCTCGTGCGGCTCGAGCAGGACCCGGGCGCCGAGGTTCCGAGCTCGTTCCGTCGCGGCGCCGACGCAGGTGACCGCGACGTAGGGCAGCCACAGCGGTCGTGTCGTGGGGCACTCGACGATCCCGCCGCCGACCTCGGTACCGAAGTCGAGTGCCAGGTAGGAGCCGAACGGCGTGCAGATCCGCCGCGGCTGCCACCCGCACAGCTCGGCGTAGAAGGAGCGCGCTCCGCGGAGGTCCGCCGTGTGGAGCTCCAGGTGGACGACGTGCCGTGGATCGAGGTCCCGCATCGCCACCTATGACCTCGGAGGGAGGGAAAACTCATCGCCTTTCGATGAGTTGCGGGCCGCCGGCGGGTCTAAGCTGCTGATGTGGACAACGAGCTCCCTGACCGAAGTGATGCCTGAGCGCGCGCGCAGCGCGGGCGCCTCAACCGGCGCCTCCACCGGCGCCTCCACCGGCGACGAGGGCTTCGCCGAGCTCGTCGAGCCCTATCGCCGGGAGCTGCACGCCCATTGCTACCGGATGCTGGGGTCGGTGTATGACGCCGACGACGCGCTACAGGAGACGATGCTGCGAGCGTGGCGGGGCCTGAAGGGGTTCCAGGGCCGCAGCTCGCTGCGCTCTTGGCTGTACACGATCGCCACCAACAGCTGCCTGACCCAGATCGCCCGCCGCCCCAAGCGGGTGCTGCCGATCGACTACGGTCCGGCGGCCGACCCCCACACGCCTCCGGGCATGCCGATCGCCGAGTCGGCCTGGCTCGAGCCGTATCCGGACGACGCCCTCGGCCTGGCGGACGGACTGGCCGCCCCGGAGGCGCGCTACGAGCAGCGTGAGGCGGTCGAGCTCGCCTTCATCGCCGCCCTGCAGCACCTGGCTCCCAACCAGCGGGCGGTCCTGATCCTGCGCGAGGTGCTCGGCTTCTCGGCCAAGGAGGCCGCGGCGATGCTGGAGACATCCGTCGCATCGGTCAACAGCGCCCTGCAGCGCGCGCGGGCGGCGGTCGACGAGCGCGTCCCGGAGCAGAGCCAGCAGGAGACGCTGCGCGGCCTCGGCGACGACGGCCTGCGCGAGATCGTCGATCGCTACGTGGACGCATGGGAGCGCTGCGACGTGGACGCGTTCGCCGCCCTCCTCGTCGAGGACGCCACCTTCTCGATGCCGCCGCTGGCCACCTGGTACCGGACGCGCGACGGCATCGCCGGATGGGCCGCCGCCTCCTCGATGTCCGGTGCGTGGCGCTGGCGGAGCGTGCGCACCCGGGCCAACGGGCAGGTGACACTTGCCTTCTACAGCTGGGACGAGGGCACCGGCGCCTACCTGCCGTTCGCGTTGAACGTGCTGAGCTTCCGGGGTGACCGCGTCAGCGACGTGACCGCGTTCATCGTCCGCACGATCGAGGCCACCGACCCGGAGGCCTATGTCCGGTTCCCGGAGCAGCCGATGGACCCGCGGCGTCTGACCGGCGCGTTTGAGCGTTTCGGCCTCCCGGCCACCCTGACCTGACCAGCGCCGGCCCAGGACCTCTGAACACTCCGGTTCCTTTGCACCGGATTTCGGCGTGCACCACGCGCCAAACCGAACGCGGCCCGGATGATCTGGCACCACGCGCACGCTCAGCCCCGCGTTTGCGCCAGATCAGCCGGAGCGTCCGTGATTTGTCACCGTATGCATGATGCGACGCGACGAGGTCCAGCCGGAGACGTGGGCGATCCTGGCCGGGCGACCGGATCCGGAGCCCGGGGCGCCCCTGAACACGCCGATCGTCGCCGCCTCCACCTACGTGCTGGGCGGCGAGCGGATCTACAGCCGCAACGAGGCAACCGAGGGGTGGCAGGCGTTCGAGGCGATGCTCGGCGGCCTCGAGGGTGGGGATGCGGTGGCGTTCGCGTCTGGAATGGCGGCCTGTGCCGCGGTGCTCGGACAGCTTGCGACCGGGGCGCACCTCGTCCTGTGCGACGACTGCTATCAGGGCGTCGCCGGGATCGCCGAGGCTGGCGCCCGGGCCCACCAGTGGCGGGTCGAACGGCTGCCGGCAACCGACGATCGCTGGCTGCAGCGCGCAAG